>NZ_JANMWL010000139.1:0-1565 GCF_031393925.1 Methylibium sp. | reverse complement strand
GAACGAATGGGTCGGCCGGTCAACTTCGCGATGATCGACAAGCGCCGCAGCGCCGGCGTGCTGAGCGGCGGTCAGCTGGTGGCGGGCGAGGTGGAGGGTGCCACCGTGCTGCTGCTCGACGACCTGATCGCCAGCGGCGAGACGCTGCAGCGCAGCGCCGCCGCCTTGCGCCGCGCCGGCGCGAAGGACGTCATCGGCTGCGCAGCCCACGGCCTGTTCGTCGACAAAGCGCCGCAGCTGCTTGCGGCCGACGGCTTATCGCGACTGGTCGTCACCGACAGCGTGCCACCGTTCCGGCTGCCCGACGACGGCCCGGTGCGCGCCAAGCTCCATGTCGTGTCGGCGGCGCCGCTGTTTGCCGAAGCGATCCGTGCCAGCCATGAGTCCTGGTGCCGGTGAGCCGCTGAATCGAAAACCCCCGAAGACCCCTCAGTGGCTGCGCTGCGCCTCCTGCGCATCGAGCCCGTCGAGCGCATCGCCGGCGTGCTGCAGGTATCGCCCGGCCTGAGGCAGCCATTTCTGCGGCGTGCGGACATCGGTTTCGAGCAGGTGCGCCACGCTGAGGCGCGCTCGCAGCAGCGCGCGGTGCGCGGTGTGAAGCTGGAGGAGGGCGGCCGGGGGAGGGTCGTCGAGCGCATCGGCGCAGCGCGCCAGGAGCTGCGGGCCGATCGCCGCGTCGCCCGCCATCGCGCATTCCAGGCTCAGGAATGACAACTCGTCGAGGGGATCGACCTCGCGCAGCCGCACGTCGAACTCGAGCGCGTCGATGACCACCGGCGGCTCGATCAGGCACACATGCTCGGGGCGCAAGTCGCCATGGCCCTCGACGATGCGGCGCCCGCGCACGCGTGCTCGCAGCAGGTCTTCGTGCCTCACCATTGCCCGGTCCATGCGGTCGAGCAGGCCGTGAATCTGCGGCAGTTCGAAGCGCGGACTGGCGAGCACTTTGCGACTCGCGGCGAGTTCGTCGCGCAGGCGTTGCAGGTACTCGTCTTCGCCGAGGGCCGGTCGAGGCGCATGCCGATAGAAGGGCACCAACACCTCGAACAGCGCGTCGATGTCGCGCTGCCTCAGTTCGCCGCGGGCGATCACCCGGTCGAGCATCCGCTCCGCCGGCAGCCGTTGCATCGACACCAGCCAGTCGACGGTGCGGCCGGGAGCGGGCAGCTGCTCTTCCGCAACGAGCGAGAAGACGCCGTCGTCCCACTGCAGCGCCAGCAAGCCGAGGTAGACGCGTGGCGCGAGCCGACGGTTCACGCGCAACTCGGCGTGGGCGTTGCGTTCGCGCGCGTGCACGGTCGTGAAGTCGAGGAACGGGCAGCGCACCGGCTTCTTCAGCTTCACCACGCGCTCGCCACCCAGCAGGAGCCACGCCCTGTGCGTCTCGACGCGGCGCACCGACTCGCCGATACCCGCGGGTGCAAGCGTCGACTGCAAGTAGCGCAGCTTGGCCTCGATGCCGGGCGTGTCGTTGACCGTTTCCATGCGTAGATTCGAGCACGCGGAGGCAGCGTGCGACGTGATGCAGCTCAATCTGCGCAACGGTCGGCGAGAGCGGCGAGGTG
>NZ_JANMWL010000130.1:0-19116 GCF_031393925.1 Methylibium sp. | reverse complement strand
CGAGAAATCCTCGACAGCCGCGGCAACCCCACCGTCGAATGCGACGTGTTGCTCGAGAGCGGCACCATGGGCCGCGCCGCAGTGCCCAGCGGCGCCTCGACCGGCTCGCGCGAAGCGATCGAACTGCGCGACGGCGACAAGACGCGCTACCTCGGCAAGGGTGTGCTCAAGGCGGTGGAGCACATCAACACCGAGATCAGCGAAGCGGTGCTCGGCCTGGACGCCTCCGAGCAGGCCTTCCTCGACCGCACCCTGATCGACCTGGACGGCACCGACAACAAGGCGCGTCTGGGTGCCAACGCCACCTTGGCGGTGAGCATGGCGGTGGCACGCGCCGCGGCCGAGGAATCGGGCCTGCCGCTCTACCGCTACTTCGGCGGCATGGGCAGCATGACCTTGCCGGTGCCGATGATGAACGTGGTCAACGGCGGCGCGCACGCCAACAACAACCTCGACCTGCAGGAGCTGATGATCATTCCGGTGGGCGCACCGAGCTTTCGCGAAGCGGTGCGCTGGGGCGCCGAGACCTTCCATGCGCTCAAGCAGATCATCCACGACCGCGGCATGAGCACGGCGGTGGGTGACGAAGGCGGCTTTGCGCCCAATGTGGCCAACCACGAAGCGGCGATCCAGATGATCCTGCAGGCCATCGAGAAGGCCGGCTACCGCCCCGGCGAGCAGATCGCGCTCGGCCTGGACTGCGCCGCCAGCGAGTTCCACAAGGAAGGCCGCTACAGGCTCGACGGCGAAGGCCTGCAGCTCAGCGCCGAGGAATGGACCGCGATGCTCGCCGGCTGGTGCGACAAGTACCCGATCATCAGCATCGAAGACGGCATGGCCGAGGCCGACTGGGCCGGCTGGGCGCACCTCACGCAGGTGCTCGGCAAGCGGGTGCAACTGGTCGGCGACGACCTGTTCGTCACCAACACCAAGATCCTGCAGGAGGGCATCGACAAGGGCGTGGCCAATTCGATCCTGATCAAGATCAACCAGATCGGCACCTTGAGCGAAACCTTCGCCGCCATCGAGCTGGCCAAGCGCGCCGGCTACACCTCGGTCATCAGCCACCGCTCGGGCGAGACCGAAGACTCCACCATCGCCGACATCGCGGTGGGCACCAACGCCGGGCAGATCAAGACCGGCTCGCTCTCGCGCAGCGACCGCGTGGCCAAGTACAACCAGTTGCTGCGCATCGAAGAAGACCTCGGCGACGTGGCGGTGTACCCGGGCAAGTCGGCGTTCTACAACCTGCGCTGAAGCCCGTGCCGTGCCGCCACCGTTCGCGCCGAAGTAGCGACGCCGCCGGCCTCGCCTGAGCATGCGCCTCGTCACCTTTGCGCTGATCGCCCTGCTGGCCCTGGTTCAGGCCGAGCTGTGGTTCGGCAAGGGCGGCCTGGGGCGAGCGATGGGCTTGCAGTCGCGGCTGGTCGAGCAGCAGCACAAGAACGCGGTGGCGCTGGCACGCAACGAGCGGCTTGCCGCCGAAGTGCGCGACCTCGAAGTCGGCCTCGAGATGGTCGAGGAGAAGGCCCGCTTCGAGCTGGGCATGGTCAAGCCCGACGAGATCTACGTGCGCGTCGCGCCGCGGCGCTAGGCCGGGCCCACCGCTTCGTGCTCGCCGCATTGGTCGACTTTCTCAACGCCCCGGCCCTTGCGTTCGGCGCTGTTGCGGCCAGCCGGGCCGAGCTGCTGGGCGCCGTGCTCGGCGTGTGGATGGTGCTGTGCAACCTGCGCGTCAACGCGCTCGCCTGGCCGCTGGCCATCGCCAGCTCGCTGCTCTACCTGCCGGTGTTCTGGCAGGCGCGGCTGTATGGCGACGCGGCGCTGCAACTGCTGGTCGTGGCAGTTGCGTGCTGGGGCTGGTGGCAGTGGCTGCGCGGCACGCAGGATGGCGGCGCGCCGCTGGCGGTGCATTTCCTGAGCGCACGCGGGCGCCTCCTGGCGCTCACGACGATGGCGCTGCTGTGGCCCGCCACGGCGCTGCTGCTCACGCACACCACCGACACCGACGTGCCCTGGTGGGACGCCTTCCCCACCGCCGGCAGCGTAATCGCGCAGGTGCTGCTCGGGCGCAAGCTGGTCGAGAACTGGCCCGCCTGGTTGGTGATCAACGCGGTGGCGATCGGACTCTTCGCCTACAAGGGGCTGTGGTTGACGGTCGGGCTTTACGCCTTGTTCGGGCTGCTGTCGCTGGCGGGCTGGCGTGCGTGGAGCCGGCTCGCGGCGCGCGCCGCGCCCGCCACGTGAGCCGCTGACGAGATGGGGCCGATCATTGCGTTGCTCGGTGCGGAGAGCACCGGCAAGACCACCCTGGCGCTCACGCTCGCGCGGCAGCTGCGCACGCTCGGCCGCGAGGCCACCGTCGTGGATGAATACCTGCGCGAGTTCTGCGACGCCGCCGGCCGCACACCGCACCGGGGCGAGCAGGCGTCGATCGCCGCCGAGCAGGCGCGGCGCATCGAGGCGGCGGCGCAGAGCGGCAAGGTCGTGCTGGCCGACACCACGCCGCTCATGACCGCCGTCTACAGCGACTTCGTGTTCGGCGACCCGAGCCTCTACGCGAGCGCGCTGGCGTGGCAGCGCCGCTGTGGCTGCACGCTGCTCATGGGCATCGACCTCGCCTGGCAAGCCGACGGACTGCAGCGCGACGGACCCCAGGTGCGCGCGCCCATCGACGCGATGGTGCGCGGCGCGCTTGATTCGGCCGGCCTGCCCTATGCCGTGGTGTACGGCAGCGGTGAGGCACGCACCGCGGCGGCGCTGGCGGCGTTGCGCCCGCTGCTTGGCCTGCCGATCGCTGCAGGAGCAACGGCCGGCACGCCGGGCGGCGCGGCGCCAGCAGCCGACGAAACGATGCCCCGCTGGCTCAGCCGCTGCCGCGAATGCCTGGTGCCGGGCTGTGAACACCTGCAGCGGCTGCTTCCTTCGCCCCCTCGCCACCATGACCGAAGCTGACGACGCGCCGGCACCCATGCCCGCCCGCCCGATCCGCAGCTTCGTGTTGCGCGCCGGGCGCATGGGGCCGGGGCAGGCACGCGCCCTGGCCGGTCTCGGCCCGAAGTTCGTGCTGCCCTTTCAGACCACGCCGCTCGACGCCGCCGCCGTGTTCGGCCGCAGCGCACCGCTGGTGCTGGAGATCGGCTTCGGCATGGGCGACGCCACCGCGCACATCGCCGCGGCGCGTGCCGACACCGACTTCATCGGCTGCGAGGTGCATGCGCCGGGCGTGGGCGCGCTGCTCAAGCGCATCGGCGAGCAGGACCTGCACAACCTGCGCATCGTGCAGCACGACGCGGTCGAGGTGCTGGAACAGATGATTGCGCCGGCAACGCTGGCCGCCGTCCACGTCTTCTTTCCCGACCCCTGGCACAAGAAAAAACACAACAAGCGCCGCCTGATCCAGCCGCCCTTCGTGCAGCGCCTCGCGGGCCGCCTGGCACCGGGCGGCTACCTGCACTGCGCCACCGACTGGCAGCCCTATGCCCAGCAGATGCTGGCCGTGCTCGGCGCCGAGCCGGCGCTGTCCAACACCGCCGAGGCCTATGCGGACAAGCCGGCGTACCGGCCGCTCACCAAGTTCGAGAACCGCGGCATCGGGCTCGGGCATGGGGTGTGGGACCTGGTGTTCGTGCGGCGGTAAAGCGCACGTCGCACAGCTGCTTAAACAGGAAGCGGTGTGCGATCCACTCCGCTCGCGCCATGACACACTGACCGTCCTTGCGCAACCCGGCCTGCGCCGTTGCGGAGCAAGGCCACCGCGCCCCGCCCAGGCCCGTGGCTGCGAACCGGAACAACGCTTGCCCGCAACCGGGCTGTTCAACGTCCTGCCAGGCCCGACCTTCATGCTGATGACGCCTCCCGCCCCTCATCCACTGCTCGAATGCGGCGTCGCCGTGCGCGCGCCGGGGCGGCTGCACCTGGGCTTTCTCGACCCGTCGGCGTCGCTCGGGCGGCGTTACGGCAGCCTGGGTCTGGTGGTCGACGGCTTCGAGACCGTCGTCGAGTTGCGGCGCGCCGAGACGACGGGCTTCAGTGCGGCCGATGCCCCGGCGCAGGCCGAAGGCGAACGCGCCCTGGCCCACATCGCGGCCTTGCAGCGCGCCACGCAGCGCAGCACGCCGCTGCACCTGCACCTGGCGCGCGTGCTGCCGGCGCATGCCGGTTTCGGCTCGGGCACGCAGCTGGCGCTGGCGGTCGGGCGCGCCTTCGCTGCCTTGCACGGCCTGGACCTTTGCACCTCGGCATTGGCGCGCCTGCTCGGGCGCGGTGTGCGTTCGGGCGTGGGCATCGCCGGCTTCGACCGCGGTGGCCTGTTGCTCGACGGCGGGCCGGGTGAAGACGGCCGCACAGCGCCGCTGCTCGCACGGCTCGAACTGCCCGGCGACTGGCGCGTGCTGCTGGTGCTCGACCCGAGCCTGCGCGGCCTGAGCGGTGCGGGCGAAAAAAACGCCATCGCGAGCTTGCCGGCGTTTGCGCGCGGCGACGCCGCGGCCGTGTGCCACGAGGTGTTGATGCGCGTGTTGCCAGGCGCTGCGAGCGGCGACTTCGCGGCGTTCGCGGCCGGCTTGAATGAAGTGCAGCGCCGCGTCGGCGGGCACTTCGCGCCGGCCCAGGGCGGGCGGCTCTACATCAGCGCGCGCGTCGAGCGTTTGTGCCACTGGATCGCGCAGCATGGCGTGGCCGCCACCGGCCAAAGCTCCTGGGGCCCGACCGGCTTTGCCATCCTGCCCTCACAGGCCGAGGCCGAGCGGCTGCTGGCGCAGGCCCACGCGAGCGGCGCGGTCGATGCCGCGCTGCTCACCACCATCGTCGCCGCGCGCAACATCGGCGCGAGCGTGCAGCCGCTCGATTCGTCCTTCACTTGCTGATCCGACCCCACCTCACCTCACCGAGAGATCCCACGATGGAACGCCCCTACATCCTCCACATGTTCACCCCGGGCAAGCAGATGAGCCCGTTCGACATCAACATGGCCGCCGACGCCGGCTACAACCTGCTGCCCACCTACAGCGAAGTCACGCTCGACAACGTGACCGGCCTGACGCAGGACGCGATCTTTTCGCGCGGCCCCAAGGGCGTGCTGCGCACCGGCATCTTCATCGGCGGGCGCGACGTGCTGCTGGCCGCCGACATGCTGGACGCGGCCAAGAAGGCGATGCAGAAACCCTTCGTGGTCTCGGTCATGGCCGACCCGAGCGGCTCCTACACCACCGCCGCGGCGATGGTCGCGTGCGTGGAGGCGCAACTGCGCAAGGTGCACGGCACCGACCTGGTCGGCAAGCGCGTGGTCATCCTCGGCGGCACCGGTACGGTCGGCCGCATTGCCGGCGTGCTGGCGCAGCAGCTCGGCGCCGAGGTGAGGCTGTCCAGCCGCAAGGGTGCCGCGGCGGCACAACACTGCGCCGACGAGACCCATGCGCGTTTCGGCAGCCCCATGAGCGGCGTCTCGGGCGACAGCGTGGAGACCATCCGCGCCTCGATCGCCGAGGCCGACGTGGTACTGGGCACCGCCGCCGCCGGCGTGCAGGTGCTCAGCGAGGCCGACCGCCATGTGGCAACCCGGCTGCTGGTGGCCGCCGACGTGAACGCCGTGCCGCCCGAAGGCATTGCCGGCGTGGACGTGATGGACAGCGGCAAGCTGCTCACCCACCCGTCGGGTACCTGCAAGGCCGTCGGCATCGGCGCGCTGGCCATCGGCGACGTGAAGTACCAAACCCAGCACCGCCTGCTCGTGCGCATGCACAAGTCCGACACGCCGCTCTACCTGAGCTTCCCCGAGGCGCTGGCGGTGGCGCGCGAGGTGCTGGCGGCCAAGCCGGTCTGAGCGATGCGCCCGACGCCGGCCAAGCGGGCCGCGCCCGAGCCGGCCACCGACGCCAGCCGCCCAACACTGGTGGTGGCGGGCCGCTCGGCGCGGCTGCTGGCCGAGGCCGCCGTGCGCGACGGCTATGCGGTGATCGCACTCGACTGCTTCGGCGACCGCGACACGCGGCGTGTCGCGCGCCAGTGGTGGCCGATCGGCGACGCGGGCGGTGGCGCGCCGCTGGATGCGCCGCGCACCTTGGCCGCACTGGAGCGCGCCGCGCGCGAGCCGGGCGTGATCGGCTGGGTGGCGGGCAGCGACTTCGAGTGCGAGCCCGACCTGCTCGAGCAAGGCGCCGCGCGGCTGGCCTTGATCGGCACGGCGCCCGCGGCGGTGCGGCGCGTGCGCGATGCGCGGCGCTTCTTCGCATTGCTTGCAACGCGCGGCTTCGCCCACCCAGAAACCCGCTTCGACGCGCCGCCCGCGCCGCAAGGCTGGCTGCGCAAGCACGCCCGCGGCAGCGGCGGCTGGCACATCCGCTGCGCGAACGATGCGCCCGCGGCGGACGCGTCGCGCGGCATGTATTACCAGCGCGAAGTGGCGGGCACGCCGATGTCGGCGCTGTTCATCGGCAATGGCAGGCACGCGCGCCTGGTCGGCTGCAACGAGCTGATCGTGCGGCCGCTCGGCGCACATCCGCATGTCTTTCGCGGTGCGATCTCAGCGGGCGAGCTGCCGGCTGCGCAGCACGCGGCGCTGCTCGGCATGCTCGACGCACTGGCGGGTGAGTTCGAGCTGCGTGGCCTTTGCAGCCTCGACTTCATCCGCACCGAGGACGGGCGGCTCTGCCTGCTCGAAATAAACCCGCGGCCTTCGGCGAGCATGGCGCTGTATGCCGATCTGCCTTTGCTGCGCGCCCATGTCGAGTCCTGCCGCGAGCACACGCTGGCGGACCTGGCGCCAATGCCGGCGGGCACCGTGCGCGGCAGCGAAATCGTGTTCGCGCGCCAGGCCTTCGAACTCAGCGCCGCGCAGGCCCAGGCGCTGGCGCAACGCGACGATTGCCACGACCTGCCCGCCGCCGGCAGCCGCTTCGCTGCGGGCGATCCGGTGTGCAGCGTGCAGGCCGACGGCCCCGCTGCGCAAGCCGTGCGCGAGCGCCTGGCCGAGAAGCGGCAGGCCTTGCGCGCGCGCTGGGCACTTGAAGCCTGAACAGAAATCAATGACCTCCGAAAGACGACGATGAGCGAATCCACCGCCCCCACTCCAGCCTTCTCTGCCAGCCCCATCAGCGTCAATGCCGGCGTGCTGCCGCTGCTGCGCCGACTCGTCGCCGAAGCCGACCGCCTGCGCGTGGCGGTCACCCGCGACACCAGCGGCGTGACCTTCGTCGATGCCGGCATCTCCGTGCCCGGCAGCATCGAGGCCGGCGTGCTGATCGGCGAGATCTGCATGGGCGGCCTGGGCAAGGTCAAGCTCGCCGCGCAGGGCGGGCCTTTCGATCAAGGCTGGCCGACCTGGCTCGAGGTGAGCAGCAGCCAGCCGGTGCTCGCCTGCCTGGCCAGCCAGTACGCTGGTTGGAGCCTTGCCGCGAGCAAGGAAGAAGCCGGCGGCAAGAAGTTCTTCTCGCTCGGCTCCGGCCCGGCGCGCGCGCTGGCGGCCAAGGAAGCCTTGTTCGCCGAACTCGGCTACCGCGACCCGATCACGGCCGACGCACGCAGCGGCGTGCTGGTGCTCGAAGTCGACCGCGTGCCGCCGCCGGTGGTGGTCGAGAAGATCCTGCGCGACTGCGGCCTGCAGCCCACGCAGCTCACCTTGATCATGACGCCCACCAAGAGCCTGGCCGGCACCACGCAGGTGGTGGCGCGGGTGCTCGAAGTGGCGCTGCACAAGGCGCACGAGCTGCACTTTGCGCTGGAGCAAATCGTCGACGGCGTGGCCAGCGCCCCGCTGCCCTCGCCCGGCGCAGACGGCCTGGACGCGATGGGCCGCACCAACGACGCCATCCTCTACGGCGGGCGCGTCCACCTCACCGTCGACGCCGACGACGAAGCGGCGCGTGGCTTGGCCAAGGCGTTGCCCTCGCTCAATTCACGCGACTACGGCCGCGGCTTCGCCGACATCTTCAAGGCCGCCGAATACGACTTCTACAAGATCGACGGCGCCCTGTTCGCGCCGGCCGAGGTGTGGGTGTCGAGCCTGAGCTCGGGCAAGACATGGCATGCGGGAAAGATGAACCTGGAATTGCTGCGGGGGCAGTGGCTGGACGAGGCTTGAAAGTCGCCCTCTTCACCGACGAAACCGGCTGGCACACCCGCCAGTTGCAGGCCGCCTTGCGCGCGCGTGGCGCGGAGGGGCGGTGCATCGACCTGGCCGATTGCCGCATCGACACCACCGCGGCGTGGCACGGCCTGGTGATCCCCGGCTTCGGCCGCGAGCTGCCCGACGCGGCGCTGGTGCGCGGCATTGCCGGCGGCAGCTTCGAGCAGGTGACCAAGCGCCTGGGCGTGCTGCATGCGCTGCGCGAACTGGGCGTGGCGATTTACAACGACGCGCGCGCCATCGAGCGCAGCGTCGACAAGTCCATGACCAGCCTGCTGCTGCACGCCGCGGGCGTGGCCACGCCGCCGACCTGGGCGCTCGAATCGGCTGCGCTGGCGCAGCGCCTCGTCACGCGCGAAAGCGCGGCCGGCCATGCGCTGGTCTTGAAGCCGCTGTTCGGCTCGCAGGGCAAGGGGCTGCAACGCGTCGGCCGGGTGGACGGCATGCACCGCGCCCTGCCCGCCCTGAAGGCCTACGGGCAGCTCGCCTACCTGCAGCGTTATGTGCCGGCGCAGCAGCAGCCCGGCTTCGACTGGCGCGTGTTGGTGGTCGGTGGCCGCGCCGTCACCGCCATGCGGCGCATCAGCGACCATTGGGTTCACAACGTGGCGCAGGGCGCACGCTGCGAGCCTGCGGTGTTGAGCGACGAGCTCGCCACGCTGGCCGAGCGCGCCGCCGCCGCGCTGGCCATGGACTACGCCGGCATCGACCTCATTCCCACGCCCGACGGCCCGCAGGTGCTCGAGGTGAACGGTGTCGCGGCCTGGCAAGGCCTGCAGCGCGTCACGCGCTTCAACATCGCCGCGCTTCTGGTGGCCGATCTGCTCGAACGCCGGCTGCCGCAAAGCGGCGCGGTCAGGCGCGCGTGAACCGCCGGGTCGCGACACGGCAGCAGGGCGTCGCTCGCGACGCCCGGCACCCGACACCCGGCGAGACCAGCGTGAGCGTCGTGCCGACCCCAAGCGCCCGCGCCGCCTTTCTTGGCGCCTGCGCGCTCGACGTGGCGGTGCGCAAACCCGGCAACGTGAGCGCCGTCTCGCCCGGCCACGGCATGGACGCGGGGTTGTTCCTCGCCAGCGCCCGAGCCGCCGAGGCGGGGCTGTTCGTAGCCGGTGCAAGCGTGGGCGAACGCATCGAAGCGGCCGTCGCCGCCAGCTTGGCGGTCGCCGGCTGCAACACCAACCTCGGGATCGTGCTGCTATGTGCGCCACTGGCCCTGGCGTTCGAGCGCGGCGGGCCGGCGCGCCGGGTGCTGCAAGCCGTGCTTGGCGAGCTCGCCCTGAGCGACGCGACCGCGGCCTTTCGCGCCATTGCCGCCGCCCGCCCGGGCGGGCTGGGCCGCACCGACATCGAGGACGTGTCCGCACCGCCCACCGTCAGCCTGCTCGAGGCGATGACACTCGCCGCCGGGCGCGACCGCATCGCCCGCCAGTACGCCAGCGGCTACGCCGACCTGTGGGAGATCGGCCTGCCGGCCCTGGCCGCCCACGCCACGCCCACCGCACCCGGCCGAGCGCCGAGCGCGCGCGCGGTGCAGGCGCTCTACCTCGCCTTCCTCGGCCGCTGGCCCGATTCACACCTTGTTCGCAAGTTCGGCACGGCGGCGGCACAGCGTGTCACCGATGAAGCGGGCCCGTGGCTCGCACGCGCGGAGCAAGGCGAAGACCTGGAGCGCGACCCTGCTTTCGCCGCCTGGGACACGAGCCTCAAAGCCCGCGGCCTCAATCCCGGTACCAGCGCCGACCTGGTCGTAGCAACACTGTTCCTCGCTGGCGCATCCAGTGTGGTCAAATCCGGCCCCGACCCTGCTTCCCCTTGATTGCAGCGGCGGCGCGGAACGTGTAAGTTATCGGCGGTACTGGCACGACGCCCAGTGCTATTTTTTTTGCAGAACGCAACGGAGACTCAACATGGCAAAGATTGACCGGATGATGGTCGGCGAATCGCTCGTCGGCGACGGCAACGAAGTGGCTCACATCGACTTGCTCATCGGGCCGCGCGGAAGCGCCGTCGAAAGCGCGTTTGCTCACGCGCTCGTCAACAACAAGGATGGCTTCACCTCACTGCTCGCAGTGGTGGCCCCCAACCTGCTGACGAAGCCTGCGACCGTGATGTTCAACAAGGTCACGATCAAGGGCGCCAAGCAGGCCGTCCAGATGTTTGGCCCGGCCCAGCGCGGCGTGGCCATGGCAGTGGCCGATTGCGTCGAAGACGGCACGATCCCGGCCGACGAAGCCGACAACCTGTTCCTCTGCGTCGGCGTGTTCATCCACTGGATGGCCGAAGACGACAAGAAGATCCAGGACTACAACTACCAGGCCGTCAAGGAGTCGATCAAGCGCGCCATTTCCGGCTCGCCGACCGCCCGCGAAGTGGTGGCCAAGAAGGGCAGCACGCCCCACCCGTTCGCCGCCAAGTAAGCCTTTGCCCGCACCTGCGGGCAAAGGTCGCGAACAACAAAAAGCCGACCGGGCGACCGGTCGGCTTTTTTGTTGTTCCCGCAGTGCCTGCAGGGCCACCCCAGGGGCACTGAGCCCGATCGCCTCGGGGCAATGAACGAAGCGAGCCTGGGGGCTCCTCAACGCAGGCCGGGCGCCGTGCCCGCGCCCGTAAGGCTCGGCAGCGGCGTGTCATTGCGGGCGTCGGCCTGCGTGTCGCGGCGGCGCTCGATGGCCACGCCCACCGCTTCGACGTCGTCGAACTTCCTCGGCTTGGTGACCACCACCCGCACCCAGTGCGCGCCGAACTCGCCGACCAGGATGTCGGCCACCGTCTCGGCAAAGGCCTCGAGCAACTGCAGCCGGTGTTCGCGCAGCAGGCGTTGCAGGCGCTCGCGCACCTGGCCGTAGTCGATGGTGTCGGCGATGCGGTCGGTGTCGCAGGCGCGGCTGCGTGGCAGCCCGGCGGTGAGGTCGATGCGCAGGGTCTGCGGGCGGTGCAACTCACTGTCGTGGATGCCGATCACGGTCTGGCCGGTGAAGCCCTCGATGAAGATCAGGTCCATCGGCTGGGCGTCGGCGTCGGGGCCGGGCGGAGCGAGATGCGGGCGGTCGGCGATCAAGGCGTTCTCCTGCGGAAGAAGGGGCGCGGCGCTCTCGCGTGACGCTCTGGGGTCGCATTCTCGGAGCGGCAGCTCTAGAGCAGCCGGCAGTCGCGCCGCCACCGAGGCGATTCTGAAGCAAGGGTCGCTCCCGCATGCGGGTCGGCACTGCCGATATGCTCGCGCACTCGCCCGCTCGCCCCCTTGCCCGGCCCCGCCGGCGCGACCGCTCGCGCTCGTCAGCACTCGTTCTCCCTGCCCGCTTTTCCATGGAACACATCGTCTTTCTCACCGGCCGGCTGGCCGAGCCGGGGCTCGGGCGCGTGCTGGCCGGCATCGAGCCGCCGGCCTTCAGCTACGAAGTGCGCGAGATCGGCCTGCAGGTGGCCGGGCTGATGACCACCGACATGGTCAAGCGCCGCGTCACGGCACCCGTGGTCACGGCCGGCAGCCAGGCCAGCGCGCCGCGCCCGGCCGACCGCTTGATGCTGCCCGGGCGCTGCCGCGGCGACGTGACCGCGCTCGCCGTGCACTTCGGCATCCCGGTGGAGCGCGGGCCCGAGGAAATGAAGGACATTCCGCGCCACTTCAACCGCGCCGGCAAGGCGATCGATCTGGACGAATACGCGGTTGCGATCTTTGCCGAGATCGTCGACGCACCGCGTCTCACGGTCGCGGCCATCGTCGCGCGGGCGCATGAGCTCGTGCGCGACGGCGCCGACGTGATCGATCTCGGCTGCCTGCCCGCCACGCCCTTTGCCCACCTCGAAGACAGCGTGCGTGCGCTCAAGGGCGAAGGCTTCGCGGTGAGCGTCGACTCGATGGAGCCGGGCGAGCTGCTGCGCGGCGGCCGTGCCGGCGCCGACTACCTGCTCAGCCTCGCGCTCGACACCTTGTGGGTTGCCGACGAGGTGGCCTCGGTGCCGGTGCTGATCGGCCGCGAGCCGGCCGACGAGGCCTCTTTGTTCCAGGCCATCGAGACCATGCAGGCGAAGGGCAAGGCGTTTCTGGCCGACCCGATCCTCGACCCGATTCCGTTCGGCTTTACCGCCTCGGTGGCGCGCTATCAACGGCTGCGCGAGCGCTTCCCCGACGCACCGATCATGATGGGCGTGGGCAACCTCACCGAGCTGACCGAGGCCGACACCAGCGGCATCAACGCTCTTCTGTTCGGCATCTGCGCCGAGCTGGACGTGGCCGCCGTGCTGACCACCGAGGTGAGCGCGCATGCGCGCCGCGCGGTCGCCGAGGCCGACCTGGCGCGACGCGTCATGCACGCGGCGCGCACGCACCGCATGCTGCCCAAGGGCCTGTCGGACGCGCTGATGACGGTGCATGCGCGCTACCCCTTCCCGGACACGCCGGCCGAGATCGCGGCCACGGCCAGCGCGGTGCGCGACCCGAACTTTCGCGTGCAAATTTCGGTCGACGGCATTCACGTCTACAACCGCGACGGCCTGCGCCTGGCGCAGGACGCGTTCGCGTTGTGGCCGCACTTGAAGCTCGAGACCGATGCCGCGCACGCCTTCTACATGGGCGTCGAACTGGCGCGCGCGGAGATCGCCTTTCAGCTCGGCAAGCGCTATGTGCAGGACCAGCCGCTGGACTGGGGCGTGGCGGTGGCGCGCGCGCCCGACGATGCGACGGCGCAGTGCGCGCCGGGGACGACCTTGACGCATCGAAGCGCCGATGCGCGCGCGGCGGGCTCCCTACCCCAGCCCTCTCCCGCCGAAGCGGGCGAGGGAGCAGTTCCTCTCCCCCCGACCACGTCAGCCGCGCTCGTGGCTCCGTCTCCCGCCCAAGCGCAAGGGGCAACGGCCGCACCCTCCCCGGCCAGCGCCGCCGCGCCCGTGGCTCCCTCTACCGCCCCGGCGGGCGAGGGCGGGGGTGAGGGTCAGCGCCCAGCAACGAAATCGCCCAATGAACGACCAGATTTTTGAGACCGTCGTCACCACCGTCGACGCAGGCGGCCAGCCGCATGTCGCGCCGATGGGCGTGCGCTACCGCGGCGAGCAGGTGATCCTGATGCCGTTTCGCCCCTCGACCACGCTCGACAACATCGCAACCACCGGCCATGCGGTGCTCAACCTCGTGACCGACACGCGCGTGTTCGCCGGCAGCGTGACGGCCAGGCTGCTGGGGCGGCGCGACTGGCCGCTGCTGCCCGCCGAGCGCATCCACGGCGTGCGGCTCGCCATGGCGCTCGGGCATGTGGAGCTGACCCTCGCGCACCAGAGCGACGACCCCGAGCGGCCGGTGCTCACGCTGGCGCGCCTGCACGCGGTGCAGCACGCGCCCTTCATCGGCTTCAACCGCGCCCAGTCGGCGGTGATCGAGGGCGCGGTGCTGGTGAGCCGGCTGGGCATGCTGGCGCCGGCCAAGGTCGATGCGGAACTGGCCTACCTGCAAATCGCCATCGACAAGACCGCCGGGGCCGAGGAGCGCGAGGCCTGGGACTGGTTGCTCGAGGCGGTGGCACGGCACCGCGCGGGCGACGCCGCCAGCGCAGCCAGCAGCAAGGACGCCTCGGCATGAAGCTGTTGGTGAGCGTGCGCAGTGCGGGCGAAGCACTCGCCGCGGCCGGCGCGGGCGCCGACTTCATCGATTGCAAGGAGCCGAGCGCCGGTGCGCTCGGCGCGCTGCCGCTGGTCACGGTGCAGGCCGTGGTGGAGGCGCTGCGTGCGGCGCGCACCGGGCGGCCGATCAGCGCCACGGTGGGCGATTTCGCACCCGGGGCGCTGCAGGCGGTGCTGGAGCGCGCCGCTGCGACGGCCGCCTGCGGTGTCGACTACGTCAAGGTCGGCATCGCGCCGGGCGACGCCGCGCTGCTCGACGCGCTGGCGCAGTGCCGCTTTGCGGTCGTGCCGGTGTTCATCGCCGACGACGGCCTGGACGGCGCCCTGCTGGAGCGCGCGCTCGCGCTGCCCTTTGCCGCGCTCATGCTCGACACCGCCGACAAGGCGCGCGGCAGTCTGTTCGACGTGCTGAGCGAGGCGAGCTTGCGCGGCTTCGTCGAGCGTGTGCAGAGCGCCGGCAAGCTGTGCGGTCTCTCGGGTGCGCTCGGCACCCGGCACCTGCCGCAGCTCGCGCGCCTGGGGAGCGACTTCGCCGGCTTTCGCAGCGCGGTGTGCGAGGGCAGTCGCACCGGCGCCCTCGACGCCGAGCGGGTGCGCCGTCTGCGCGACGACCTGCGCGCGGCGACCACGCCGCCGCTGGCTCGGGCACTGTAGGGGCTAGGGGCGACAAGCCAGGCTAGCGTCCTGCAGCAGCGCGCGCGCCCGGCCGAGCTCGCTCTTGTGCATCAGCTCGATGGCACACGCCGCAGCGCGCGCACGAGCGGCAAATTCGCCGTCGAGCACGCCGGCCTCGCCGAGCTGCGCGAACGACTGGCCGGGCTCGATGGCGCAGGACTTCACCACGACGAGTCGATCGGCGCCCAGCCGCTCGGCCAGCCACAGCGCCAGGCTGTCGGACGTGACGCCCCAGTGCGTGATGTCATCGGGCGCGCTGCGCAACAAATCCAGCGGCTGCCACAGCGCCGGCTGGCCACTTTGCAGCAGCTCGCGCATCCGCGCCTCGTTGTCGGCCAGCGGCAAGGCGGGGCACAGGCCGTGCAGCAAGGCCGCCGATTGCGCCATGCCGAGCACCGCCATGTTGTGCGCGGCCAGGTCACCGAGCTGCCAGCGCGCCTGCGCCTTGCGCGCCTGGTCGGCAAAGCCACCGCCGCCCGGCACGACGATGACGCGCCCGCCGCCCAGCTCGGCCAGCAGCGCCAGCCAGCGCGGCAGCAGCGCGTCGCGCTGCAGGCTGCCGCCGAGCTTGACGACCCACATCAGCGCGCCCCTCGCTCGAGCAGCGCCGGTGGCTGGCGATCTCGCGCGCGATCAGGCACTGCGCATCCCCCGCGCGAGCAGCAGCGCGACGGCCACGCTCGGTGCGGCCACCTGCATCCAGCGCTCGAGCGTGTCACCCGCACCCTCGCCCGTGCTCACGTCGCGGCCCTGCACCAGCGCAGCGAAGCGCCGGTGCGGCCGGCCGAGCTGCGCAGCGAGCGCTGCGGCCAGGAAGTCGCCGCAGCCGGCGCCGACGATGGGCGCATCGGCCGGCAGCCCGGCCGCCGCGATAACACGCTGCAACTGACCGCCGATCTCGGCGAGCTGCAGCGCGCGCCAGGCGTGCGCGAAGGCGAGCCAGTCGGCGTCGCTGGCGTCGCGCGCGTCCAGGCCGATCATGCGGGCCAGGCGGCGCCGCGTGGCGAGCGCGTCCTTGGCCGCACCGTCGGCGCTGGGCTGCAGGTCGTGCGCCGGGTCGAGCTCGGCGGTGAGGCGGTAGACGTCGGCGGTGGTGGCGAAAAACTCGTTCATCACGTTGAACACGCGGCCGCCGTGTGCAATGCGTGGCGCCAGCGCGCACAGCGGCGTGCGCACCACACCGTGGTAGACCAGCTCGCCGCTGGCCAGGCGCACCGCGTCGCTTTGGCCCTGCATGCGCACGCGAGCGCCGCGCACGGCGATGAGATCGGTGGTGGTGCTGCCGATGTCGACCAGCACGCCGGCATCGATCGAACGCGCCACCAGGTCGGCGCTCGCATGCCAGTTGGCCGAGGCGACCGACGCCCAGTGCAGCGGCAACTCGGCCAGGTCGCACCAGCCTTCGGCGCCCGCGTAGAAGCGCAAGCGGCCCTCCAAGCCCGCGGCCAGCGCCGCGCCAAGCCGCAGCACACCGTCCTCGCGGTGCTCGAACAAGTCGACCATCTCGCCGGTCATGGTGAGGGCATGCGCCGCACCGTCGGCCTGCGGCCAGCGCTTGCGCGCCAGAGCGAGCGAGCGCTGAAGGTGGTCGAGCCCCAGCCACAGCGGACAGGCCCATTCGCAGGCGTCGCGCACCACCGCCGGCGCTCTGCTGCGCTCCACCAGGCAGGCCTTGACGTGCGCGCCGCCGATATCCCAGCCGACGATCCACTCGGAGCCCGCCGGGCCGCACTGAGCGCTCGCTTGGTGCAAGGGCAAAGGCGGGAGCACCGGGGCCCGATCAGGCTGCGACATCATTCACCTCCTCATGCAGCGCCAGGATTTCTGCGGCCAGATTGCGCCCGAGCGCAGCCGACAAACCCACGTAGGCCGAGGTCAGGCGCGGGTTGACTTCAATGGCGACCGGGCCGTGCGTGGCGTGCCACACCACGTCGATGCCGACGAAGCCGCGCAGGCCGTCGATCGCGCCGTGGACGGCGCGCGCCAGCTCGGCCAGCGGCGCGGCGCGCGGGTCGTCCAGCGCCATCTGCCGGATCGCCACGCCCTCGTCGTGCAGCCGGCCTTCAGCGTCGATCGCGATGCGCTGGCGGTTGATGGCGAGCAGCTCCGCGCCGTGCGGCCCGCACAGCAGCGCGAGGCTCAGCGCCTCGCCGTCGACCCAGGGCTCGAGCGTGGCCGAGGCGCCGCGCGCGCGACGTGCGGCGAGGTCGGCGTCGGCGCGGTCGCGCGTGTCGTGGCGTCGGGTGTCGACGGTGCCGGCGCCGTCATCCGGCTTGACGATCCATCGCGTGGCCTCGGGCTCACAGGGAAACGCCAGGCCGCTCGCGGATTTCCTTGTCCCCCTTGGGGGGCCTGACGCGTCGCCGCAGGCAGGGGGGCGCTCAAAGGCCAGCGGCGTGGCCAGCCCGCACGCTGCCAGCCGCGCGAGCGTGGCGCGCTTGCTGGCGCACAGCACGATTGCCGCCTGCGTGCAGCCGATCCAGGCGCGCGGCGCCACCGCGCTGGCCAGCGCCGCCAGCACGCCCTCGCTCTCGGGCGCGACCACCCAACACCAGCGCTGCCGCGCGGCCTCGCGCCGCACGAAGTCGGCGATCGATTCATCGTCGCGCGGCGCGCCATCGCCCGCGCCGCCGGCCCAGCGCAGGGCCACGTCGGGCAGGCTCGACAGGTCCTGCACCAGCGCATCGCGCATCGCTCGGCCGGCCGCGAGCAACGCCGCCCCGTTGGCGCCCGCCAGCACCCGGCCGAGGCCACCGCCGCTGACATACTCGAAAACCCAAACGCCGCTGCTGTTCATCGTCATTGCTTCAACGTCATTGCATGCACGTCATTCCCGTCATCGACCTGCGGCACGGCCTGGTGGTGCGCGCCGTGCGCGGCGAACGCGCCACCTACCGGCCCATCGAGTCGGCACTGGCCGGCAGTGCCGATCCGCGGGTCGTGGCGCGCTCGCTGTGCGGACACTGTGCCACCGACACGCTCTACCTCGCCGACCTCGACGCGCTGCAGGGCGGCGCGGTGCAGCTCGGCGTGATCGCGGCGCTGCTGCAAGACCGGCCGGCGCTGCAACTGTGGCTGGACGCCGGCTTCGTCGACCTTGCCGGGCTGCATTCGACCCTGGCCGCGCTCGGCCGGCTCGCGGCGCGCGTGACGCCGGTGCTGGCCAGCGAGAGCTGGTGCTCGCTCGACGAGTTGCGAGCGGCGTGCAGAGTGCGGCTCGACGCGCGGCCATCCAACCCGGCGCAGCCCGACGCAAGCAGCGCTCAGCCGCTGCTCTCGCTCGACCGCCGCAACGGCGTGCCGCTCGACCTTGCGGGCCTGTGGCGCGCGCCGCAGCACTGGCCCGAGCGCGTCATCGTGATGAGCCTGGAGCGCGTCGGCAGCGACGGCGGGCCCGATCTCGAAACGCTGGCCGCGGTGCGCGCCACCGCGCCACGGGCCACGCTCATCGGAGCCGGTGGCGTGCGCCACGCAGGCGACCTGCGGGCAGCCGCCGAGGCCGGCGCGAGCGCCTGGCTGGTCGCCTCGGCGCTGCACGACGGACGTCTCGACGGTGCAGCGCTGCGCAGCCTCGCCACCGTCGCAGGCGTGCCCGGCGCCGCGTCGATTGCCACAGCCCCGGCCGCACTTCTTCGCAGGCTTGATGCAGCACCCGCTGCCACGCCGGGCCTCGCCCAGGGGCCGGCAGCGCCGACGCGCAGCGCCGCGGCGCCCGCGGTCGCGCAGGGTCACGGCATAGACGTGCCGAATAGGGCAGCCGCTTTGCGCGACACTGCCGCGATGACTTCGACACAAGCCGTCAACGCAGTGCCCTGGACCTGCCCCTTCTGCCCGCTCTTGTGCGACGGCTTCGCACTCGAGCGCCGCGACGCCGGCTACGCACTGAGCGGCAGCGACTGTCCGCGTGCCGCCACCGCCTTGGCGCGCTTCACCAGCGCGCCAGCGCCGACTTCATGCCTGATCGACGGCCAGCCGGCCACGCTCGATGCCGCGCTGGACGCCGCCGCCCGCGTGCTCGCCGCGAGCCGCCAGCCGCTGTTCGGTGGCCTGGGCACCGACATCAGCGGCGCGCGCGCGCTCTACCCCCTGGCCTGCGCCACCGGCGCGATCAGCGACGTGGCGGCGGGCGACGCGCTGTTTCACGGCCTGCGCGCGCTGCAAGACCGCGGCGCCTTCACCACCACCTTGGCGGAGGTGCGCAACCGCGCCGATCTCATCGTCTGCATCGGCGGCTCGCCGCGCGAGGCGCAACCTGAAATCTGGCGGCGCCTGGGGCTGGGCGAGCCGCTGGTGGCGGCGCGCCACGTTGCCTTCGTCGGCGCGCCGCTCGATGCGGCGCTGGCTGCCCTGCCCGGCGTCACCCAGGCCAGCGTGGCGCTGGCCGGCGATCTGTTCGACACCACGTCGCTACTCGCCGCGCTGGTGGCCGGGCGGCGCGTCGCTGCGCCGGCCGACCTGGTGGCGCTGGCCGGGCAACTGCGCCAGGCCCGCTACGCGGTGATCGTGTGGGAAGCGCCGCGTCTGCCCGCACACGGCGCGCTGATCGTCGAGGCGCTCGATCGCATCGTCGCGCAGCTCAACCGCCACACGCGCGCCGCCACCTTGCCGCTCGCCGGCGCCGACGGCGCAGCCAGCGTGAACCAGGTGTTCGCGTGGCTGTCGGGCCTGCCGCTGCGCAGCCGCGCCGGCCCGCTCGGCCT
>NZ_JANMWL010000196.1:0-4913 GCF_031393925.1 Methylibium sp. | reverse complement strand
ACCCGTACCTGGTCGACGCGCCCGACGTGTTGCTCCCATCGAGACGCGGGCCGATCTGCGCCGTGCCGTCGATCGTTTTCGGCTCGATGGCCAACGACGGCGGTCACCTCTTGCTCGACGACGCCGAGCGAACAGCCCTCCTTGCCTCGGAGCCGCAGGCCGAGCACTGGCTTCGTCCGTTCCTCGGAGCGGATGAGTTCATCAACGGCCGGACCCGTTGGTGCCTGTGGCTCGTGGACTGCCCTCCCGAGGTTTTGCGCGCGATGCCGAACGTGCGGGCGCGGGTTCAGGGGGTCAAGCGGCATCGCGACGCCAGCAGCCGGGCAGCGACACGGTCGCTCGCCGCCACGCCGTCGCTGTTTGGCGAGATTCGCCAGCCCGCCGGGCGCTACCTGCTGGTGCCGCGCCACTCGTCCGAGCGTCGCGAAATCATCCCGATCGGATTTCTTGAACCTGCCGTCATCGTCGGCGACGCGAACCTTTGCGTGCCCGACGCGACCGTGTTCCATTTTGGCGTGCTGACCTCGCGCATGCACATGGCCTGGGTCAAGTACGTCTGCGGGCGCCTCGAAAGTCGCTACCGTTACACCAACCAGATCGTCTACAACAACTTCCCCTGGCCTGAGGTGCCCACCAGCAAACATGCTGACGCCATCGAGTCCGCCGCGCAGTGCGTCCTGGACGCCCGCGCCGCCTTCCCCGGCGCAACACTCGCCGATCTCTACGACCCGCTGACCATGCCGCCGGCGCTGCTCAAGGCGCATCAGAAGCTCGATAACGCCATCGACGCCGCCTACGGCAAGAAGGGCGCGTTCAAGACCGATGCCGAGCGCGTCGCGTACCTGTTCGAGCTCTACCAGCGCCTCACGTCGCTGCTGCCGGCCGCTCAGCCCAGGAAGAAAACTCGGGGTCGGGCTACTGCTTGATCAGCCGAACACCGGCGGCCCGCATCACCGACCAGAGCGCCGGTGGGTCCGTGCCAATCACCGCACGCCGAATGGCAGGCCAAGCCCGTGTGATGATGGCCGCCGTTTCGGCGGCCGACAGCTTGCCCGAGTCGAGCGCAAACAAACGAAGACCGGCCGCGCGAACTGCCGCCAGCTCGTTCTGGTCGCGGGTCACCACGACCCAGCCGTGCCGACCGACTTCAGCGATCCATTGCGTGTCGAGGGCGTCGTGAGCGAACACTGCCCCCGCCGCAGCGGCATCGTTTTCAGGTGGCGCGCCGACGCTCGAAGCGCAGAGCCTCTTCGATGTCGGCCACGCTCACGTCGTAGTCTCGCGCCATGTCGGCAATGCCGTCGCCGGCACGGAAACGGGCCTCACCACTTCCGTGCGGACATAGGCATTCGCCAGCACGGGTCTGCCGAACGAGCGCGCCGGGTCGACGAGCACGGACCGCGGTGGCTTGGTTTCGAGCAGCGATTCCCGGGTGAAGGGAAACAGAGGGCCCAGCACCCCACGGGGGGCAGCCCCGCAGGGGCGTAGGCGCCCGTCACCTCAGCTCGCTGCGAAGCGCAGCATCCCGTCCTCCCCCCGCCGCCGCTCGAGGCGCCCCTGGAACCACAGCAAATGCAGGTGCGCGATGGCTTCACCCAGCGCGAAGGTGGTCTGGTGCAAATCGAGCGCGCGCTTGAACAGCACCGGCAGCAGCTCGGCGGCGGTCCGGGGCGCGGCGGCGCAGGCGTGCATCACCTCGGCCAGCCGCTCGTCGTGGTGCTGTTGCAGCTGGTCGATGCGCGTGTGCAGGCCGGTGAAGGGCCGACCGTGCGAAGGCAGCACCAGCGTGTGCGCCGGCATGGCCCGCATGCGCTCGATGGAAGCGAGGTAGAGCGCCAGCGGGTCGGACTCGGGTTCCAGGTCGATCACCATCACGTTGGTGCTGATGCGCGGCAGCACCATGTCGCCGGCGATGAGCACGCCCGCAGGCGCCTCGGGGCCCCCACCGATGTCGGCGCAGTGCAGCGCGATGTGCTCGGGCGCATGGCCGTGGCCGGCGTGGCAGACCCACTCGTGCGCGCCGATCGCCAGCCGCTGGCCGTCCATCAGGCGGTGGTAGCGCGCGGGCACGGCCGGCACCATCGAGGAGTAGTAATTGGTGCGCTGGCGCAGCTTCTTCAGCGCCTGCTCATCGGTGACGCCGTGGCGCGCGAAGTGCGCCGCCGCGGCCTCGCCGCCCATGCCGGCGGCCGACCGCGAGGCCAAGGTGGCCGCGTGCCAGTCGGTGGCGCTGATCCAGAGGTCGCAGCTCCAGCGCTCGGTCAGCCAGTGCGCCAGGCCGATGTGGTCGGGGTGCATGTGGGTGACGATCACGCGCAGCACCGGCAGCCCCTCGAGTTCGTTGGCGAACACTTGCTCCCAGGCGGCGCGCGTGCGGTCGTCGGTGATGCCGCAGTCGACGATGGCCCAGCCTTCGCGGCCGTGGTGGCGGTCGCGCAGCAGCCACAGGTTGATGTGGTCGAGCGCGAAGGGCAGGCCCATGCGCAGCCACTTCACGCCCGGCGCGACTTCAATGGTGCGGCCGAGCGCCGGCAGCGTGTCGCCGAGCGGGTAGCCGAGCTGGTGTTCGAGTGCGTTCATGGTGGGTTTGAAGGCGGCACGGGGCGGCGGCTAAACTTGACGTTAACGTAAACGTCAATCATCTTCATTCTAGGCAGCCATGGCCGCCCCTGCCGTCTCCCCCGTCTTGCCGACGCCCAGCTTCACGATCAGCGAGCTGGCGCGCGAGTTCGACCTCACCACGCGCGCGATCCGCTTCTACGAAGACTGCGGCCTGCTCACGCCCGAGCGCGGTGGCGCCGGCGGCCGCCAGCGTGTCTACACCACGCGCGACCGCACGCGCCTGAAGCTCACGCTGCGAGGCAAGCGGCTGGGGCTGTCGCTGGCCGAGATCAAGGAACTGGTGGACATGTACGAGTCGCCGCGCGATTCGGTGCCGCAGCTGCGCAAGCTCCTTACCGTGCTGGACGAGCACCGCGGGCAGATCGAGCTGCAGCTCGCCGACCTGCAGGCCACGCTCGACGAGGTCCGCGCGCACGAGAAGGAGGCGCGGCGCCTGCTGGTCGCAGGCGAGACGCGCGCCGCGGCCGGCGCGAGTGTCAAGCTCGCCGCGTCCGCTGAGGACATGAAGCGTGCCGTGCCGTGCGCGCGCAGCGCGCGCTCCCGAGTCGGTTGATGCAAAGCCAGCCCATGCAAGCCGCCGACCCCGATTTCGCCGCACGCGTCGCCGCGTCGTTTGCGCGCCAGGGCGCCATGCAGCTGATCGGCGCGCGCCTCCAGTCGGTCGAGGCCGGCCGCGTGGTGATCGGTCTGGCGCACCGCAGCGAGCTGGCGCAGCAGCACGGCTTCGTGCATGCCGGCATCCTGGCCACCGCGCTCGACTCGGCCTGCGGCTATGCGGCTTCGAGCTTGATGCCGGCCGACGCGGGCGCGCTCACCATCGAGTTCAAGGTCAACCTGCTCGCGCCCGCCAAGGGACCGCGCTTTCGCCTGGAGGGCCAGGTCGTCAAGCTCGGGCGCACCATCACCGTGGTCGAGGGCCGCGCGCTGCAAATCGACCCAACGGGCGCCGAGCGGCTGGTGGCCACCATGACCACCACCGTGATGACCGTGACCGGCCGCGACGGCATCCAGCACTGAAGTCCTCGAGAAAGAACCTGCTCATGAACAACCTGCCCGGCCTCGACTTCATGCTCGGTGAAGACATCGATGCACTGCGCGACACCGTGCGCTCCTTTGCCCAAGCCGAGATCGCACCGCGTGCCGGCCAGATCGACGAAAGCGACCAGTTCCCGATGGACCTGTGGCGCAGGATGGGCGAGCTGGGCGTGCTCGGCATCACCGTGCCCGAGGCCTACGGCGGCGCCGACATGGGCTACCTGGCGCACATGATCGCGATGGAAGAAATCTCGCGCGCCTCGGCCAGCGTGGGCCTGTCCTACGGTGCGCATTCCAACCTGTGCGTCAACCAGATCAAGCGCAACGGCAACGACGCGCAGCGTGCGAAGTACCTGCCCAAGCTGGTGAGCGGCGAGCACGTCGGCGCGCTGGCGATGAGCGAGACGGGTGCCGGCTCCGACGTCATCAGCATGAAGCTCAAGGCCGAGGACAAGGGCGGCTTCTACCTGCTGAGTGGCACCAAGATGTGGATCACCAACGGCCCGGATGCCGACACCATGGTGGTCTATGCGAAGACCGAGCCCGAAGATGACAGCCCCCACGCTTCGCTGCCCCCCGAGGGGGCTCGCCAGCCTTCGGGCGGCCGGGCGGCCGGCGGCGGCGCACGCAGCATCACCGCCTTCATCGTCGAGAAGGGCATGAAGGGTTTCTCGACCGCGCAAAAGCTCAACAAGCTCGGCATGCGCGGCTCGCACACCGGCGAGATGGTGTTCGCCAACGTCGAGGTGCCGGTCGAGAACATCCTCGGCACGCTCGGCGGCGGCGCCAAGGTGCTGATGAGCGGCCTGGACTACGAGCGCGCGGTGCTCGCGGCCGGGCCGATCGGCATCATGCAGGCGGTGATGGACAACGTCGTGCCCTACATCCACGACCGCAAGCAGTTCGGGCAGAGCATCGGCGAGTTCCAGCTCATCCAGGGCAAGGTGGCCGACATGTACACGGTGCTGCAGGCGGCGCGCGCCTTTTGCTACACGGTGGGCAAGAACCTCGATGCG
Organism: Methylibium sp.; assembly: GCF_031393925.1. Taxonomy (GTDB): domain Bacteria; phylum Pseudomonadota; class Gammaproteobacteria; order Burkholderiales; family Burkholderiaceae_C; genus Methylibium. The sequence goes on along the minus strand of NZ_JANMWL010000196.1, from coordinate 240 downwards.
CTCGGCCCGCAGCATGTGCGCCAGGTGCGCAAGGACTGCGCCAGCGTCATCCTGTGGTGCGCCGAAAAGGCCACCTGGATGGCCGGCGAGGGCATCCAGGTGTTCGGCGGCAACGGCTACATCAACGACTACCCGCTAGGGCGCCTGTGGCGCGACGCCAAGCTCTACGAGATCGGCGCCGGCACGAGCGAGATCCGGCGCATGCTGATCGGGCGGGAGTTGTTCGCAGAGACGATGTGA
>NZ_JANMWL010000107.1:0-3753 GCF_031393925.1 Methylibium sp. | reverse complement strand
CAGGCGGCAGCGCGCCTTCGATGCGCTGAGGAGCACAGGGCTCGTGGCCGCGCGCGCAGCGCGCTTGGTCATCTGACTCGTCGCGCTTGTTTGAACGCAGCGAACGCAGTGAGCGCAGTGAGTTGCGCGACGGGCCACGAGCCCGAGCACCGCAAGGCAGTCGCAGCGCAGCGGAGACCGCCTCGATGAAGCGCTGCCGCCTGCCCGGACGCGCCTTTGCCGCCCCCCCCCCGACCTCTTGCCCTTGCCCTCGCCCTCAAGCACGTCGTACGCCGTGGCCGTGGCCGTACGCCGCACCCCGCAAATTCCCGACGGGCCGGCTGCGGACTACCTCTCCATTCGATTGAAATCGATTCGCTATCAGCCGGTCTCGTGGAACGCCACATCGCGCTTGTTGCGGATGGCCGGCAGCATGACGATGACGATCAGGCCGAGTGCCGCGAGCAGCAGGCCGGCCGAGAGCGGACGCGTCGCGAAGGTGCTCCATTCGCCACGCGATATCAGCAGCGCGCGGCGCAGGTTCTCTTCCATCATCGGACCGAGGATGAAGCCCAGCAGCAGCGGCGCCGGCTCGCAACTCAACTTGTAGAACAGGTAACCGACGATGCCGAACCCGGCCGCCATGTAGACGTCGAAGTTGTTGTTGTTGAGCGTGTACAGGCCGATGCAGCAGAAGGTGAGGATGGCCGGGAACAGGTAGCGATAAGGCACCGTCAGCAGCTTGATCCAGATGCCGATCAACGGCAGGTTCAGCACCACGAGCATGAGATTGCCGACCCACATGCTGGCGATCAGGCCCCAGAACAGCTGCGGGTTGCTGGTCATCACCTGCGGGCCGGGCTGGATGCCCTTGATGGTCATGGCGCCCACCATCAGCGCCATCACCGCGTTGGGCGGGATGCCCAGCGTGAGCATGGGGATGAAGCTGGTCTGCGCGCCGGCGTTGTTGGCGCTCTCGGGGCCGGCCACGCCCTGGATCGCGCCCTTGCCGAACTTGCTCGGGTCCTTGGCGACCTTTTTCTCCAGCGTGTAGGCGGCAAACGAGGCGAGCAACGCGCCGCCGCCCGGCAGGATGCCCAGGATCAAGCCGAGCGCCGTGCCGCGCAGCACCGCCGGCCAGGCGAGCTTGAAGTCTTCCTTGGTCGGCATCATGCCGCCCACCGCCTTGGTGAACACCTCGCGGTGTTCGGGCGGCTGACCGAGGTTGGCGATGATCTCGCCGAAGCCGAACACGCCCATCGCGATGGCGACGAAACCGATGCCGTCGGTCAGTTCGGGAATGTCGAAGCTGTAGCGTGGCGCGCCCGAGATCACGTCGGTGTTGATCTGGCCCAGCAGCAGGCCGAGGATGATCATCGCGATGGCCTTGACCAGTGAGCCCGAGGCCAGCACCACCGCACCGATCAGGCCCAGCACCATGAGCGAGAAGTATTCGGCCGGGCCGAACTTGAAGGCCAGCTCGGTGAGTGGCGGCGCGAAGGCGGCGACGATCAAGGTGCCGACCGTACCGGCGAAGAAGCTGCCCAGCCCCGCGGTCGCCAGGGCCGCACCGGCACGGCCCTGGCGCGCCATCTGGTAGCCGTCGATGGCGGTCACCACCGAACTGGACTCGCCCGGCACGTTGATCAGGATCGCGGTGGTCGAGCCGCCGTACTGCGCGCCGTAGTAAATGCCGGCCAGCATGATCAGCGCGGGCGTCGCGTCGAGCGCGTAGATCGACGGCAGCAGCATCGCGATCGTGGCCACCGGCCCCAGGCCGGGCAGCACGCCGATCAGGGTGCCGAGCAAGCAGCCGAAAAAGGCGTACAGCAGGTTCTGGACGGTCAGCGCGGTGGCGAAGCCGAGCTGCAGGTTGTCGAGCAGTTCCATGGTGTGTCGCTCGGCTCAGCCGGTGATGAAGACCGGCCACACGGGAATCGTGAGGCCCAGGCCCTTCACGAACACGAGCCAGCTGCCCAAGGTGAGCACCACCGAGGTGATGACCACCGCCTTCCAGTGAACCTCGTCGCCGCCGAGGCTGGAGACGATGATCAGCAAGGGCACCGCGACCGCCATGCCCAGCCGCGGCAACGTCGCACCGAAGACGACCACGGCGCCCAGGATCAGCAACAGCGGCTTCCAGGCGATGGCGCCGATCGGGTCACCGCCCTCGCTCTCGATCGTCAGCGCCTTGAACAGCACCAAGGCGCCGAGCACCGCGAGGATCACACCGAGCAGCAGCGGAAAGTAGCCGGCGCCGGGCTTGGCCGAGCTGCCGAAGGTGTAGTTGGTGGCGCCGATTGCGAAGGCGATGCCGACGACGAGGAACATCAGCCCGGCGGCGAAATCGCGTTGACTCTTGATCTTCACGCTGTCTCCTAGGGGTTGCACCTCGGCGGGCGCTGGGTCGAGCGAGAGATTCTAGGAAGCGGCTCTCGATCGGGCGTGTGTGGTTTACACGTAGCGCCAGGGCGGGCTCGGTCCGGCTGGCCCTCACTCCCACCGCGGCGTGGCCCGCAGCACCTCGTCGAGCGTGGTCATGCCCTCTGCGACCTTCATCGCACCGGCCAGGCGCAGCGGCTGCATGCCCTGCTGCACCGCCAGCTTGCGCAAGGCCGTGCCGTCGAAGTGCGGATGGATGCTGGGCTGCAGCGCGTCTTCAATCAACAGCAACTCGTAGAGCCCGCCGCGTCCGCGAAAGCCGGTGTGGCGGCATTCGAGGCAACCGACCGGCTTGCAGGGCCGGTAACTGCCGGCGAGCTTCCAGGGCTTTACGGCCTCGTCGAGCACGGCGCGGGCACCCAGCTCGTCGGGCTGCTTGCACGCAGGGCACAGCGTGCGCACGAGGCGCTGCGCCAACACGCCGATCACGGTGGCACCGATCAGGTAGGGCGGCACGCCCAGGTCGATGAGCCGCGTGATCGCCGAGGCGGCGTCGTTGGTGTGCAGGGTGCTGAACACGAGGTGGCCGGTGAGCGCGGCCTGGATCGCCATCTCGGCGGTGGCCAGGTCGCGAATCTCGCCCACCATGATGATGTCCGGGTCCTGGCGCATCAGCGCGCGCAGCCCTTCGGCAAAGCCGAGGTCGAGCACCGTCTGCACCTGGGTCTGGTTGAAGGCCGGCTCGATCATCTCGATCGGGTCTTCAATGGTGCAGACGTTGACCTCGTCGGTGGCCAGGCGCTTGAGCGTGGAGTAGAGCGTGGTGGTCTTGCCCGAGCCGGTGGGCCCGGTCACCAGCACGATGCCGTGCGAGCGCGTAACGAGTCGCTCCCAGGCCTGTGCATCACGCGTGCCGAAGCCGAGCGCGTCGAGCTGCTTGACCGCGTTGTCGGGATCGAAGATGCGCATCACCATCTTCTCGCCGAAGGCGGTGGGCAAGGTCGACAGCCGCATCTCCACGTCGCGCGAACTGCCGCCCGGCAGGGGACGGCGCGTCTTGATGCGACCGTCCTGCGGGCGGCGGCGCTCCACCACGTCCATGCGGCCGAGCAGCTTGACGCGGCTGGTCATCGCGTTCATGACCGACAGCGGCACCTGGTAGACGGTGTGCAACACGCCGTCGATGCGAAAGCGTATGGCGCCCATCTCGCGGCGCGGCTCGAGGTGGATGTCGCTCGCGCGCTGGTCGAAGGCGTATTGCCACAGCCAGTCGACCACCTGCACCACGCCCTGGTCATTGGCGTCGATCTGCTTGTCGGCCTTGCCCAGCTCCACCAGCTGCTCGAAACTCGCCGGCCCAACGCCGTCGCCGCTCTTTTGCGCCGCACGCAC
>NZ_JANMWL010000081.1:0-3232 GCF_031393925.1 Methylibium sp. | reverse complement strand
GGTCATGCGCTCGACCTGCGGTCCGAGCAACACCTTGTCCGCGGACAAGCCGACCTGGCCGCACACGCGGGCGGTGACGAGCCCGTTGTCACCGGTCAGCACCTTGACCTGGATGCCGTGCGCGGCCAGCGCCTTCAGCGCGGGCGCGGCCGATTCCTTCGGCGGGTCGAGGAAGGCAATGTAGCCGATCAGCGTCAGATCGGCCTCGTCGGCGACCGAGTAGGTGGTCTGGCTGGGCGGGAGCTTCTTCATGGCCACCGCGACGACGCGCAGCCCTTCCTCGTTGAGTTCGCGCGCGACCTGCTGCACGCGAGCCAGCATGGCCGCGTCGAGCGGCACCTCCTGCGGACCAAGGCCGTTCTTGATGCGCACGCGGGTGCACACCGTCAGCATCTCCTCGAGCGCGCCCTTGCAGATCAGCTCATGGTGCTCATCGCGCTCCGACACCACCACCGACATGCGTCGGCGCTCGAAGTCGAACGGGATCTCGTCGATCTTGCGGTAGTCCTGCTCCAGCTTCAGCTCGGTCTTCAGCTCCACCCGTTCGAGCACAGCGCGGTCGAGCAGGTTTTTTAGTCCGGTCTGATAGTGGCTGTTCAGAAAAGCGAAGTTCAGCACCTCGTCCGACGGCTGACCATAGATGTCGGCGTGGCGCGCGAGCGCGATCTTGTCCTGGGTCAGCGTGCCGGTCTTGTCGGCGCAGAGCACGTCCATCGCGCCGAAGTTCTGGATCGCGTCCAGGCGCTTGACGATGACTTGTCTGCGCGACAGCCGCACTGCACCCCTGGCCAGCGTCGAGGTCACGATCATCGGCAGCATCTCGGGCGTCAGCCCCACTGCCACCGACAGGGCGAACAGGAAGGCCTCCATCCAGTCGCCCTTGGTGAAGCCGTTGACCAGCAGCACGATCGGCACCATCACCAGCGCGACGCGGATCAGCAGCCAGCTCACGCTGTTGACCCCGGCCTGGAAGGCCGTGGGGGCCGGGTCGGTCGTTGTGACCTTCGCCGCCAGCGTGCCGAAGTAGGTGCGGTTCCCTGTCGTGACGACCAGAGCGGTGGCGGAACCGGAGACGACGTTGGTTCCCATGAAGACCAGGTTGCTCTGCTCGAGCGGGCCTTGCACCTCGCCTCGGCGGTCGGCGAACTTTTCTACCGGAAGCGACTCGCCGGTCATCGCCGCCTGGGCGATGAACAGGTCCCGAGCGGCGAGCAACCGGCAGTCGGCCGGAATCATGTCGCCCGCCGACAGCACCACCAGGTCGCCCGGCGCCAGTTTGCGAATGGGAATCTCGAGTCGTTTCGGCGGGGCCCGCGTGTCGGCAGCCTTCGTGCCAGGGGCGCGCCGGACCACGGTGGCGGTATTGCTCACCATCGCCTTCAGACCCTCGGCGGCCCGGTGCGAGCGACCCTCTTGCACGAAGCGGATAAGGGTGCTCAACACCACCATGACACCGATGACGATGGTGGCCTTGGCGTCTGCGCTGAGGTACGACACCATCGCCAACACGGTCAACAGCAGGTTGAACGGGTTCTTGTAGCAATGCCACAGGGGTAGCCACCAGGGCAGCGGCTTCTGATGCTCGACTTCGTTCGGACCGCTGCGGGCCAGGCGCGCGCCGGCTTCGCGCGCGCTCAGGCCGTCCTGGTGCGATTTGAGGCGGGCGATCGCTTCCGCGGGTTCGTCGCGTGCGACCCGCAACAGCTCGCGAGCCATCTGCTCGGGGGCGGCTTGCGTGGGGCCATGGCCAGCGAGCGTGTCCAGCAGCGGATGACGAACGAAGTGCTTGAGCGTGCGGCGTCGGCGCAGGAAGCCGCTGAACCCATGGGCCAGGAAGTGATGATGCGGGGCTCCGGAAGGGGTCATGCCAGGGCGTGAGGCGGGGCGCGTCCGGCTCGAGCGCGACGCGACAAGTTCGGGAAGTGCAGAAATCGCCGGGTTTCTTCCGCGGGCTCCCGACGGCGCATGCGCCTCAGTTCACCACGCCTGGTGCACGCACCAGCAACACGGGCACTGGACTGTCCCGCAACACGCTTTCCGCATCACTGCCCAGCAGTGCGCGGCTGAAGCCGCGGCGGCCATGGGTGCCGATGACGATCAAGTCGCAGCCGGAGCTCTTCGCCTCCTGCAAGATCGCGTCGGCGACGCGGCCGCCCTTCAGTTCGCGCAACAGTGTCTCGACCTCCAGGCCCAGACTGGCGGCAAGCTTTTTTCCATCTTCGAGCAGGTTGCGGCCGTACTGTTGCAACTCTTCGCGGTACTCCTCGAAGTCGAAGGCCCTCGGCATCTCCGACATGAACGGGAAGTCGTTCGTCACGTGAAGCAGGCACAGTGTGGCCTTCTGTCCGGTCGCCAGGGCGATTGCTTCCTTGAGGCCGCGGCGCCCGGTGTCGCTGCCGTCGATCGGGACAAGAATTCGTTTGTACATGGTGTTTCCTCTCAAGGTTCATCGGTTGGATGAAAAGCCACGTTGATCGCGCAGCCGTTGCTCGATTTCGGCGAGACCGAGTGATGCGGGTTCACCGTCGAGTGCGCGTCGGGTTTCATGACCAAGCTCCGATATCCGGTGGAAGCAGCCAGAGGGCTGTCATGTTCCAGTGATTCTGCGCGGCGTCGTCAGTGCGCGGGTTGCGCCAGCGCAAGGCAAGCCAGCATGCCACCGCGCACGGCGCGTGACACCACGCGTCTTGCCGATCTGCGTCAATGGCGCACGTCGCATGCGAACCTTGCGCTTTGCAACCCGCACGCCGTCTCGCTGGCGCCGGCAAGATGCGCTTATTGTCCAACCCCTCGACCAGGGTGCGAAGGTATTGCCCGGGCCCCTGCGGCCGCATCGCCTCGGCCGGGGCCAGCCGCACCGTGGCCAGAAAAGCGTTCAGCGTGCCGAGCACGGCGGTGGCCACCGTGATGCCGATGTTGACCGAGACAAGCAAGGCGACACAGTCGCGCCGGGTGTGATGCCACGCGCCTTGCGTGAGCCGCATCAATGGCTCATGGGCGATGGCCCGCTACCGCTTCGATGTTGATAACGAGCCTGACGTACCCAGGATCGACGCGCCATGGTCAACGCCGAAGAGGGCGCGATTGCCCATGGTCATCCGATCGCCGCAAGCGGTGTCTTGTCCCATAGGGCGGGTGGACGCTGCAACGGCATTGCCCACTGGCCGATGGCTACGCCACATAAACATAGCTGCCAGGCGCATCGGCCAGCGGTGGGTGGGCCGCCGTGCCC
>NZ_JANMWL010000067.1:0-1993 GCF_031393925.1 Methylibium sp. | reverse complement strand
CGACGGCAAGCAGATCATCCGCGCCGGACTCGAAGACCACTTCTGCGGCAAGCTGCTCGGCCTGCCGCTGGGCTGCGACGTCTGCTACACCAACCATGCCGAAGCCGACGGCGACGACATGGACACGCTCATGACCCTGCTCGCCACCGCGGGCCTGTCCTTCCTGATGGGCGTGCCGGGCGCCGACGACGTGATGCTCAACTACCAGAGCACCAGTTTTCACGACGCGCTTTATCTGCGCGAGTTGCTTGGCCTGAAGCGCGCGCCGGAGTTCGAGGCCTGGCTGCAACGCATGCACATCACCGATGCACGAGGCCGCCTGCAGCGCGTCGCGAGCGGGCATCCCTTGCTGCTGGGGACGCGCGCATGACCGGCGGCGGCGACGACAAGCGACCGCGGGCACAGCGCGCACCGAAGGGCCGCGGACGCGGCGAACGCGCCGATCCCGCGGAGCGTGCCAACGAAGCATGGTCCGAGCGCGAGACCTTGCAAGCACTGCGCCCCGAGTCGGTCACCGTCGACCCTTGGCAGGCCCTGCGCGCCCACACGCCCGCACGCATCGCGCTCGGGCGCAGCGGCGTGAGCCTGCCCACGCGTGAAGTGCTCGCCTTCGGCTGCGCCCACGCGCAGGCGCGCGACGCGGTGCAGCGGCCGCTCGATGCCGACGCACTCGAACGCGAGCTGAACGCAGCAGGATTCGCCACGTTGCGCGTCCACAGTGCCGCACCCGACCGAGCCACCTACCTGCTGCGCCCCGACCTCGGCCGACGCCTGGACGAAGCCAGCCGTGCCGCGCTCGCCGAGCGCGCACCGACGCTCGCCACATTCACGGCGGCCGACTGGCTGCTCCCGGTCGTGGGCGACGGCCTTTCCTCGCTCGCCGTGGCTCGCCACGCGCTGCCGACGCTGCAAGCCCTGCGCGCGCGCACGCCGCCCGGCTGGGCACTGGGCCCGGTGGTGGTCGCCTTGCAGGCGCGCGTGGCGCTGGCCGACGAGATCGGCGCCGCACTGCACGCGCCGCTCACCGCCATGCTCATCGGCGAGCGCCCGGGCCTGAGCTCGCCCGACAGCCTGGGCATCTACCTCACCGCCGAGCCCAAGCGCGGCCGCAGCGACGCCGAGCGCAACTGCATCTCCAACATCCGCCCCGAGGGCCTGTCCTTCATGCGCGCCGCGCACACGCTGTGGTGGCTGGCGCAGGCCGCGCGGCGCGGCGGCGGCACGGGGGTGCGGCTCAAGGATGCGAGCGGTGCGGTGGCGCTTGACGGATAGTCACGTCAGCCACTTCACAACGACAACACATGCGCTGTGACGTGAGCGGCCGTGAGTGCCGGCAGTTTGGTTAGCCGAGTCCAACCGAGGAAACACGATGAGCACAGCCGATCCGATCTACCAGGCAAGGATCAAGCAGCTTCAAGGCGGCGAATGGGACGTCTGATCGCTCTCGGCTGAAGCAAAGATGACTACCCTCGAACATCGCTGCGCCCCGGGACTCACCCTCCGCGGCTTCACGCCGCCGCTGCGCCTGGCGGACTTCAAGCTCATCGCCTTCGACATGGATTCGACCTTGATCAACATCGAATGCGTCGATGAGATCGCCGACGCCGCCGGCCGCAAGGCCGAGGTCGCCGCCATCACCGAAGCGGCCATGCGCGGCGAGATCGCCGACTACAAGGCAAGCCTGCGCCAGCGCGTGGCCTTGCTGCGTGGCGTGCCCGTCACCGCACTGCACGAGGTCTACGAACAGCGCCTGCACCTCAACCCCGGGGCCCAAACGCTGGTGCGCGCCTGCCAGGCGGCGGGATTCAAGACGCTGCTCGTCTCGGGCGGTTTCACCTTCTTCACCGACCGCATCCGGGATCGCCTCGGGCTCGACTACACGCGCAGCAACGTGCTGCAGACCGAGGGCACCGGCGCCGACGAGCGTCTCACCGGCCGCATGGTCGACCAGCCCTGGGGCGACATCTGCGACGGCGCCGAAAAGCGCCGCATG
>NZ_JANMWL010000066.1:0-5801 GCF_031393925.1 Methylibium sp. | reverse complement strand
TACGCCGAAGGCCTCGCAAGCGCTGCGCGATGCGCTCGCACCCACGGTGGTGACGCTGCCCTTCGGGCACGCCCTGATGGCAGAGGCGCCCGACGGCGTATTGACCGCTTTGAAAGAAATCCTGACCACCGCAGCCGGCCGTTGAGCCGGCCTTGATACGGGTTCGTTTCAATCGATTAGGAGAGAGGAGAGGCAGCCTGCAAGCGGGCCGTCGGCAATGTTCGGCGTTCGGGTTGCCGACAAGGGCAAGGGCTCAGTAGGGCGCGGCAACGTTGCGTCCGGGCAGGCGTCAGCGCTTCATCGAGGCGATCTCGGCTGCGCTGCGACTGCCTTGCGGTGCTCGGGCTCGTGGCGGGTCTTGTTCGACTGACATCGATTCCGTACTGCCCCCGCAGGACGGCTCCCCGGCAGCTACGCCGCGATCAGCTCCTGCAGCGTCATCTCACCAAACCGCGCCCGCTGCCAGAAGCCGCGCACCGACGGCCGCGGATCGAGCAGCACGGCCGCGAGCAGCGGCTGGGCCGGTGTGGTGTGCGGGTCGCACAGCAGCACGTAGCGCTTGTGGCTCTCTTCTTCGTCGAGCCGGCCCACCCAGTCGATCTCCACCAGCGTCTCTAACAGCGGCTCGACTTGCAGCGGGTCGGTGCGCAGGGTGTCGGCCAGCGTCGCGGCGCTGTGACCGTGATGGCTCAGCGTGCGCGCCTGCGCCAGCTCACGCAGCAGCAGCAGCACCAGCTCGAAGCGATGGCCGGGTGTCGATGCACGCCGCACCACATGCATCGACAAGCTGGGCGCATAGGCCGCGATCACCGCGCCGAGCAGCACGATGACCCAGCCGAGGTAGAGCCACACGAGGAAGATCGGCACGGTGGCAAAGGCGCCGTAGACGGTGGAATAGCTCGGCACCGAAACCAAGTACCAGGCCAGGCCCTTCTTGGCCAGCTCGAAGCCGGCCGACACGAACACGCCGCCGGCCAGGGCATGGCGCCAGCGCACCTCGGTGTTGGGCACGTAATGGAACAGGCCCGCCATCGCCGCGGCGAGCAGCGCGAACTGCAGCACGTTGAGCAAGACCGTCAGGCCGCCCGGCAGCACGCCCACCAGCCCGCGTGAGCCCGATATCGCGTACGAGGTGAGCGACAGGCTCACGCCGAGCACCAGCGGCCCGAGCGTCGCGGCGGCCCAATAGACCAGCACCCGCTGGCCGAGCGAGCGCGGCTTGCGCACGCGCCAGATCGCGTTGAGCGTGCGGTCGATGGTGAGCATCAGCGCGATCGCCGTGGCCAGCAGCACCACCAGCCCCACCACGCCGAGGCGGTTGGCCTTGGCCGCAAACTGCGTGAGCGCACCCAGCACCGGCTTGGCGATGCCGTCGGGCACCAGGCTCTGGATGAAGTACTTTTCGAGCGCGCCCTGGAACTGCGCAAACATCGGAAAGGCGCTGAACACCGCCAAGGTCACCGTCGCGAGCGGCACCAGCGCAATCGTGGTGGTGAAGGTCAGGCTGCTGGCGGTGAGGCCCAGGCGGTCGTCGCGAAATCGCTCGCGCAGCGTCTTGGCGGTGTCGAGCCAGGGCCAGGTCTGCAGCGTGCGGATGAGTTCGGCAAGGCGTTCACGCCAGCTCGCCTTCAAGGCGTCGGTCACGGTCATGCTGACTATGATGCCAGCCATGAACAGCAGCATGATCGCAGTGGAGCGCACGCGCGCGGTGGCGGTGGCAAGCCTGCTGGGACTCATCGTGCTCGGCCTCGCCTGGGAGCTTAGGCTGGCGCCGACGGGCAGCGGCCTGCTCGCGTTCAAGGTGCTGCCGCTGGCTTTCCCGCTGGTCGGCTTGCTCAAGCGCCGGCTCTACACCTACCGCTGGGTGAGCCTGCTGGTATGGCTGTATTTCACCGAAGGCGTGGTGCGTGCCACCAGCGACCGGGGCCTGAGTGCGGTGCTGGCAGGCATCGAAGTGGTGCTGTGTCTGCTGCTGTTCGCGGCCTGCGCACTGCATGTGCGCTGGCGGCTGCGCGGCGCTGTCCATCCTGCATGAACGCGGGCGCGCTGCTCGAAACCTTGCGCGGTGAGGTCGGCACGGCCTACGTGTTGACCGAGGGTGACCTTTGCGCGTGGGAACTCGACTGGCGCAAGCGTTACCGCGGTCGCGCGCTGGCCGTGGTGCGGCCGGGCAGCACCGCCGAGGTGGCCGCGGTGGTGCGCGCCTGCGCTGCGCAGGGCACCGCCGTGGTACCGCAGGGCGGCAACACCGGCCTGGTGGGCGGTGGCGTGCCCGACGCGAGCGGCACCCAGGTGTTGCTGAGCCTGGCACGCCTGAATCGCGTGCGCGCGATCGATGCGGCCAACCTCACCATGACGGTCGAAGCCGGCTGCGTGCTGCACAGCGTGCAGCACGCAGCCGCGGCTCGAGGCCTGCTGTTTGCCTTGAGCCTGGCCGCCGAAGGCAGCTGCACGATCGGCGGCAACCTGGCCACCAACGCCGGTGGCACGCAGGTACTGCGCTACGGCACTGCGCGCGAGTTGTGCCTGGGCCTGGAAGTCGTCACGCCGGCGGGCGACATCTGGGAGGGCCTGGCCGGGCTGCGCAAGGACAACACCGGCTACGACCTGCGCGACCTCTACATCGGCAGCGAGGGCACCTTGGGCGTCATCACCGCCGCCACCTTGAAGCTGCATCCGCAGCCGGCCGCGCGCGGCACCGCGCTGGCCGCCTGCGCCTCGCTGGAGGACTGCGTCGCCCTGCTCGGCCTGGCGCAGGCTCGCTTGAGCGCCGGCCTCACCGCCTTCGAGGTGATGAACGCGCTGTCGCTGGCGCTGGTCGCGCGGCATTTCCCCGCCTTGGCGCAACCGCTGGGTGCGAGTCCGTGGACGGTGCTGCTGGAGCAGTCGGACGCCGAGAGCCCGGCGCATGCGCGCGCGCTGCTTGAAGGCCTGCTCGCGGCCGCGCTCGAGGGTGGCAAGATCACCAACGCGGTGGTGGCCGAGAGCCTGCAACAGTCGCATCAGCTCTGGCACCTGCGCGAAAGCATTCCGCTCGCGCAAGGTCAAGAGGGCCCGAACATCAAGCACGACATCGCGCTGCCGGTGTCGCGCATCGCCGGCTTCGTGGCGCACACCGACGCCGTGCTCGTGCGGCGATTTCCCGGCGTGCGGCTGGTCGACTTCGGCCACCTGGGCGACGGCAACCTGCACTACAACGTGCAGGCGCCGGTGGGCGTCGATGCGGCGTCGTTTCTCGGCGAGTACGAAGCGGCCGTCAACGCGCTGGTCTACGACGCCGTGCAGGCCCACGGCGGCTCGATCTCGGCCGAGCACGGCATCGGCGCCTTGAAGCGCGACGAACTCACGCGCCGCAAATCGCCGGTGGCGCTGTCGCTCATGCGCGCCATCAAGCAGGCGCTCGATCCGCAGGGGCTGATGAATCCTGGGCGACTGTTGTAGCGAGGGCGCGTCGACGCGTGCAATGTGCCTGCACGCGGTAATCTGGTGCCCGACGCCCACCTCGCCGCGCCGCGCCGCTGAGACAGCACCGCATCAAGACGCTCTACACGCACGACAAGGACTTGCGCAAGCTCACTTTCCTGCAGCTGCGAGACCCCCTTGAGCCGAGGCTCGGCGTCGAGTCCACGGCGCCCCGCCGATGGGCTACTGCAGCGGCCCCTTGAGCGACTCGGGCACGGGCAGCGATTGCACCTCGATGCCCTCGTCGCGCAGCGCCTCGGCCTGCTCACCGCTGGCCTGGCCGCGGATGGCGCGCTGCGGCACCTCGCCGTAGTGGATGCGACGCGCCTCGTCGGCAAAGCGGTCGCCGACGTCTTCGGTCTGCGCCAGCAGATGGCGCATGGCGCTCAGCCACATGGCTTCGACGCTCCGCTTTTCGGGCGTGTTCGGCGTGGCCAGTGCGGCCGATCGGTTCGGCTTGACCGCGAACCCCTCGCGGGACGCCGACAGATTGAGCCGCGGCGCGCTCGGCAAGCGGCTCACCTGGCTGCTGGCACACAGCGGGCACTCGACGAGGCCACGCTCGCACTGCGAGCGGTAATCGTCTTCGGAGCCGAACCAGCCCTCGAAGCCGTGGCCCAGTTCGCATTGCAGGTCGAGGACTTTCATATCAGTGCCCGATCATGCTGCATCCGGCGCCCGTGGCGCGGGCTGCCAATCCAATGCCCAGCGGCCGGCACGCCAATGCGTTATCCACAGCATGCCGATCAGGGTCTTGGCGTCGGTGAGTTCGCCGCACGCGGCCAGCGCCTCCAGTTCATCCAGCGTCATGGACAGCACGTCGAGAAACTCGCCGGCATCGAGCCGGCGCTCGCCCAACACGAGGCCGCGCGCGAACCAGATCTGAATGCCTTCGGTGGAGTAGCCGATGGCGTTGTGCAGCAGGCCGGCCTGCGCCCATTCGGCCGCGCGGTAGCCGGTTTCCTCGGCCAGTTCGCGCACCGCGCAGGCCAGGCCCCCCTCGCCCGCGTCGAGCTTGCCGGCGGGAAACTCGATGAAGGCGCGACCCAAGGGATAGCGCCATTGCCGCTCCACCACCAGCCGGCCGTCGCCCTGCAAGGGCACGATCATCACCGCGCCCGGATGAACGACGTACTCGCGAAAGACCTCGGTGCCGTCGGGCAGGCGAGCAAGGTCTCGCCTGACGTCGAGAAAGCCGCCGCGGTAGACCTGGGCGCTGGCGATGCGCGTCTCGCGCAAATGCGGGTCGTCTTCGCCGGGCGTGCACGTCAGGGGACCTTCATGCTGCGCACTGCGGTATTCGCCCTTCGAACGGTCGTGCTGGTTCATGGCGGCGGCACGCTGTGGCGATGGCGGCGCAGGTAGCGCCACACGAAACCGGGGAAAGCGAAAGTCAGGAACAGGCAGACCAGCACGGCGTAGAACTCCCAGCCCTGCGGATGGCGCCGGCCGATGCGGCCTTCGAGCAACAGGCCCACACCGAGCACCAGCACCTCGAGCACCAGCACTTCGAGCAGGCGCCAGCCCAGCGACTTGCTCGCCCGCCGCGGGCCGACGACGAACACGCGCTCGTTGACGAAGGGCAGGTTCGCCGCGACCAGTGACAACAGCAGCACCAGCCACACCGCAGCCGTTGACGACACCATGCCAGGCGCTCGCGATCAGGTTGCCAGCGCGAGGCGGATCGCGTCGGCACACGCACTCATCAGGCCGCCCGGTAGCAGCCCGAACGCGAGCACCGCCGCACCGTTGAGCGCCAGCAGTGCGCGCACTTCACCGGGCCCGCGGGACAGCGGGCCCGCGGCGCCCTCGGGCGCGTCGAAGTACATGGTCTTGACGATGCGCAAGTAATAAAAAGCGCCGATCAGCGACAGCAGCACCGCCGCCACCGCGAGCACGATGTAGCCGGTGACGTTGGTCGACACCAGCGACTGCAGCACCGCAAGCTTGGCGTAGAAGCCCATCGTGGGCGGCACGCCGGCCAGCGAGAACATGCACACGCCCATCACGGCGGCCAGCAGCGGGCTGCGCTGGTGAAGGCCTTTCAGGTCGGCAATCTCCTCGGCCTCGAAGCCCTGGCGCGCCATCACCAGCATCACGCCGAAGGTGGCCAGCGTGGTGAGCACGTAGGTGGCGATGTAGAACATCGCCGAGCCGTAGCCGTTAGCGGCCGAGAAGGTGTTGCCCGAGATCACCGTGGGCGTGAAGCCGAGCAGCATGAAGCCGAGCTGCCCGATGGCCGAATAGGCCAGCATGCGCTTCAAATTGGTCTGCGCGATGGCGGCCACGTTGCCGAGGACGAGCGAGCCGACCGCCAGCACGATGAGCATCTGCTGCCA
>NZ_JANMWL010000192.1:0-11536 GCF_031393925.1 Methylibium sp. | reverse complement strand
TCGGCAGCTCGGCACTGCTGCGGCACCGCGCAGCGGGCATATCCGCTGCGCGGTGCCTGGCTCAGGCGCGGTAGAGCGAACTGCCGCAGCTCGTGCAGGACGCAAGCCCGGCCGCAGTGCGCAGCAGAGTCGAGCCGCATTGGTTGCAGGTCAATTTGCCGCCCCGCATGTTCGACGGGTAGGTGCGGCGGTACTCGTCGTGCGACGCCGCCGGCCCCGCCGCCGCGTGCTGCGCGCTGGGCGCAGCGGGTGGGCTGGCGGCAAGCGCTGCGCCCGGCACGCGCCCGGCATCGCGGCTCGGTACCGCGTCGGGCGCCTTGTCGCCGCGCTGCTTGTAAAGGAAGTAAGCGACACCCGCCACGACGGCGATGATGATCACGATGGTCCAGCTCATTGCTTGTCCGCCTCTTGATGGTCTTGGTTGCAGGAACCCTCACCCGCACCCAACCCGCGGGCAGCGAGCAACAAAAGGATACCAACGCAGGCCGCGCGAGGCCAGCGTTTTGCCGCGCTCATTCCACCGTCACGCTCTTGGCCAGGTTTCTTGGCTTGTCGACGTCGGTGCCGCGCGCACACGCGGTGTGATACGCCAGCAGCTGGAGCGGCACCACATGCAGCAGGGGCGAGAGCAGCCCGTAGTGCTCCGGCATGCGGATGACGTGCAGGCCTTCACCGGATTCGATGCGCGTGTCGGCGTCGGCAAACACGAACAGCTCGCCGCCGCGCGCGCGCACCTCCTGCAGGTTGCTCTTGAGTTTTTCGAGCAGCGCGTCGTTGGGCGCCACGGTGACCACCGGCATGGCGCTCGTCACCAGCGCCAGCGGGCCGTGTTTGAGCTCGCCGGCCGGGTAGGCCTCGGCATGGATGTAGCTGATCTCCTTGAGCTTGAGCGCGCCTTCCTGCGCCACCGGATAGTGCAACCCGCGGCCGAGGAACAGCGCGTGTTCCTTGCGTGCGAACTCCTGCGACCAGGCGATGATCTGCGGCTCGAGCGCGAGCACGGCCTGCAGCGCGGCGGGCAGGTGGCGCAGTGCCTTCAGGTGCGCGGCCTCGGCGCTCGCGTCGAGCAGCCCGCGCGTCTTGGCGAGCACGAGCGTCAACAGGAACAGCCCGGCCAGCTGGGTGGTGAAGGCCTTGGTCGAGGCGACGCCGATCTCCACGCCGGCGCGCGTGAGGTAGGCGAGCCGGCACTCGCGCACCATGGCGCTGCTCGCCACGTTGCACACCGTGAGCGTGTGCTGCATGCCCAGGCCGCGCGCGTGCTTGAGCGCGGCCAGCGTGTCGGCGGTCTCGCCGCTCTGGGTGATGGTGACCACCAGCGTGCGCGGGTTGGGCACGCTGTCGCGGTAGCGGTATTCGCTGGCAATCTCCACCTGCGTCGAGATTTTTGCGATGCTCTCGAGCCAGTATTTGGCCGTGCAGCCCGCGTAGTAGCTGGTGCCGCAGGCGAGTATGAGCACCGAGTCGACGGCGCCGAACACCGCTGCGGCATCGCCACCGAACAGCTCGGGCACGATCCCTTGCACACCTTCGAGCGTGTCGGCCAGTGCGCGCGGTTGCTCGAAGATTTCTTTTTGCATGTAATGACGGTAGGGGCCGAGTTCGGCCGCAGCGGTGTAGGCCTGCACGGTGCGCACCGGCCGCTCCACGCGCTCGTGGCGGCCGCTCGCGCTGCGCGCCGCGATCCAGTGCTTGCCGAGTTGCAGGTCGACCACGTCGCCTTCTTCCAGGTAGACGATCTGGTCGGTGACGCCCGCCAGCGCCATGGCGTCCGACGCCAGAAAGCGCTCACCCTCCCCGATGCCCTGCCCGACACCCAGCACCAGCGGCGAGCCGTAGCGTGCGCCGACCACCCGCTGCGGCTCGTCGCGCGCAAACACCGCGATCGCGTAGGCGCCCTTCAGGCGCAGCGTGGCCTGCTGCACGGCGTCGAACAGGTCGCCGTCGTAGAGCGCATCCACCAGATGGGCGATCACCTCGGTGTCGGTCTGGCTGGTGAAGACGTAGCCGCGCGCCTGCAACTCGGCGCGCAACTCTTCGTGGTTCTCGATGATGCCGTTGTGGACCAGCGCGACGCGCGCCGGACGCAGCGGCTGGCCCGGTGCCGCCGGGCCGTGCGAAAAATGCGGGTGGGCGTTGTGTAGCGCCGGGGCGCCGTGCGTGGCCCAGCGTGTGTGGGCAATGCCGACGAAGCCCCGCACATCGTCTTGCGCGACCAGCGTTTGCAGCTCGGCCACGCGAGCGGTGCTGCGGCTGCGGCGCAAGCCGCCGTCCTGGACCACGGCGACGCCGCAGGAGTCGTAGCCCCGGTATTCAAGGCGCTTCAAGCCTTCGACCAGAACCGGAACGATGTTTCTGGCGCCAACCGCGCCGACGATGCCGCACATGGGTTGCTCCTTGGGTGCAAGCACCGATGGTATGAAGGCTGGTGTAGCAATTGCCTTCAAATTAAACAGAAAAACAGCTGAATCTTTTCTTCAAAGCGCGCCGAGTTCGACAGCCCACGGGCCGCGGCCTGCGGCGACCGCTGCTAGCGCGCGCTCGACGATTGCAGCGTCGGCGCCACGCGGTGCGGGGCGTCGTCATTGCGCAACAGGACCGCGGTCGTCATCACCAGCGCGGCCAGCACGACGCACGCCACCAGGCCGAAACCGACTCGTTGCACGGCCGTGAGGTGCATGCGCCACGCAGCCGCAAAGGGCAGGCCGTCGATGCTGATGCTGGTCCAGAACAGGCGCAGCCGAAGGCCGAAGCCGAGTGCGCTGGCATCGCTGGGCTCACGCAAACCGAGGCGGATTTCTTCTTGGCGGATCCATTGGTCATGCGCGGCGCGGCGCGCCGGGTCGAGCAGCACTTCCTGCGCCTTGTTGAGCGCCGTCACCAACAACTCGTGACGCAAGCTGCCCTGGTGGCGATCGGGGTGGTACTTCTGCACCAACGCCTTGTACGCCGCACGGATCACCTCCGGCGGCGCATCGGTGGCCACCTTCAGGCGGCCGTAGTAATGCGCGATCTTGGGGGCGGACGTGGTGCGGTTCATCGCGACCGATGCTAGAGGCGTTGCCGGACAGCCCGGCGTGCAGAGTTGACGCCGAGACGGGCCGATGCGGCGCGAGGCCTGCCGACCCCTTGTTCGGGTGTGAACGGGCGCTAACGCTTTTTCTTCGGCCGCTGCCAGCCGACCAGGCTGACTTGCCGGGCGCGCGCCACGGTCAATTGCCCGGCGGGCGCGTCCTTGCCGAGGGTGCTGCCGCCGCCGATGGTGGCCCCGTCGCCGAGCACGATCGGCGCCACCAGCACGCAGTTACTGCCGACATGCACGTCGTTGCCGATCACGGTGCGGTGCTTGTTGGCGCCGTCGTAGTTGGCGGTAATGCTGCCGGCGCCGTAGTTGACGCGCTCGCCGACGGTGGCGTCGCCCAGGTAGGCCAGGTGGTTGGCCTTGGCGCCGCGCGCCAGTGTGGAGTTCTTCACCTCGACGAAGTTACCGACATGCACCTCGGCGCCGAGCTCGGAGCCGGGCCGCAAGCGTGCGAACGGCCCGACGCGGGCATCCACGCCGACCGTCGCGCCATCGATGTGCGTGAACGGCAGGACCCGCGCACCGGCGTCGATGCGCGCATCGCGGATCACGCAATGCGCACCGATCGTCACGCCCTCGCCGAGCGTGACCGTGCCTTCGAAGACGCAGCCGACATCGATCTCGACATCGGCGCCGCACGACAGTTCACCGCGCACGTCGATGCGCGCCGGGTCGGCCAGGCGCACGCCGGCTTCGAGCAGCGCCTCGGCCCGCAGCTGTTGGTAGCGCCGCTCCAGCAGCGCCAGTTGCAAGGGGCTGTTGACGCCCAGCACTTCGATCTCGCTCTGCGGCTGCGCGGCCACCACCGGCACGCCGTCGGCGACCGCGAAACCGACGATCTCGGTCAGGTAGTACTCGCGCTGCGCGTTGGCGTTGGACAGGCGGGCGAGCCAGCGCTTGAGCGCCGCGGTCGGCACCGCCATCATGCCGGTGTAGACCTCGCGGATGGCGCGCTGCGCAAGGCTCGCGTCCTCGTGTTCGACGATGCCCAGCACCGCCTCCCCGCCATCGTCACTGCGCACGACGCGCCCGTAGCCGCTCGGGTCGGCCAGCTTCACCGTGAGCAGCGCCAGGCGCGTGCCGCCACAGGCTTGGACCAGGGCGCGCGCGGTGATGGCTTCGATGAGTGGCACGTCGCCGTTGAGGATGAGCGTCGTGCCCTCGTTGCCCAGCAAGGGCACGGCTTGTTGCACCGCGTGGCCGGTGCCGAGCTGCGGCTCCTGGCGCGCGAAGGCAAGCGGTGTGCCTGGCAGCGCAGTGCACATCGCCGTCTCGACCGCCTGGGCGTCATGTCCCGTAATGATGATGAGCCTTTGTGCCCCCAGCCCGGCAGCGGTGGTGAGCACATGCTGCAATAGCGATCTTCCGGCCAGGCGGTGCAACACCTTGGGCCGGCTCGACTTCATGCGGGTGCCCTTGCCCGCGGCCATGATCACGACGTCCAGCATGCTGCAGATCTTCCGGTTCAAACGGTGGCGCATTATCGCGGCCACCCTGCTGCTGACACTGTCCGGCTGCAGCGCGTTGAGCCTGGCCTACAGGCAAGCGGACGGGCTGGCGTATTGGTGGCTCGACGGGTATCTCGACTTCAGTGCGTCGCAGGCGCAACACGCTCGCCAATCGATCGCCCGATGGTTCACCTGGCACCGCCGCGAGCAGTTGCCCGACTACGTGGCGCTGCTCGGCCGGGCCGCCAGCGAGGTGACGCAGGACACGACGCCGGCCAACGCCTGCCGCTGGTTCGAGGACGTGCGCACCCGACTCGACACCGCCCTCGAACACGCCTTGCCCGACGCCACCGCGATCGCCGCGAGCCTGGGCGAGGAGCAGTTGACCCAGCTCGAGCGCAAGCAGGCCAAGATCAATGCCGCGTTCCGCGACGACTTCCTGCAAGCCGACCCCGCGGTCCGACGCCGCGCCGCAGTGGAACGGGCGGTCGAGCGCTCCGAGCAGCTGTACGGTCGGCTGGGCCCGCCGCAAAAGGAGCGCATCGCGCAGGCGGTGTCGGCTTCGCCGTTCGAGCCGGAGCGCTGGCTCGCCGAGCGCCAGCGCCGCCAGCAGGACCTGCTGCGCACCGTGCGCTCGCTGCAGACCGAAACGGGCTCGGCCGCCGCACGCGAAGGCGACACCGCCGCCTTGCGCGCGTATTGGCAGCGTGTGCTGCACTCGCCCGACGAAGCCTACGTGCGCTACCAGCAGAAACTCGACGCCTACAACTGCGACTTCGCCGCCCAGGTCCACAACGCCACCACGCCAGAGCAACGCGGCGCGGCGCAGCGACGCATCAGGAACTGGGAGTCCGACCTGCGAGGGCTGGTGCTCGCGCCCTGAGCCGCCGACCTTGCAGGTTCAGGCCCTGGGCAGCGCCACCGTCACCATGCGCGGGCTCAGCGCCGGCAGCGGAAAGTCTTTCATGGCCGCTTCGAACATGGCCGGCAGCAGCCGATCCGACGTCCAGCGGCTGGTGTGCGTAGCCCGCGTCTCGTAGACGATCTGCTGGCTGCGGCGATCACGGATCAGCACGCCGGCTTCGCGCTGGTAGTCGGCGTAGTCGCTGTCGTAGCCGTAGCCGGCACCGAAACCGGGGCCGTAGAAGAACGGGCGCCGCCCGCCGTGATACCACCAGTCACTGCGCCAGTAAAACGGGCTCATGAAAGGATCGCGGCGAACCACCTCGAACACGCGCGCGCCGACCTGCACCAGCACGTCGGCCTGCTCGGTGCTCGTTGCGCGAGTAAACCCCGCCGCCTCGATGGCCTGGAGCGCGGCCGCTTCGACGCGCTCCTGCTCCGCGGCATTGGCCTGCTGCGAGGGCAGCCGCTCGATCACGTAACTGCCCGGCTTGCGCTCGGCCGGCCAGCTGCCCTGGCTCGACACCTGGACATCGATGCTGTCGATGCCGGCACAGGCCGAAAGCAGCGCACCTGCGGCCAGCGCCAAGGCGCCCAGGCTCGCCAGGGCTTTGCGTCTATGCATGGAAGTCTCCTCGAGCGTCAGTCCTGCGCATGCCAGCGGATCGTGGTGCCGCGGCTCACGGGCTCGGCCGCTGGCGCGGCGCAAGGCTCGTCGACGTCATCGAAGGCCTTGTCGCCGCTTGCATCGGCCGACCCAGTCGCTTGGAGACTCTGAAAGGGGTAGAGGTTCCGGTCCTGCAGGTGCGACGGCACCACGTTGCCCAGCGCCCGAGCCATGTTGTCGAGCCGACCGGGGGTCTGGCGTTCCCAGTCGCGCAGCATGGCGCCGATCTGCTTGCGCTGCAGGTGCTCCTGGCTGCCGCACAGCGTGCACGGAATGATCGGAAAGGCGCGGTGCGTCGCCCACGCCTGCAGATCAGCCTCCGCCGCGTAGGCCAGCGGGCGAATGACCACGTGCTTGCCGTCGTCGCTTACCAGCTTGGGCGGCATGCCTTTGAGCTTTGCACCGAAAAACAGGTTGAGCAAGAAGGTCTGCAGCATGTCGTCACGGTGGTGGCCGAGCGCGATCTTGGTCGCTCCCAACTCGGTGGCCACGCGATAGAGAATGCCGCGCCGCAGTCGCGAGCACAGGCTGCACATCGTCTTGCCCTCGGGCACCAGGCGCTTGACGATGGAGTAGGTGTCGCGGGTCTCGATGTGAAACGGCACGCCCAGGCGGCCCAGGTAGGCGGGCAACACGTCGGCGGGAAAGCCGGGCTGCTTCTGGTCGAGGTTGACCGCCACCAGCTCGAAGGCAACGGGCGCACGTTTTTGCAGATTGAGCAGGACATCGAGCAAGGCGTAGCTGTCCTTGCCACCGGAGACGCACACCATCACCTTGTCGCCCGGCTCGATCATCTTGAAGTCGCCGATCGCCTGGCCGACGAGGCGGTGCAAGCGCTTGCTGAGTTTGTTGGCCTCGAAGGCGGCTTTGTTCGCGCCCATGACGGTGTCGACCATCGCGCTCATGATGCGTCTCTCTTCAAATGGAACACCTCGACGCCAACGGCCGCACAGTCGGCGTACACGTCCGGCTTGGCGGTTGAAACCCGCACCGCCCGCACCCGGGGATGCGCCAGCAACTGCGCCGCGATCGCGTCGCACAGGGTTTCCTGCAGGCCCACATGGCCGAGCGCCACGCACTCGGCAATCACCGCGCGCACGAAGTCGTAGTCGATCACCTCGTCGAGCCGGTCCGCCCGCGGCGTGCTCCAGTGCAGCGGCACGAACAGCTCCACGTTCACCACCACACGCTGCGGCCGCTCGCGCTCGAACGCATGCACGCCGATGCGCACCGCCAGCTCATGCCGCTCGAGAAACAGCCGTCGACAGCCGCGCAGCTCGGGCATGGAGAACCAACTCACCGGCGCAGCTCCTGTCGCGCCAGGTAGAGCACGTCGCGCGGCTGCGCGGACAAATGCTGGCCCCCATCGACCAGCAGCGTGGTGCCGGTGATCGCGCGCGACTCGATCAAGAAGCGCACCGCACGCGCCACGTCCTCGGCGCTGGCCGAGTAGCCCAGCGGCGTCATGCCCTGCGCGCGCGCGAACTCCTGCGCATCCATCGGCCCCGAAGCCAGCGTGAGGCCGGGCGCCACGCCGACCACACGCAGCGTCGGCGCCAGGGCTTGGGCGAGCACCGTCGTCGCGGCCTCGAGGGCGGCCTTGGACAGCGTGTACGACAGGTGGTCGGGGTTGGGATTCCACAGCTTCTGGTCGAGCAGGTTGACCACGCAGCCCTGCCGCTGGCTGCCAAGCAGGTGCGCGTGCAAGGCCTGGGCGAGCAGCACCGGTGCGGCGGTGTTGATCTGCCAATGCGCGGCCAGGTTCGCGCAGCAAAACGTCTCTGCATCGTCCTGCTCGAAACGCGAGGCGTTGTTCACCACCGCGTCCACGCGTCCCATCGCCTGCACCACTGCCGGCAACAGCGCACGACAGCCTTGCTCGTCGGCCAGGTCGGCCGCGAAAACGCGGGCCCCGGCGCCGAGCACGCGCGCGTCGGACAGTGTCTGGGTCGCTTCATCGCCGACGTGGTGGGTGTGCAGCGCAAGATCAAAACCGTGGGCCGCGAGCTCGAGCGCAATGGCGCGGCCCACGCGCCTGGCGGCACCGGTGACGAGCACCACGGGACGAGAAGACGAACTCATGCCTCGGGGACAATGCGGGAGTGAAAGAAGGCCAGTTCCTCAGTGTAGCCAGCGCCCCTGCGCGCGCCCCGGCGTCGGCCCTGGCGCAACGCATCGATCGCGAGATCGCCCAGGGCGGCGGCTGGCTCGGGTTCGAGCGCTTCATGGAACTCGCGCTTTATGCGCCCGGCCTCGGCTACTACGCGCGCGGCGACCGCCAGTTCGGCGCCTGGCCCGGCTCGGGCAGCGACTTCATCACCGCTCCCGAGATGAGCCCGCTGTTCGGTCGGGCCGTCGCGCGCCAGCTCGCGCAGGCGCTCGACCTCACTGGCACGCGCGAACTGTGGGAGTTCGGCGCCGGCTCGGGCGCGCTGGCCGCACAACTGCTCGACGCGCTCGGCTCACGCATCGATCGCTACTGCATCGTCGAGCTGTCCGCCGCGCTGAGCGCGCGCCAGCGCGCAACGCTGACCGAGCGAGTGCCGCGACACGTCGACAAGGCGCTATGGCTGGACCGCCTGCCGACGGCCATCGAGGGCGTGGTGATCGGCAACGAAGTGCTCGACGCCATGCCGGTAGCGCTGCTGCACTTCGACGGGCAAGACTGGTTCGAGCGTGGCGTGGCGCAGCGCGGCACGCACTACGTGTTTGCCGACCGCCCGACCGCGCTGCGCCCACCGATAGCAGCCGCTTTTGCGCCCGACACGACGACCGAGCTGCAGCGCCACGGCGAAGCTTTCATCCGCACGCTGGCCACGACCTTGGTGCGCGGGGCGGCGTTCTTCATCGACTACGGTTTTCCGGTCCATGAATACCACCATCCGCAGCGCCACGGCGGTACGGTGATGTGCCACCGCGCGCACCGCGCCGACACCGACCCGCTCACCGACGTGGGCGAGAAGGACATCACCGCCCATGTCGACTTCAGCGGCATCGCCTTGGCTGGCCAGGACTGTGGGCTCGTGGTGTTGGGCTACACCACCCAGGCGCGCTTCTTGATGAATTGCGGCCTGCTCAACGATCTGCGGGGCGCCGATGTGCGCGAAATTGCGGCCGCACAGAAGCTGCTCGGCGAGCACGAAATGGGTGAGCTGTTCAAGGTGATCGGTTTTGCAGCCGCTGAGTCCTTCGACGCGCTCGGCTTCGCCCACGGCGACCGCAGCCACACGCTCTGAGCGACTTGCCATGCTGCGCTGGCTGATCGTCGTGGTGCTTGCCTTGCTGGTCTTCAACGGCCTGCGGCCCTGGCTCGAGAAGCTGGGCCTGGGCCGCCTGCCGGGCGACCTTCGATGGCGATGGCGCGGTCGGCCGTGGTCGCTGCCCATCGCCAGCACGCTGCTGTTGAGCTTGATCGCCATGGCGATCGGCGAGCTTTTTTGAGCCTGCTGATGGGTGCATTCGGCGCCGTTACCGCCGCGCCCGTCGCGTGGTTTTGCCTCGTTATAATGCCCGGCTTAGGCGCTTTAGCTCAGTCGGTTAGAGCGACGGAATCATAATCCGCAGGTCCGGGGTTCGAATCCCTGAAGCGCCACCAAGACTCAGACCCCGCCATGGCGGGGTTTCGCATTCAAGAGCCGCTTGCGCAAGCGTACTGATGCCAAAAAAGAGAAGCCCCGTTGCTCTGGGCTTCATCACTTCAGCCGGGCCGCACGCGCAAATCGTGCGGCAAGCGATCCCGACGGGCCGCTTAGGCCTTCCTTACCTGCGATCACCGCCGTTGCGAGTCATATCGCGCTGGCCGTCCGGGGTCGCAGTACAGGTGCGATTTCGGACCGCAGCGGCGCGCGCGGCGGCAGGTCAGCTCAGCTCACGGCGATGTCAGGCCCGCGGCAGGATGCCCCGTGCGATCAGATTCTCGAGCCAGTGACAGAACATCTGTTCGCTGTCGCAGACTTCGTGGAATCCTGCCTGACGCAGCTTGATCGCGCTCACGAAGGCGGGCGGCGGCGGCACGCTTGCACCGTAGGCAAAGCAGAAATCCGCGTAGTGATGCGATTCGCCGAGCAGATCGGGCATCGCCACCTGGCGCAAACCGTGCCGCGCCACGATGCGATCCCAAACCGCGCTGTGGGCGGGCAGGAACTGCTTTAACTCGCGGGGCCGATCAGGGCCAATCGCGACGCCCAGCGTCGCGGCCATTGCCGGCCACACATTGCGCCATTCGAAGACATCGCCGTTGGTGACATTGAAGTGCTGGCCGTGCGCCGCCGGGCTTTGCGAGGCCCACACGAAGACATTGGCGAGCAGACGTGCATCGACGGCTTCCCAGACATACGACACGCCGCCGGGAAATGCGAAAGGCTCGCCCAGTTCGCGGCAGATGGCGGCATACGCTCCGATCACCGGAGCGAGGTTCATGGCCACGCCGTAGGCGCCGCCGATGATGAGCTGTGGCCGCAGGATCGTGAAAGCGAAGCGTCCTGCCGACAATTCCTTTAGATAGTCTTCCTGCAGCCAGTAGAAGTTGGCATGGGGATCGCGCGGGGCGCGTTCGCGGGCGGGGATCGGCATCGGATGAAGGTGGATGCCGTAAGCCTTTGTGCCCTGCAGCAGGCTGACGTGGCGCAAGCTGCTGCCCGCGCCCGCGAGCGGCGCGAGGCAGTTCTGCAGCATCGCGAGATTAGTCTGCATTTGATCGCGCTCGGTCCAGCCGGCGATGAGGCCTGGTTTCTCGAACAGCGCGGCGTAGACGACATGCGTGACGCCCGACAGGGCACCGAGCGCAGCGCGACTCGCCTGGGCATCGCGCAGATCGACGGCGACATGCGTATAGGGTTTGGCATGCGCGATCTCCGGACGTCGCCGCGACAGCGCGACCACCTCCCAACCGTCGGCGAGAAAGGCTTCAACCGCGGCCGCACCGACGACGCCGCTGGCGCCAGCAATCAAGACTTTATTGAGCATGGACCGACTCCGATAGGCAGATGCAAACCAGCATACCGCCGCGCCAAACAGAGTAGCAGAAGTACTGACCCTAGGGAACATCGGATGCGACGGGGCCGACCGGAGCGCAGCCGGTGGTGCCATTGGCTGCGCGCGGAGAGGCCCGCTCGCGACGCCATCGCCTGTCGCGATGGTCGCGCGCAACTGCGGCAGGTAGTGCGCGTATTAGCGCTGCATCAGCTCGATGAGGGCCTCGCGCACCCACCGCGGCGCCGAGGCGGTGCGCCAGCAGACCGAGCACCAATGCCGCGATCGCTGCAAACAGCACGGCGGGCCAGGCAACCTCGGGCCAGGTGTCCCACGCTTGAAGCGGCATGTCCGAAGTGCGGCAGTTCGCGTGCCCGCCGCGCTTGGACAGGGCGTCGACGACAGCCCCACTGGCCCGCGGGGCGGCCGGCTCGATCGCGCCGGAGTGTGAAAAGCTGCACACTG
>NZ_JANMWL010000012.1:0-28903 GCF_031393925.1 Methylibium sp. | reverse complement strand
GGCGCGCCGCCGAGAAGTGATCGGCATGCGTGTGCGTGTCGATCACGAAGCGGATGCGCAACCCATCGCGCGCGGCCAGCGCCAGGTAGCGGTCGACCTGGCTCGCCTCGGGGTCGATCAGCGCGGCGGCGCAGGTGTCCGCGCAGCCGATCAGGTAGGACTGGCAGCCGCCGGTGGCGACCTGCTCGAAGATCATGGCAGCCCCCCGGCGCCGAGCGACTTCATTGCGGCTGCTTGACGATGCGCAGATAGGGCTTGGGCGCCGTCCAGCCCTCGGGGAACAGCGTCTTCGCGTCCTCGTCGGACACCGAGCCGGCGATGATCACATCGTCGCCCGGTTGCCAGTTCACCGGCGTGGCGACCTTGTGCTTCTGAGTGAGCTGCATCGAGTCGAGCACGCGCAGGATCTCGTCGAAGTTGCGGCCGGTGGTCATCGGGTAGGTGAGCATCAGCTTGATCTTCTTGTCCGGGCCGATGACGAACACCGAGCGCACCGTCGCGTTGGTGGCCGCGGTGCGGCCTTCCGAGCTGCCGCCTTCATCGGCGGGCAGCATGTTGTAGAGCTTGGCGACCGCGAGGTCGGCGTCACCGATCATCGGGTAGCGCGGCAGATGGCCTTGGGTTTCCTCGATGTCCCGGGCCCAGCGCTCGTGGTTCTCGACCGGGTCGACCGAGAGGCCGATGAGCTTGCAGTTGCGCCGACTGAACTCCGGCTCGATCTTGGCCATGTAGCCCAGTTCGGTGGTGCATACCGGCGTGAAGTCCTTGGGGTGCGAGAACAGGATCGCCCAGCTGGCGCCGATCCACTCGTGGAAATCGATCGTGCCCTGGGTCGTCTTGGCGGTGAAGTTGGGCGCGACGTCGTTGATGCGCAGAGACATGCCAAGCTCCTCGAGCGGCCGAGCCAGGAAGCCGCAGCCGGCGACCGCCAAGCCGACGCGACGAAGCAACCAAACAATGATTATTTGCGGCGTGCCCGGCCTTTTCAAGGAGAAGTTGTCAGGACCCTCGCCGCCGTGCGTCGGCACTCGAGCGATCCTGGCGCGCTGCGGGCGCTAGCCCGGATATTTCACCAGTGGACTTGACTCGGTTGCGCGGACGGCTCGAGACTTGATTTTCAAGTCTGGGTGATGAGCTCGGGTGCAGGGTTTATCCACCGGCGGCGTGCTCGGGAGTGGCGCCCGTCTCCAGGCGGCTGAGCGTGGGCCCGCTGGCCAACGGCTCGGCGCGGCCCACGGCCGTCTGCATCACCAGATCGTTGCGCAGCACGTTGTGGTCGCACACACATCCGGGCTAGGCCGCTGCGCGCTGCCGCCACCACGCGGCATGCCACTCGCGCAACTGCGCCAGGTCCACGCGCGCCGGCGAGGTGCCGCACAGGCGCGGTGACGGTGCGGCCGGGTGGTCTAGGTCGTCGCAGACCGCGAGCGCGCCGTCGAAGGGGTGGCTGGCGAAGGCGAGGCTGCGCGTCACCAGCACCGGCACGCCGGCCGCGGTGGCCGCGGCCAGGCCGTTGGGTGAATCCTCGATCGCCAGCGTGTCTTCGGGGTCGAGGTCCAGGCCTTCCAGGCAGCGCCGGTAGACCTGCGGGTCGGGCTTGCGCAGCGGCGCGTCTTCACCGCACACCACGGTGGCAAAGTGTTCGCGCCAACCGGCGCCGAACTGCAACTCGAACAGGGCTTCGAGGTTGGAGCGCGAGGTGGTGCTGGCGATGGCAAGGCGCACGCCCGCGGTGGTGGCCTCGCGCATGAGGCGCAGCACGCCGGGGCGCAAAGGGATCGCGCCGCGCCGGGCGATTTGTGCGTAGCGGCGGTTCTTCTCGGTATGCAGCGCCGCTGCGAGACGCGCACGCTCATCGGTGTCGGTGGGCGCGGCCGGCTGCATCGCCAGGTCGTGCAGCAAACGCTCGCGCCCGCCGGTGATGCGCAGCAGTTCGGTATAGCGCGCCACGTCCCAGCGCCACGGCAAGCCGAATGATTCAAAGCTTTCGTTGAAGGCAACGCGGTGGCCGTCGCGCTCGGTCTCGGCCAGGGTGCCGTCGACGTCCCAGATCAGTGCGGCGAGCATGTGTCGTTTCCTTGGTTCAGGCGGCGGCCGGCTGCGGGTTCTGCGCAGCCATGGGGCCGCAGACGAAGTCGGCCACGGCGGGCAGGTCGGCGAACAGGCGGTCGGGGTGGGCGTTTGCGATCGGCACGCCCGCGTTGTAGCCGTGCGGCAGCGCCCAGGCGGCCACGCCGGCACGACGCGCGCATTCGACGTCGATGGCCGAGTCGCCCACATGTGCTGCAGCCTCTGCCGGTACGCCGTAGCGCGCCAGCACGTGATGCAGCACGCCGGCATCGGGCTTCTTCACCGCCAGCGTGTCGCCGCCGACGAGCAGGTCGAAGTGACGCGCCAATCCGGTGGCTTCGAGCACGCGCTCGGCGTGGCGTTGTTCCTTGTTGGTCACGCACACCAGTTGCAGGCCGCTCGAGCGCAGCCGCGCGAGCGTCTCGGCGCAGCCGGCATAGGGTCGCGCGAAACGGCCGGCGGTGTCGCCGTAGTGGCGCTCGAAGCTCGCCAGCAGCGCGTCGACCTGGCGCTGCGGCTTGCTAAACGGCGGCGCAGGCAGCACGCTCGCCAGCAGGCGCAGCATCAACTCGCGCCCGCCTTTGCCGATAAGGCCGGTGATCTCTTCGAGGCTGCGGCGCGGCAACCCCGCGTCGTCCAGGGCGCGGTTGACGGCTTCGGCGATTTCGCCGGCCGTGTCAACCAGCGTGCCGTCGAGGTCGAAGCTGATGAGCGCGACTGCGCTACTGCAGTTGCGCACGACGAATCTCCATCAGGCGCAGGATCATCGGCGTGAGGATCACCTGCATCGCCAGGTCCATCTTGCCGCCCGGCACGACGATGGTGTTGGCGCGGCTCATGAACGACTCGCCGATCATCGACAGCAGGTAGGGAAAGTCGATGCCGCGCGGGTTCTTGAAACGAATCACCGTCATGCTTTCGCCGGCGGTGGGAATGTCGCGCGCGATGAAGGGGTTGCTGGTGTCGACCACCGGCACGCGTTGGAAGTTGATGTCGGTCTCGGCGAATTGCGGGCAGATGTAGTGAACGTAGTCGGGCATGCGACGCAGGATGGTGTCGGCCACTGCCTCCATCGAGTAGCCGCGCTCGTGGGTGTCGCGGTGGATCTTCTGCGTCCACTCCAGGTTGATGATGGGCACCACGCCGAGCTTCAGGTCGGCATAACGGCCGGGGTCGATCTGCGCGGTCTTCACGCAGCCGTGCAAGCCTTCGTAGAACAGCAGGTCGGTGTCGGCCGGCGTGTCGGCCCAGGGCGTAAAGCTGCCCGGCTCCTGGCCGCGCGCGCGCGCCTCGTCCTCGCCGTGCAGGTAGAGCCGCGTCTTGCAGCGCCCGGTCTCGCCGTAGGCGCGAAACTGCCGCTCGAGCTGCTCCCACTCATTGCAGTCGGGGCCGAAATGGCTCACGCACTTGCCGTCGCGGTCGCCCTCGGCGATGACCTCCTCCATCTTGTGGCGCGAATAGCGGTGGAAGGCATCGCCCTCGATCAGCGCGGCGCGGACGCCTTCGCGGCGAAAAATGTTGTCGAAGGTGCGCTTGACGGTGCTGGTGCCCGCGCCGCTCGAGCCGGTGACGACGATGACCGGGTGGCGCCTGCTCATGACCACCCCCACGTCGCCTTGCGGCTCCTGCCCCCCGAGGGGGCGCGGGCCGGCTTGGGGCGGCCCGGCGCTCGGCCCGGCGCGCGGGTAGACGGGCCCTGCCGCATCGTCATCACGCCTGCGGCTGAATGAACAGCGAGCGCGTCTTGAACAGTTGCCAGGACACGTTCTGGCTCGGGTCGGCGTGGTAGCAGACGATGCGCTCGACTTCCTCGCGCGAGCCGAGGATGACGCACACCCGCTGCTGCAGCGCGTCGGGCACCAGGTCCAGCAGCGCGGCGCTGCCGTTGGCCGCAGCGCCACCCGCCTGCTCCATCAGCAGCGCCAGCGGCGCGGCCTCGAACATGAGGCGCAGGCGCCCCGGCCGGTAGGGCTCGCGGTTGTCGCGCGGGTCGAGCAACACGCCGCCGCGAGCAAAGATGCCGTGGACGTCGGCCACCAGGCTTTCCGACCAGCGCATGGTGAAGTCGCGGCCGCGCGGCCCGCTCTGGCCGGCCACGCATTCGGCCACGTAGCGCTGCACCGGCTTTTCCCAGAAGCGCTGGTTGGCGGGGTCCACGGCCACCGCCGTGCCGGTGGCCGGCACGGCGAGCGCGTCTTGCGTGAGCAGCCAGCGGTCGCTGCCCGGCTCGAGAGTGAACATCTGCACGCCCTCGCGCGCGCTCAGCACAAGCACCGTGCGCGGCCCGTAGATCGCGTAGCCGGCCGCCACCTGGCGCCGCCCGGGCTGCATGAAGGCGGCGGGGCTGGCGGGCGTGCCACGAAACAAATGCGGCAACACCGAGAACAAGGTGCCGAGCGGCCCGTCGCCGGCCAGCGCGCCCGCGCCTTCCCCTTCCAGCGGATTGGCGAGCACCAGGTAGGCGCCGCCGCTGCCATGCTCGGGCGAGATCACCGGCTCGCGCTGGTCATCGGTGACGAAGCCGGCCACCTGTTTGCAATCGCCGAGCGCGAGTGCAACGCATTGCTCGGCGCGCTGCGCCAGCCCCTGCACAACGCCATCGCCTGCTGCGTGGTCGAGCCCGCTGCGCGCCGCGGCGCGGCTGATCTCGGCGCAGGCCGCAGCCAGCTGGCGGATCACCTCGGCCAGTGCGGGCGGGCGGGCGGCAAGCCAGTGTTCGAGGTCGGAGGGATTCATGTGCGCTTTCCTTGCCTGCCAAGTCGGCGATCAGTGTGTGCCCGGCAACGTAGTTTCACTTGCTTTGGAGTTCCGGTTCAGGGGGAAATGGCAGCGTCGACTGCTTCGGGTTATCACGGAGAAAAACTCTCAGGCTCTCAAGCCATGGTGACCTCGTCGCTGCGCTGCGCACCGCGGTTGTCGGCCCAGGCCAGCGCGACGCGGTCGCCCGGCTTGGCGCCCTTGAGGGTGAACTGCAGGAACGGGTTCTTCGAGATCGACGTGCCCCACTGCGCGCTCATCACCGGCTTGCCGTTGAGCCGCGCGATCACTTCCTGGATGTGCCAGGGCGGCAGCACGCGGCCGGCTTCGTCCTTGCGCTGGCCGCTTTCCATCTCGTGCTTCATGAGCGCACGCACGACCGCGCCGCCGGGCGCCGCCTGCACGCGCATCAACGTGGGGCCGGTGCTCTCGGGCGCTGCGTCGGGCGTGCCGCCGCAGCCGCCGAGCGTGATGCGCACCTCCTTGCTCGCCATCAGCAGGCGGCCGTCCGCGAGCTGGGCCAGCGCGATGACCCTGGAGCTCTCTTGCATCTTCACGCGCGTCGCGAATTCCGGCTCGAGCGCGTCGCTCGGCTCGAACAGGGCCGACAGCCAGGTCGGATTGCGCTCGATGCCGAGCAGCAGCCGCTGCACGCCCGGCGCGCTGCAACCCAGCGTGATGGGCACTGCCGCGCCGTTCTCGTGCAGGTCGGGCGCCTGCAAGCTCACCTCGGGGCTGGGCGTTGGCGCACGCAGCCCGAGCGGCTCGAGCGCCGCCGCCAGCGTGCGGGCATCGAAGGCCGCGCGGCGAAAACTCGCCACGTCTTCGGCCCGTGCCCAGGGCGCCAAGGCCAGGGCGCACCACAACAGTTCGCGACGAGTCGGCATCTCGGGGTCTTGCAACGGGTCTCGCAACCGGTATTGCAATCAGTGAATGGGACAGCCGATGCTAAGGGAGCCGCAAGCGGTCTGCAGGCAAGACCGGACGCAACCCTCGAGGGCGCGCGCTGCCGACAATAGCGCCATGCTTACCTGGCTTGCCGACGTCCGCCAGCGCCTGCCCGACACGCGGCTGGCGCTGCCGCCGGGCAGTGACGCGCCCGGGCTGCTGGCGGCCGGCGCCGACCTGTCGCCGGCGCGGCTGGAAGAGGCCTATTCGCGTGGCATTTTTCCCTGGTATGCCGACGGCCAGCCGGTGCTGTGGTGGAGCCCCGACCCGCGCATGGTGCTACCGGTGGCAGCGTTTCGCGTCTCGCATTCGCTGCGCAAGACGCTCAAACGCTTCATCGCCTCGCCGTCCTGCGAGGTGCGCGTCGACAGCGCGTTCGAGCGCGTCATTGCCGCGTGTGCCGACACGCCGCGCGCGGGCCAGGACGGCACCTGGATCCAGCCCGAATTGCGCGCCGCCTACAGCGCCTGGCACCGCTCCGGCGCGGTGCATTCGTTCGAGACCTGGATCGACGGCGCTCTCGTCGGTGGCCTGTACGGCGTGAACCTCGGGCGCATGTTCTTCGGCGAGTCGATGTTCGCGCATGCCACCGACGCGTCGAAGATCGCACTGGCGGCGCTGGTGGCGTTTTGCCGCGCGCACGGCATCGCGCTCATCGACTGCCAGCAGCGCACCGATCACCTCGCCTCGTTCGGCGCGCGCGAGGTGGCGCGAGCCGCGTTCGAGGCGCATCTGGCGCACGCCGTGCCCCAGCGTGCGCCAGGGCGTTGGACCTATGATGTTCGCGACTGGGCGCACCTGCTCGGATCAGGCCCGGATCCTGCATCGTCGGATCGACCGTGACCCACCCCAAAGAACTCCCGCTCGCGTCGCTGCAGTTCTATGCGACGGCACCCTACCCCTGCAGCTACCTGGCCGGCCGGCTGGCCCGCTCGCAGGTCGCCACACCCAGCCACCTGATCCATGCCGATGCCTACTCGGGCTTGGTCGCGGGTGGTTTTCGACGCAGCGGCATGTTCACCTACCGACCCTATTGCGACGGCTGCCGCGCCTGCATTGCGCTGCGCGTGCCGGTGGCAGGTTTTGCGCCCACGCGCAGCCAGCGCCGCGCCTGGAAAGCGCACCACGCGTTGCAGTCGCGCGTGCTGCGCCTTTGCTTCGTGCCCGAGCATTACCAGCTCTACCTGCGCTACCAGGCCGGGCGGCATGCCGGCGGCGGCATGGATCACGACTCGATCGACCAGTACACGCAGTTCCTGCTGCAAAGCAGGGTGAACTCGCGCCTGGTGGAGTTCCGTGAACCGTCACCCGACGGCAGCACGCCGGGGGCGCTGAAGATGGTGTCGATCCTCGACATCCTCAGCGACGGCCTCTCGGCGGTCTACACCTTCTACGAGCCCGAGGCCGACACCAGCTACGGCACCTACAACGTGCTGTGGCAGATCGAGCAGACCCGCTCGCTCGATCTCGAGCATGTCTATCTCGGCTACTGGATCGAAGCGAGCCCGAAGATGGCCTACAAGGCACAGTTTCGGCCCAACGAGCGTCTGCTCGACGGCCAGTGGCGCGCCGAGGACGACGCCTAAAGGGTCTGCTCTCGGCAAGACGGCACGTGGTCGCTGCGCTGAATTTCGTGCTCCAAACAGGCCGCCTATCATCGGCCGCGAATCCGCTTCACGCCAATGGCCGCGCTCGCTTCAATGACCCTTCAGACCCGCCGTTCAGCAGTGCCAAGCGATACAGCCGCACCGCCATCGCGACGGATCGGCGCCGTCGGCGGCTATGCGATCGCCGTGGCCAGCGTCGTCGTCGCGACGGCGGCACGTGCGCTGCTCGATCCCTGGCTCGACGCCAACATTCCCTATCTTTTCTATTACCTGGCGGTCCTCTTCGTCGCCTGGCGCACCCAGCTCGGGCCCTCTGCGGCAGCGTTCGTGCTGGGGGTACTGGCAGGTCAGTTCTTTTTCGTGGCGCCTCGCTACAGCTGGATGCTTCATGTGGGCGACGCCGAGCAAGGCTTCGACCTGTTGCGCTTCAGCGTGGTCGCCATCGCGATCATTGTTATTTGCGAGGCGCTCCATCGCGCCCGCGATCGCGCCGAAGCGCTGACCGCGAAGGCGCTCGCGGTGCAGCGACAGCTCGAGCACGAAGTGACCGAACGGGAGCGCGCTCAGCGGGCGCTGCAGCAGTCCAACGACGAACTCGAGCGCCGGGTGGAACAAAGGACCGCGGAGCTGCGGAGCCTGAACGAGGCCCTGCAACGCAGCAACAGCGAGCTCGAGCAGTTTGCCGCGGTCGCCTCGCACGACCTGCAGGAGCCGCTGCGCAAGGTGCAAGCCTTCGGCGATCGGCTGCAAACGCGGTGCGCCGAGCAACTCGGCGATCAGGGCCGCGACTACCTGGGGCGCATCCTCGGCTCGGCGGCGCGGATGCGCACGCTGATCGACGACCTGCTCAACTTCTCGCGCATCACCACCAAGGCCCAGCCGTTCGTGCCGATCGACCTCGGCGCGGCGGCCGCCGCGGCAGTCGCCGACCTCGAAGACCGCATGCTTCAAGCCGGGGGCCGGGTCGAACAGGGCGAGTTGCCCAACATCGAGGCCGACGCATCGCAGATGCGCCAACTGTTCCTGAACCTCATCGGCAACGGTCTGAAGTTCCACCGCCCCGGCGTTGCGCCGCTGGTGAAGCTGAGCAGCCGTTTGCTCCCGGCCGGCGCGGTCGACGCAACTGGCGCCGTCGCACAGCATTGCGAAATCCAGGTCGAGGACAACGGCATCGGCTTCGACGTGCAGTACCTCGACCGCATCTTCGAGGTGTTCCAGCGCCTGCACGGCCGCGATGAGTACGAAGGCACCGGCATTGGCCTGGCGATCTGCCGCAAAATCGTCGAGCGACACGGCGGTCGCATCACCGC
The DNA here is from genome assembly GCF_031393925.1 of Methylibium sp. GTDB lineage: Bacteria > Pseudomonadota > Gammaproteobacteria > Burkholderiales > Burkholderiaceae_C > Methylibium. Next base: position 20,211 of record NZ_JANMWL010000012.1, on the reverse strand, counting down.
GCACAGCACGCCGGGCCAGGGGGCGACGTTCGTCCTCACCCTGCCGGTTCGACAAACCCTGCAGGAAGGCAGCAGATGAAACAACACGGCGAGCCGATCACGATCCTGATGGCCGACGACGACGCCGACGACCGCGCGATGACGAAAGAGGCGTTCGACGAGAGCAAGCTGGCCAACGATCTGCGCTTCGTCTGCGACGGCGTCGAGCTGATGGACTACCTGAAGCGCCGCGGCGCCTATGCCGACCCGGCCACGTCGCCGCGCCCTGGCTTGATCCTGCTGGACCTCAACATGCCCAAGAAGGACGGCCGCGAGGCGCTGCGGGAAATCAAGGACGACCCTCAGTTAAAGAGCATCCGCGTGGTGGTGATGACGACCTCCAAGGCGGAGGAGGACATCGCCCGCATCTACGACCTGTCGGCGGCGTCGTACATCAGCAAGCCAGTGACCTTCCCGGCGCTGCTCGACGTGGTGCGCGCGCTCGGCAAGTACTGGCTCGAGATCGTCGAGTTGCCCGACAACGGCGGACGGGGCTCGCATGAATAGCCCGACGGTGCGCGTGCTGCTGATCGACGACGACCGCGACGATTACGAGCTCACGCGCGCGCTGCTGGCCGAAGTTCCCGCAGCGCCCTTCCACCTGGATTGGGCTTGCGACTATGACGCCGGATTGCTCGCGCTCGGCCGCAACGAGCACGACGTCTGTCTGCTCGACTACCGGCTCGGCGCGCGCAACGGGCTGGAGCTGCTGCGCGAGGCCAGGGGACAGGGCTGCAACACGACGGTCATCATGATGACCGGCCAGAGCGAGGCCGACCTCGACAACGCGGCGCTGCTCAGCGGCGTGGCCGCGTTCCTGAAGAAAGACCGCCTCGACGCGCTGCAGCTCGACCGTGCGATCCGCTTCTCGATGAAGCAGTCGCGGCATGCGGGAGATCTCGAACACCTCGTGCAGCAGCGCACGGAAGAGCTGGCGGCGGCGAACGCGTCGCTGCGGCTGGCCGACCGGCACAAGAACGAGTTCCTCGCGATGCTCGCGCACGAATTGCGCAACCCGCTGGCGCCGATCCGCAATGCACTGCTGATCATTCAGCGCAGCGGCGACGCGGCAGCGGCGGCATCGGCCATCGCCATGATGGAGCGCCAGGTCGGCCACATGGTCCGGCTGGTCGATGACCTGCTCGACGTGAGCCGCATCAGCAGCGGCAAGTTCGATCTGCGCAGGGATCGCATCGAACTGGCATCGGTCATCGACCACGCGCTGGAGGTCGCCCGCCCCTTGTGCGAACGCGCGCAGCAGCAATTGAGCGTCTCGGTGCCTGCAGCGTCGATTCACCTTGATGCCGATGCGGCGCGCTTGACGCAGGTGATCGCCAACCTGTTGAACAACGCGAGCAAGTTCGGCCGGCAAGGTGGGCGCATCACGCTGTGCGTCGAACGCGATGGCGACCTGGCCGTCATCCGCGTCAGCGACGACGGTGAGGGCATCGCCCCCGATCAGTTGTCGCGGATCTTCGACATGTTCGTGCAAGTCCACAGTTCTCTGGAGCTTTCGCGCGGCGGCCTGGGGCTTGGTCTGGCGCTCGCGAAGACACTGGTCGAGATGCACGGCGGCAGTCTCGAGGCGCAGAGCGGCGGGCTCGGGCTGGGCAGCGAATTCGTCGTCCGCCTGCCCGCGCTCGTGGAGCCGCCACGCGCCATGCCAACACCGCGACCGGTCGACGCGGCGGCAGCGCCGGTGGTGCGCCGGCGCATTCTGGTGGTCGACGACAACGTGGACGCCGCCGAGAGCCTGGCGCTGCTGCTACAGCTCGCCGGCCACGACGTCGCAGCCGTGCACGACGGCCCGGCTGCGCTCGACGCGGTGGCCGAACTTCAGCCCGACGTGGTCTTGCTCGACATCGGCCTGCCCGGCATGAGTGGCTTCGCGGCGGCTCGCCATATTCGCGAAATGCCGGCCGGCAAGCGCGCCTTCCTCGTCGCGACCACCGGCTGGGGGCAAGACGAGGACCGGCGCAAATCCGCGGACGCCGGCTTCGACGCCCATCTCGTCAAACCACTCGACCCCTGCGCACTGGCGCGCGTGCTGGCCGAACTGGCCCAACCGGGCGCTGGCGCCGCGCCGACCGGCGCACGCGGCAACTGAGGATCTGACATGAGCACCGACCCTATCCTTGCCTCGCTCGACGACGGCATCGCCCGCATCCGCTTCAACCGACCATCGGCGCTCAACGCCATCGACGTGCCGATGGCCGAGCAATTGCTGGCCACGGTGAAGCGGCTGCAGGCCGCGGGAGGCGTGCGCGTGATCGTGCTCAGCGGCGAGGGCCGCGCCTTCATGGCCGGCGGCGACCTGCGCGCGTTTCATGCCGATCCACAGCACGCCGACACCACGGCGCGCGCCCTCATCGACCCGCTGCACGCGGCGCTGGCGCTGCTCGCGGCAGGCGACGCGCCCGTCATCGCCAGCTTGCACGGGGCCGTGGCCGGCGCCGGCATGAGCCTGGCACTCGCGGCCGACTTGGCGATCGCGGCGGACGACACCGTCTTCAACATGGCCTATGCCCGCATCGGCGCGAGCCTCGACGCCGGCAGCTCGTGGGCGCTGCCGCGCCTGGTCGGGCTGCGCCGGGCAATGCAGATCGCGCTGCTGTCGGAGCCCATCGACGCGGCGGCGGCGCTGGCGCTCGGCCTGGTCAACCGCGTCGTGCCGGCGGCCGAACGCGAGGCCGAGACGATGGTGCTGGCGCGGCGCCTCGCCGCCGGGCCGACCGCCGCCTACGGCCGCATCCGGCGCCTGCTGCGCACCTCGCACGACCGCGATCTGGGCGACCAGCTGCGCGCCGAGCGGGACGCCTTCGCCGAGGGCGCGAGAACCCGCGACTTCACCGACGGCGTCGCGGCCTTCTTCGAGAAGCGCGCGCCGCGGTTTGGCGGCGATTGAACGCTCGAGGGGCGGTGCCGGGTCGGCATCGTCCCTCGAGCCGACACGGCCACCACCCCGGCCGCGCGGCGCAGCGCGTTGGCGACCCATGCTCTTATGCGTTCGAGACCGGCTCGAAGCTTTCGATCAGGCGCTCAACCGGGAAACAAGAGTTCAAACAGCGCCCTGGTCTTTGGCGTCAAGTTTTCGGGGGCCGGACGAAGAAGATCCTCTTCGGGTACCAGCACCTTGGCATAGATCGCCTCGTAGACGCGCTTGACGATGCCCGGCGCCACCAGCTCACGGTCAAAGCCAGGGGTGAAGCCGAGCAGGCGGTAACCCAGGCGCTCGAAGGCGACCTGGATGTGCGGCACCTTCAAGGTCGCCATGCCGTAGACGAAACCCATCTCCATCGCCTGCCCGATGGGCTCGAGCACCTGCAGGATGTTCAGGCTCAGGTGTGCGCCGCGATGCACCGGCGCGATGATGCCCAACCGGCCGTAGAGCGTCATGGCTTCGCAGTCCCTCTCGATCGACAGCATGCCTGCGAGCTCGTCGTCGCGCTTGAACAGGATCACGATGAAGTCGCGTTCCGTCTCGCCCGCGAGGAACACCTTCTCGGTGTAGAAATCCTCACGCAGGAAGCAACTGGCCGACCCGACCGAGATGTCCGGGTACCACTGTGCAATGGCGCCGATGAGTGCTGCCACCTCCGAGCGTTGCAGCAGCTCGAAGCGGTAGCCCGGCGCCAGCGGCGCCATCGCCGCGATGGCGCCGATGGCCGGCCAACGCATGCTCGTCACGGGTGACTCCGCCTCAAGCCTCGCCGCGCGCTGCCTTGCCGAAGTACTCCTCGAAGCTGATCAGCCCACCGGCCGGGCCCGAGCGAACCTGGTCGCGCGCCGGCAAGGCGTCTTGCAGCACATCGATGCGCTTCCACGTCGCAAACGGCGTCTCGCAACTGGCCTTGGGAACGTAACGCGAACTCGAAACCTTTTGGTAGCGATGCACGTAACGCGGGCAGTTGATGAAGAGTTGCGACACGGCGACGCGCACGATCAGCTCGGCCCCCGGGTATTGCGCCAGCAGCGGATCGGCGTCGACGACCGACGCCGTGCCGTGCAGCCGCAGCCGGTTGGGCAGCTCGAAATCGATGAACAGCAGGCCGACCTTGGCGGTCGCGCGGATGTTGCCCATCGACATGAACATGCCGTTGCCGTCGTAGCTCGGAAACGCGACCGTGTTCGCGTCGAGCACGCGCACGAAGCCGGGCTCGCCGCCTTTGTAAGAACACGACGGCTGGCCGTGCTCATTGACCGTGGACAGGAAAAACATGTCGCGGCTTTCAATGAATGCGCGGTCCGTGTCCTGCACCTCGTCATGCACCGTCACCGACACGACGGCATCGGCCAGGGCTTGGGTCTCGAAGCGCTGTTGAAGCGCGCGCTGTTCGGGTCCAAAGAAATCGCTCATCAGGGGGCTCCTCGCGTTGTGGTCACGGCCATTTTGTATGCCCGGACCGATCTCGCCAAGAGCAACACCCCGGCTTCGCGGCGCCGGTGATTCTGGCGATACTGGCCCGAGAGGAGACGCCATGAACCCGATCGTCCACCGCCAGACCCTGGCCGACCTGCTGCGCCGCAGCGCCAAACGCGCGCCGTCCAAGCTGGCGATCGTGTGCGGCGACACACGCTGGAGCTACCGCGAGTTCGACGCGGTGTGCGAGCGCGTCGCCGCGGCGCTGGCCGAGCGCGGCATCGCCAAGGGCTCGCGGGTGGCGGTGCTGGCGCGCAACTCGCACGCCTTCGCCGCGCTGCGCTTTGCGCTGGCGCGGCTGGGCGCGGTGCTGGTGCCGATCAACTTCATGCTCAAGCCCGAGGAGGCGGCCTACATCCTGCGGCACGCCGGGGCGACGATGCTCGCCACCGACAGCGGCCTGGCCGCACTTGCCCGCGCCGCAGCAGCACTGGACACCGCCGTGCGCGACTTCGTCTGGCTGCCCTCCGAAGAGCCGAGCGAGCCGGTCGCCGGCATGACGCCCTTTGGCGCGCTCGCCAGCAGCACCGCGGCGCTGCCCGACGTGGCGCTGTGCGGCAGCGACCTGGCGCAGATCGTCTACACCAGCGGCACCGAGTCGCTGCCCAAGGGCGCGATGCTCACGCACGAGGCGGTGATCTGGCAGTACGTCAGCTGCGTGGTCGACGCCAGCATCGAAAGCAGCGACCTGACGCTGCATGCACTGCCGCTCTATCACTGCGCGCAGCTCGACGTGTTTCTCGGCCCCTGCGTCTACGTCGGCGCCAGCAACGTCATCACCGCCAAACCATCACCCGAGAAGCTGTTGCCGCTGCTAGAGCGGCACGGCATCAGCTCGTTCTTCGCGCCGCCCACGGTGTGGATCGCGCTGCTGCGCTCGCCGCTGTTCGAGCGCACCGACCTTTCGCGCCTGCGCAAGGGCTACTACGGCGCCTCGATCATGCCGGTGGAGGTGATGCGCGAGCTGGCCGCGCGGCTGCCCGGCATGCGGCTATGGAACCTCTACGGCCAGACCGAAATCGCGCCGCTTGCCACCATGCTCGGCCCCGACGACCAGCTGCGCAAACCCGGTTCCTGCGGCCGCGCGGTGCTCAACGTGGAAACACGCGTGGTCGACGACCAACTCCGCGACGTGGCGCCCGGCGAGGTGGGCGAGATCGTGCACCGCTCGCCGCAGCTCATGCTCGGCTACTTTCACGACGACGAGCGCACTCAGGCCGCGTTCGAGGGCGGCTGGTTCCACTCGGGTGACCTGGCGACGATCGACGACGAGGGCTACATCTTCGTCGTCGACCGCAAGAAGGACATGATCAAGTCCGGCGGCGAGAACGTCGCGAGCCGCGAGGTCGAAGAGGCGATCTACCGCCTGCCGCAGGTGTCCGAAGTGGCCGTGGTGGGCCTGGCACACCCGCGCTGGGTGGAAGCGGTGGTCGCCATCGTCGTCGTCAAGGTCGGGCAGTCGCTGAGCGAGGAGCAGGTGCTGTCGCATTGCGCCGCGCAACTGGCCGGCTTCAAGTCACCCAAGCGCGTGGTGTTCGCCGACGCCCTGCCCAAGAACCCGAGCGGCAAGCTGCTCAAGCGCGAGCTGCGGCTGGCGCATGCGGGGCTGTTCGAGGCGGGCTGATCGAGCGGCTCCGCTCCCCTCTGGGGAGAGGTTGGGCGAGGGGCCATCGCAGTGACACGCTGGGGCCGGCCCCCATCCCGGCCTTCCCCCAGAGGGGCAAGGAGCTTCAGGCGACGCTGGCGGCCGACCCGGCCGCCGCCTCAATGCAGCGCCACGCCCGTCTTCGCCTGCAGCTCCTCGCGCGTCACGCCCTCGGCCAGCTCGACCACCTTCAGCCCTCGAGGCGTCACGTCCATCACCGCCAGGTCGGTGATGATGCGATTGACCACGCCCACGCCGGTGAGCGGCAGGGTGCATTGCGGCAGGATCTTCAGGTCGGTGCTGCCGTCTTTCTTGCGCGCCACATGCTCCATCAGCACGATGACGCGCGGCACGCCGGCCACCAGGTCCATCGCACCGCCCATGCCCTTGACCATCTTGCCGGGGATCATCCAGTTGGCCAGGTCGCCGGTTTCGCTCACCTGCATGGCGCCCAGGATGCTGAGGTTGATCTTGCCGCCGCGGATCATGGCAAAGCTGTCGTGCGAGCCGAAGATGCTGGAGCCGGGAATGGTGGTCACGGTCTGCTTGCCGGCGTTGATGAGGTCGGCATCGACCTCTTCCTCGGTCGGGAACGGGCCGATGCCGAGCATGCCGTTCTCGCTTTGCAGCCACACCTCGATGTGCTTGGGCACATGGTTGGCCACCAAGGTCGGGATGCCGATGCCCAGGTTGACGTAGTAACCGTCCTTCAGCTCGGCGGCCGCCTTGGCGGCCATCTGCTCTTGTGTCCAGGCCATGTCAGTTCCCCTTCTGTTCGGTGGCGGTCGCGGTGATCGTGCGTTTCTCGATGCGCTTCTCCGGGTGCGCATTGACCACGATGCGGTGGACGTAGATGCCCGGCAGGTGAACGTCGTCGGGGTCGATCTCGCCCACTTCGACCAGCCGCTCCACCTCCACCACCGTGGTCTTGCCGGCCATCGCCACCGCCGGGTTGAAGTTGCGCGCCGTGCGACGAAACACCAGGTTGCCGCTCTTGTCGGCGGTGTGCGCCTTGACCAGCGACACCTCGGGCAACAGCGCGCGCTCCATCACGTGGACGTGACCGTCGAACTCGCGCGTCTCCTTGCCCTGGGCGACCAGCGTGCCGACGCCGGTGCGCGTGAAGAAGGCCGGAATGCCGGCGCCGCCCGCGCGCAGCCGCTCGGCCAGCGTGCCTTGCGGCGTGAACTCCAGCTCCAGCTCGCCCGCGAGGTACTGCCGCTCGAACTCCTTGTTCTCGCCGACGTAGCTGGAGATCATCTTCATGATCTGGCGCGTCTGGAGCAGCTTGCCCAAGCCAAAGCCGTCGACACCGGCGTTGTTGGAGATCACCGTCAGCCCCTTGGCGCCGCTGTCGCGCAGCGCGTCGATCAGCGCTTCGGGGATGCCGCACAGCCCGAAGCCGCCGACCGCCAGCAACTGGCCGTCATGCACGATGCCGTCGAGCGCGGCGGCGGCGCTCGGGTAGATCTTGTTCATTCTGCAAACTCCGGTTTAAGGTCGGCGCACAGGGTACACCGCAAGGCGCACCGCACCGTCGAGCTGCTGATCGGATAGAAAATAAGCCATGCCCGCCTCCTACACCGCCGTCGACCCGACCCTCGGTCGCGTCTCCTACCGCGACCGCAAACGCTGGGCGTGGCTGCTCTCGGTGGTCTATCCACTGATGCCGTTTGCCGGCATGGCCGCGCATGCCGCGAGCGGCGAGCCGATCGCGCTTGCGCTGCCGCTCGTCATCAGCTACGGCCTGATGCCGCTGCTTGACGCCTGGATCGGCGAAGACGAAAACAACCCGCCCGAGGCGGTGGTGCCGCAGCTCGACGCCGACCGCTATTACCGCTGGCTCACCTGGCTCACGGTGCCGCTGCACTTCGTGGCCCTGATCGGCTGCGCGTGGTGGGTGAGCACGCAGGCGCTACCGTGGTGGGCGGTGCTGCTGATGGGCTACGTGGCCGGCACCGACTCGGGCCTGGGCATCAACACCGGCCATGAACTCGGCCACAAGGCCAACCGTTTGGAGCAATGGCTGGCGCGGCTGGTGCTGGCGGTGCCGGGCTACGGGCATTTCACCGTGGAGCACGGTCGTGGGCACCACCGCTGGGTGGCCACGCCCCAAGACCACGCGAGCGCGCGCATGGGCGAGAGCATCTACCGCTTTGCCTTGCGTGAACTGCCGGGCGGCATGCGGCGTGCATGGCAGCTCGAACGCGAGCGACTCGCCGCGTCCGGCCAACCGGCCTGGAGCCGACGCAACACGCTGCTGCAGTCGTATGCGATCACCGCGCTGCTGCAAGGCGGTCTGCTAGCGGCTTTCGGCTGGGTGATGCTGCCCTTCCTGGCGGTACACAACGTGGTCGCCTGGTGGCAGCTCACCTCGGCCAATTACGTCGAGCATTACGGGCTGCTGCGCGAGCGCCTTGCCGACGGGCGCTACGAGGCACCGGCACCGCGGCACTCCTGGAATGCCAATCACCTGGTCTCCAACCTGGCGCTGTTCCACCTGCAGCGGCATTCGGACCACCATGCCCATCCGTCGCGGCGCTACCAATCGCTGCGCCACTTTCAGCACCTGCCGCAGTTGCCCAGCGGCTACTTCGGCATGTTTCCGCTGGCCTATGTGCCGTGGCTGTGGTTTCGGGTGATGGACCCGCGGCTGCTGGCCCTGCCGCACGTGCAAGGCGATCTGCAGCGCGTGAACATCGACCCGCGGCGGCGGGCGGCGATCGAGGCGCGCTACGGCCAACCGATCGGCGCTGCAACGGCACCGTCTGCTCAGGAGACCAGCGCCCTCAACCAGTCAGGCAAAGGCCGCGACTTCTGCAGCGGAAAGTCGACCCACACCAGCTTGGCGCCGCCCGCGGCGTAGATCTTGCCCGGCGCATCGCTGCGCTCGAGCGTCGTGTAGGTGTCGATGCTGCTGCGCCCCGGGTTGCACACATACTGTTTGGCGATCACGTCGCCCGGGTACTCGAGCTGCTGGTAGAAGTTGCAGAAGGCGTTGACGATCACCAGGCCCTCCCCGTCCGGATTGGCGGGGCAGCCGATCGCGTCAAACCACGCCAGGCGCGCGATCTCGAGGTAGCGAAAGTAGAGCGTGTTGTTGACGTGGCCCATTGCGTCCATGTCGCCCCAGCGCATCGGAATGCGCATCTCGTGCGACAGCGTCTTGGCCTCGGGAATCTCGAAGCGCAGCATGGCCGTCGCCTCAGCCTTCGACGGGCCGTCCCGAGAAGGCTGGGCACCCCCTCGGGGGCAAGCACCGCGGGGGCGTGGGGGTGGTCATCTCAGACCGCAAAGCCGTCGTCGACCTGCAGCACGGCGCCATTGACGAAGTGGCTCTCGTTGGCGCACAGCATCAGCAGCGAGGTGTCCAGATCCTTGGGCTGGCCGACGCGACGGCGCGGCAGCATGTCCACCAGCTTCTTGCCCTGTTCGGTGGCCCAGTGGTGGTGGTTGATCTCGGTGTCGATGTAGCCAGGACAGATGGCGTTGACGTTGATGCCGTAGCGGCCCCATTCGAGCGCCATCGAGCGCGTCATGTGGACCACCGCCGCCTTGCTCATGCAGTACACGCCGATCTGCCCGAGCACGCGCAGCCCCGCCGTCGAGGCGATGTTGACGATGCGCCCGCCCGTCCAGGTGCCCGGCGCTGCGCCCTTGGAGCGCGCGATCATGCGTTTGCCCACCTCCTGCGCCACGAAGAACGCTCCGCGCGTGTTGGTGTCCATCACGTAGTCGTAGTCCTCGGGCGTCACGTCGGTGAGCTTTTGCGTGGTGCTCACGCCCGAGTTGTTGACCAGGATGTCGATCGGCCCGCACTCGGTTTCGGCATGCGCCACCGCCGAGCGGATGCTGTCGTTGTCGGTCACGTCCAGGCTCACCACGTGCGCGTCGCCGCCAAAGCCCTCGATCTCGGCGCGCAGCGTCTTGAGCCGCTCCACGCGCCGGCTCCCCAGCACCACCGCGGCGCCCGCCTCGGCCAAGGTGCGCGCAAATTGCGCACCCAGTCCGCTGGAGGCGCCGGTGACAAAGGCCACGCGGCCCGACAGATCGATTGAATAACTCATGGCGGTGCTTTCTCGAGGGGCTCGGTGCGCGCTGGCGTTGCGCCTCAAGATAGCACGGCATTGCGGCCGCGAGCATGACTCGCGCGGTCCACGCGGCGAGCGCCTGGATGCAAGTCCGCTCGACCTCGGGGTGCCTGAGCACCGAGCAGCGCGGACGACGCTGTACCGTCGAAGCTCCCGCTACTCGTGCCCAGACATTCAGAGCTGGACCCTGGTGCCGAGCTCGACCACCTCGTTGTCCGGCAGCCGGAAAAACTCGACGGCGCCGCTGGCATTGCGGCTCATCGCCGCGAACAGCCGCTCCCGCCAGTTCGCCATGCCGCCGCCGGGCGCCGGCACCACGGTCTCCCGGCTGAGGAAGTAGCTTGTCTCGAAGACAGGAATGCGCAAGCCCTGCGACTCGACCCGCGCCAGCGTCAGCGCCTTCGGCACGTCGGGGGTGTCCATGAAACCGAAGTGCAGCGTCACACGCCAGAAACCGTGGCCGAGCGGCACCACCTCCATGCGCCGCTCCGTCGGCACCCAAGGTACCTCGCCGAACACCACCGTCAGGATCACGTTGTGCTCGTGCAGAACCTGGTTGTGCTTGAGGTTGTGCAGCAGCGCCTGCGGCACCGTTGCCGGATCGGCGACCGGAAAGACCGCCGTTCGCTCGACGCGGTGAACGCTACGCGAGTCCAGACTATCGATGAACTGCTGCAGTTCCACCCCTTCGCGACGGATGCCTTTCATCAACAACGCCCGACCGCGCGACCAAGTGCTCATGACCACGAACATCAGCAGCCCCAGTGCCATCGGGAACCAGCCGCCGTCGAAGAACTTCACCGCGCAACCTGCCACCAGCAGCGCATCGATAGCCAGGAAGAACAGCGTCGCGCCGATGGCCAACGGCGCCGGCAACCGCCATCCTTCGCGCACCACGAAGTAGGTGAGCACCGTCGTGATCATCATCGTCAGCGTCACCGCGATGCCGTAGGCCCCAGCCAGGGCTGACGAACTGCCGAAGAACAGCACCGCTGCGATGACGCCGGCCAGCAAGGCCCAGGTCACCGCCGGTATGTAGATCTGTCCCGCTTCCCGCGCCGAGGTGTAGCGAATCTCCATGCGCGGCAGGAAGCCGAGCTGGATCGCCTGCTTGGTCATCGAGTAGGCCCCCGAGATCACCGCCTGCGAGGCGATGATGGCCGCCAGCGTGGCAAGCACCAGCGCCGGCACTAACCATGCGTCGGGAAACAGTCGATAAAACGGGTTTTCGATCGCCGACGGGTCGGCGATCAGCAAGGCGCCCTGGCCCATGTAATTCAGCGCCAGCGCGGGCAGCACCAGGCTGGCCCACGCGATCTGGATCGGTCGTCGGCCGAAGTGCCCCATGTCGGCGTAGAGCGCCTCGGCACCGGTCAGTGCCAGCACGATCGCGCCCACGGCAGCGAACAGATGCCAGCCGCGCTCCGACAAAAAGCCCCAGGCATGCACCGGGTTCAAGGCCGCCAGGATCTCCGGCTGCTGAGCGATGTGGCCCACGCCGATGGCGCCGAGCATCAAGAACCACAGCACGATGATGGGGCCGAAGAATTTGCCGACGACACCGGTACCCAAGCTCTGGATCGAGAACACCCCGAGCAGGATCGCCACCGAGATCGGGACGATGTAGGGCTTGAGCCCGGGCGCCACGATCTGCAGGCCTTCCATCGCCCCAAGCACCGAGATGGCCGGCGTGATCACGCTGTCACCGTAAAACAAGGTGGCGCCGAACACACCGAGCAGCAACAGGCCCGACCTTAGCGCCGGACGCGACCGTATGGCACTGACAGCGAGCGCCGTGAGCGCCAGGCCGCCGCCCTCGCCGTGGTTGTCGGCACGCAGGATGAGGACCACGTATTTCAGCGTGACCACCAGCATCAGCGCCCAGAAGATCACCGAGACGGCGCCAATCAGGTTGTGCGCGTTCAGCGCCACGCCGGTGGCCGGCGCGAAGATTTCCTTGACGGTGTACAGCGGGCTGGTGCCGATGTCGCCGTAGACGACGCCGATGGCGCCCATCGTCAAGGCGGCCAGGCCGTGGCGGCCGGGGGCAGGGGCAATGGGTGAGCTGGTTCCAGACGCGATGGATGACATGGTTGGGCGGTGTGAGCATGGCAATGCAGCCAGCGTGCCCGTGCGGGCATCAGGAACGCATAAGTGCCGCTGGCGCGGCGTGGTGCAGCCGGTGATTCAGGCCGCGGGCTCGACCAGGCGATAGCCGACGCCTGGCTCGGTGAGCAGACGCCGGGGGTCGGCAGGGTCGGCTTCGAGTTTGGCGCGCAGCTGACCCATGTAGAGCCGCAGGTAATGCGTGTGCTCGGTGAACTCTGGCCCCCAGACATCGGCCAGCAACTGCCGGTGCGTCACCACCCGCCCCACGCTTCGAACGAGCCGCGCCAGCAGTTTGAACTCGGTCGGTGTCAGATGAATATCCTGGCCATCAACGCCGACGCGGTGCGCTACGACGTCGACCAGCAGGCCGTCGTGCTCGTAGTGTGTGATGGCCGCTTGCAGAGCGGTGCCGCGATGGCGCAGGGCCACGCGCATGCGCGCCAACAACTCGCCGATGCTGAATGGCTTGACCAGGTAGTCGTCCGCGCCGGTATCGAGCAGCCGGATCTTCTGGCCATCGCTCTGGCGCGCCGAGATCACGATGACCGGGGTCGTGCATTGACGGCGCATGGCTGCGAGGAGCGCCTCGCCGTCGCCGTCGGGCAGCCCGAGGTCGAGCAGCACCAGATCGACGTCGCCGGTCGCCTCGGCATGGGCCATTTGAGCGGTGGCGTCGGCCAAGCTGGCAGCCGTTCGCACCTTGTAGCCTTCGACGGTGAGCGCCTCGCGCAGCGTGGCGCGCAACTCGCGGTCATCTTCGACCAGCAGCACGCTCAAGCTCATGGCCTTGCGTTTTCGGCCGCGGCAGCCGCCGCGGGTTCAGGTGGGTCGACCGCGGGCAGAGCGCACTCGAAGCTGGACCCGCCGCGGCTGCGAGCGCGCAGGGTCAGCTGACCGCCATGCGCCCGCGCGATGGCGCGGCAGACCGCCAGGCCGACCCCGGCGCCGCGTCGCGCGCCCGACTCATGCGACGGCCCGACCGGGGCGTCGGCGCGCTCGCCGCGCTGAAACACGTCGAAGATGCGCTCGCGCCAGGCCGGCGCAATGCCGGGCCCCCGGTCGCCCACCGCAATGACCAATTGGTCGCCCAATTTTCGCGCGACGATCTCCACCGGCGCGGCGGCATCGCTGTACTTGAGCGCGTTGTCGACAAGGTTTTCCAGCAACTGCACGAGCAGCACGGCGTCGCAGCGCAACAGCGGCAGACCGGCTTCGATACGGGCATGCACGCGGCGTGCGGGATCGCGCTGACGCACCCGGCGCAGCACGCTGCCCACGAGCTCCTCGGCCGACTCCCAGTCCAACTGCAGCGCGAGCCCCGGCGCGTCCAGCCGGGCCAGTTGCAGGGTGTTGTCTGTCAGGCGGCTGAGCTGGTCCGCTTCGTCGACGATCATGGCCGCCAAGCGCTGCTGTTGTTCGGGCGAGAGCCGGTCGGCCTGGTCGTGCAGCGATGACGCGGCGCCCATGATCGTGGCCAGCGGCGTGCGGTAGTCGTGCGAGATTGCGGCCAGCAGCGTGTTGCGCAGCTTCTGCGAATTGGCCTCCTCGCGGGCCTGGACGGCTCTGCGCAGCGTCTGAGCGCGCTCCAGCGCCAAGCCCATTTGGTCGCACAGCGCTTGCGCATGGGCCCGCACCTCGCCCGGTTCGGCCGGCGGCGCGCGCAGTGACACGAGGGCAGCGCCGAAACTCGCGCTGCGCCCTCGCATCGGCAGGTACCAGGCGTCCTGCTCCTGGTGCCGGCCCGTGCCGGGCCCGAAAGCGCGGGAGTCGCGCAGGCTCAGCCTCAGGCCGGTCTGCTCATCGGCACTGGCCTCGCCGAGTTGCAAGCAGGGATCGCCGTCGGTGCCGGGCGGCAGTAAGCCCCTAAGCATGAGCAGGGTCACCGGCGTGCCCACCAGTTGTACGAGTGCCTCGCGCAGCTGCGGTGCGCGCTCGATCGGATCGTCGGTATCGCGCAGCGCTTCGCTCGTGGCCCGCAGATTCTCGGCCCGCTGCGCGTGCCGCCGCTCGCGGGCGGCAAGCAGTCGCTGGCGGGCCATCAGCAGGGCGACGATCCAGCTGACGGCCAACATTGTGGCCAGCAGCAGCGCGTGCTGATGCAGGTCGACGGTGAAGCTGCCGCGCGGGGGTACGAAAGCCCAGTTAAACGCCAGCACTGCGAAGGTGCAGGCAAGCAGGCAGCCGATCGGCGGCAGCCAGAGGGCGGCCACCACCGAGGCCAGCACCAGGATCATCGCCAGATTGGCCAAGTCAACGCGGCCATCCAGCGCCAGCATGGCAATCCAGGCAACAGTCCAGGCCACCGCCGCGGGCCAACGGCCGACACGGCGTTGCGGCCACTTCGAGAAGGTCCCGAGCATCATCGGGTGCAAGCTAGCACATTGCGCATCGGGAAAGACTTGGCGGATGGGTTTGCGCCGGGCCAGGGGTTCGGCGCCGTCTGCGCTTGGGGTCGACTGCCCGGTGTTGCTCTAGGCCGCTCTTGGCCGTGTTCACCGTCGTCTCCGGATCGCAAGCCGGCTCACACGCCCGCCCCGTCCGGCCTTGCAGGTCGTCGCGACCGACTTGTCTGCATCCAATCCGCGCTGCCTTGCGTAGTAGTCCAGGCAAGCCTTTGGACCGTCGGCGCCGCCGCCTTCCATGGCATGCGCCCAACCACCCACCAGGAGACAGCATGCTCACTCCCACCGCTTTCGGCAGCCGGCGCCTGCAGCGCACGGCACTCGCCACCGCCGCCCTGCTCACCCTCACCGGCGCTGCGCTGGCGTCCAGCCACCGCGAGGCGCCCGCCATCACCGGCACGCCCAAGGTCGACGCCACCGATTTCTACATGTTCCGCAGCTACGAAGCCAACCGCGCCGGCTACGTCACCTTGGTGGCCAACTACCTGCCGCTGCAAGACGCCTACGGCGGCCCGAACTACTTCAAGCTCGACCCGAACGCGCTCTACGAGATCCACGTCGACAACAACGGCGACGCCAAGGAAGACATCAGCTTCCAGTTCCGCTTCAAGAACGAGCTCAAGGACATCATGGTCCCGGCGCCGCTCGGCACCATGGTGTCGATACCGCTCACCCAGGCCGGCGCGATCAAGGACGTCAACGACGCCAACTCCAACGTGCGCGAAACCTTCACGCTCGACGTCGTGACCGGCGACCGCCGCAGCGGCACGCGCACCGCGGTGATGAACGGCAGCAGCCCCGTGTTCGACAAACCGGTCGACAACATCGGCACCAAGACCTTCCCCGGTGCCGGTGCCTACGCCGCCTACGCCGCCAAGCACATCTACACCGTGAACATGCCCGGCTGCGCGATGCCCGCCAAGGTGTTCGTCGGTCAGCGCCAGGATCCGTTCGCGGTCAACCTGGGCACGATCTTCGACCTGGTCAATGCGCCCGTTGCCTTCATCACCGACCCGACCCTGATCGGCGCCGCCGGCCCCGGCGACCTGGCCGACAAGAACGTCACCACGCTGTCCCTCGAGGTGCATCGCGACTGCCTCATCACGAAGGCGGGTGCTGCGGCCAACGACCCGGCCGCGGTGATCGGCGGTTGGACCACCGCCAGCCTGCGCCAGGGCCATCTGCACTCGGGCTCGCCCAAGAGTGGCTATGACACCAGTGCGGTCAAGGCCGGCCCGTGGACGCAGGTTTCGCGCCTGGGCATGCCGCTCGTCAACGAGGTCGTCATCGGCCTGAAGGACAAGGACAAGTTCAACGCCTCCAAGCCGAGCGGCGACATGCAGTTCGCAAGCTACGTCACCAACCCGACCTTGCCGGTGCTGATCGATGCCGTGCTCGGCCTGGGCGGTGCCGCGCCGACCAACCCCGGCCGCGTCGACCTGCAGACGGTGTTCCTCACCGGCATCAAGGGCGTGAACCAGATGTCCACGGTGACCCCTTCGGAAATGCTGCGCCTCAACACGGGCATCGAGCCGGTGCCGTTTGCCAGCCAGAACCGGCTGGGCCTCGTCGGCAACATCCTGGCCGGCGGCACGGACAGCGCGGGCTTCCCGAACGGCCGCCGTCCCAAGGATGACATCGTCGACATCTCGCTGGTGGCGATGATGGGCGGACTGTGCATGGCCAACGGCACCACCGATGCGCTCGGCTTCGGCGCGGCCTGCAACCCCTCGGCCGTACCCCTGAAGGAAACCTCGTTCAAGCTGCACGACGGCGTCGACCAGGCGACGGTGCCCCTGCTGCCGGCGTTCCCCTACCTGAACACGCCGATCGGCGGAACGAAGTAAACACCAGGAGCCATCCATGAAGACCTACCGATTTCACGGAGCGCTCCTGGCGCTGGCAGCCGGCCTCGCGCTGGCGGCCTGCGGCGGCGGCAACGACGACAACCCGCCGCCCGCGCCGGTCGACAACTCGGTGCCGCCGGCCAGTGCCAGCAGCAGCTGGCAAGGCTTCACGGCCTACATCGCCAGCCTGACGAGCCTGAGCTTGGAGACCGCCGAGCCGGTGAACCTGAGCGCGTTCAGCGCTCCGACCGACGACGCCGACAGCGCGCCGCCGGTGGCGACGTCGGCCGACCAGTAAGGCAAGCGCCAACTGCGCCCGCCGTGGTGCGCGCCTGCCGGCGCGCGTCATGGCGGGCGCTTTTTTTGCTGTCATGGGCTGCTTCTACACTCGCCCTTCGCATGAAAAATGACCTCACCCGATGGCTCGCGTGGCTGGCCGCGGCAGGGTTCGCGCTGCAGGCTGCGAGCGCCCTGGCCGTGCCGCTCACGCCCAAGACCGACGACGAAGTCGTCGAGACTTTGCCCACCCTGGGCGCCTTTGCTGCCGAACAGCGCACTCTGCGGCGGCAACTCGCCGCCCAGCCGCGCGACGCCGCCACCGCGCTGGCCTTGTCCAAGAGCACGCTCGCACGCGCACGCAACGACGGCGACGCGCGCCTGGCCGGCCAGGCGCTCGGCGTGCTGCGCGCCTGGGACGGCGACGACCAGGCACCGATCGAGATCCGCCTGCAGCGCGCCACCCTGCTGCAACACCTGCACCAGTTCGACGCCGCCACGAAGGAGCTCGAGGGCGTGCTGCGCGAGCAGCCACGCCATGCGCAGGCCTTGCTCACGCTGGCCACCATCCACCGTGTGCAAGGCCGTTATGAAGAATCGGACGCCGCCTGCGCGCGCCTCTCCGCTGCCGGCCAGCCGCTCTACGGCGGCGCCTGCACCGCCGAGAACCGCGCGCTGCGCGGCGAGTTCGACGCGGCGCGACGCCGGCTCGAGTCGCTCGTCAACCAGGTGCCGGGCAACCCTGGCTGGGCGGCCTGGATCCGCACCACCTTGGGCGAGCTGGAACTGCGCGCCGGCCGACGCGACGCGGCCGTGGCGCAACTGCAAGCCGCACTGCGGCTCGAGCGCGACCCCTACACGCGGCTCGCGCTGGTCGACGCACTGATCGAAGGCCGGCGCTTCACCGAAGCGCAGGCGCTGCTCGCCGAGGCCGGCGACGGCGACGCGGCGCTGCTGCGCCGCGCCATCGTCGCGCAGGCGCTCGGCACGGCCGACGCCGCCGCGCAAAAACGCGCGCTCGCCGAGCGCTACGCGCAGGCCGCCCTGCGCCCCGAGGCGGCGGCCGTGCATGCGCGCGAACGCGCGCGCTTTGCGCTCGAAGTGGAGCGCGAACCGCAGCGTGCGCTCGAGCTGGCGCGCAGCAACCTGAAGACGCAGCGCGAGGCGATCGACCTGGTGCTGATGGACCGCGCCGCCCGCGCCGCAGGCGACGCCGCGGCGCAGGCAGAAGTGGCCGCCCTGGCGCAACGCATCGGCCTGCGCGACGCGCGCCTGGGGCCCGCGGCGGGGAACGCGTCGTGAGGCGGCTGGCTCAACCAGCGAGCCAACTCATGCGTCGCGTCTTGCACGGACTCGCCACCGCCGCCGCCACACTCGTCGCCACCCTTGCCCTCACCGCCCCCGCACTCGCCCACCAGGCAAGCGACGCCTACCTGCGCGCCAGCGCCGACAAACAGGGGCGGCTTGCGCTGCAAGTGGACGTGGCGCTGCGCGACCTCGACGTGGCGCTCGACCTCGACCGCAATGGCGATGGCCACCTGAGCTGGGGTGAGGTGCGCAAGCGCGAGGCCGACATCGCAGGGCACGTGGCCGCGCACGTGCGGCTCGACGAAGGCCGCTGCAAGCTCGATCTCGCCAGCTTCTCGCTCGACCGCAAGGCCGACGGCACCTACGCAGTGCTGCGCTACGTCGGCAACTGCCAGGCGGCCAGCGCCCCATCGCTCGCCTACGACCTGTTTCGCGAGGTCGATCCCACCCACCGCGGTCTGCTGCTCGTGCTGGACGCCCAGGGTCAACCGATCGGCAGCCTGCAAAGCCTGGCGCCCGGGTCAGCGCCGCGGCGCCTGGCGTTCGCCACCGGCACCGCCAATGCGCCGTCCAGCGCCCCGGCGGCCCCCGGCTCGGGCTTCTTCGGCGAAGGGCTGCACCACATCCTCATCGGTGCCGACCATGTGCTCTTCCTCATCTGCCTGCTGCTGCCGCTGGTGCTGGGCCACAGTGCGCGCGCCGACGGCTGGCGTGCGCGCGTGTGGCCGCTCGTCGGCCTGGTCACGGCCTTCACGCTCGGCCACTCGATCACGCTGGCGCTGGCCTCGTGGCGCGTGCTCAGCATGCCGCCGAGCGTGATCGAGCCGCTGATCGCGCTGACCATCGCGGCGACCGCGCTCGACAACCTGTGGCCCTTCCTCGGCTCGCGGCGCGTGTTCGCGGCGTTCGGCTTCGGCCTCATCCACGGCTTCGGCTTTGCCGGCCCGCTGATCGAGCTGCAGTTGCAGCCGCTGGCAATGGCGAGCGCGCTGCTGCAGTTCAACCTTGGCGTCGAAGCCGGGCAGCTCATCGTGGTGAGCATCGCCCTGGCGCTGCTCGCCCCGCTGCGCGAGCGCGCGGGTGCCGGCTACGTTTTGCGCGGCGGCTCGGCAGCGGCCGGCCTGCTGGCGCTGGTATGGCTGGGTGAGCGCTTGCTGAATTTCAAGGTGCTGCCGATCTAGGCGGGGACACGGGTGCCGGCTTGCCGCGGCTGGCAGTCATTGGCGACCTAGGGCGGGCCCGACCCTTCATCGCAAAAAGTAGCGCTGCTCGGGCCGAGCTGTCTCGGCTCGCCCCGCGCATCCCGCCCCTAGAATTTGCGGCCCTTTGCCCGACCTTTTAGACCCCGAGGATTCCCATGACGCCGCAAGCGATGCTCGAGCAGTTCGGCCCCCGTGAGGCGATGGAATACGACGTGGTCGTCGTCGGCGCCGGCCCCGGCGGCCTGGCCGCCGCCATCCACCTGAAACAACTGGCGGCCCGGCACGGCAGGGAAGTTTCGGTGTGCGTGCTGGAGAAGGGCTCGGAGCCCGGCGCGCACATCCTCTCGGGCGCCGTCATCGACCCGCGAGCATTGAGTGAGCTGCTGCCGAACTGGAAGGAACTCGGCGCGCCGCTGACGCAGCCCGTCACCAGCGACCGTTTCCTGTTCCTGAGCGAAACCGGCGCCCGGACCACGCCCGAGTTCTTGCTGCCCGAGTGCTTCAACAACCACGGCAACTACATCGCGAGTCTTGGCAACCTGGTGCGCTGGCTGGGCACCCAGGCCGAAGGCCTGGGCGTGGAAATCTTTCCCGGCTTCGCGGCGGCCGAAGTGCTCTACAACGACGACGCTTCGGTCAGGGGCGTGGCGACCGGCAACCTCGGCGTCGGCAAGGACGGCGAGCCCACCGGCAGCTTTCAGCTCGGCATGGAACTGCACGCCAAGTACACGGTGTTTGCCGAAGGTTCGCGCGGCCATCTGGGCAAGCAACTGATCGCCCGCTTCAAGCTCGACCACGGACGCGACCCGCAGAGCTATGCCCTTGGCCTCAAGGAGCTGTGGGAGGTGGCGCCGGGCAGGCACCAGCCGGGC
>NZ_JANMWL010000296.1:0-4906 GCF_031393925.1 Methylibium sp. | reverse complement strand
GCGAGGCGCCCACGCCGATCACGGTCTTGCGGGGCTTCTCGCCCGCGCCTGCCTCACCGCACGATCAGCACCGGCGTCTTGCAATGCGCGAGCACGCCCGTCACCACCGAGCCCAGCACGACGTTGCCGAGCAGCGAATTGCCGTGCGAGCCCATCAGCACGAGGTCGTACTTGCCCGACGACGCGTGCGCTGAAATCACCGTGGCCGGGTGGCCCTTGAGCGGCAGCGACTTGACGTCGATGCCCGCTTGCGCAAAGGCCGTGCGGGCCGGCGCGAGCACGGCCTCGGCCTCCTCGTCGTAGTAGCTTTTCAGCAGCGCCCGGTCCAAAAACCGCGCGGCATGCGCCGGAATGGCCGGCACCGCCGTCACCAGCGTGATGTCGGGCGCGCTGCCGATCATTTCGGGATGCTTGACGACGAAGTCCAGCATGCGTTGGGTGAATTGACTGCCGTCGATGGCGACCAGCATTTTCATGAGGCTTCCTTTTCCAGCGGCAGCACCAGATGCACCACGTCGCTCTCGGGCGGCTTGGATTCGTCGAGCAAGAACCCGCAGCGCAGGGCCAGCGCCAGCATGCCGGCGTTTTCGCGCAGCACCATGCCGACCAGGCGCTCCAGGCCCTGCCCGCGCGCATAGCGCACCAGCTTGTCGAGCAGCAAGCGGCCAAGTCCGCGGCCCTTGAGGTCCGAGCGCACGATGACGGCGAACTCGGCCTCGACGTTGTCGGGGTCGGAGACGGCGCGCACGGTGCCGAGCGTCTCACGCTCGCCACCCGCGCCGGTGCGTTCGGCGATGAAGGCCATTTCGCGCGCGTAATCGATTTGCGTGAGCCGCGCCAGCTCGCTGCGCGGCAGTTCGCGGCGCGTGTAGAAGACGCGCATGCGAATGTCCTCGGCGTCCAGGCGCTCTATGAACGCGCGGTGCTGCGCCTCGTCTTCGGGGCGGATCGGCCGCAAGCTGAGCGTCTCGCCCTGCCACGACACGGTCTCTATCCACTGGTCCGGGTAGGGCCGGATCGCAAAGCGCTCGGCGCCGCCCGGCCGCGCGGGCGAGACGCGCATGCGCGCGTCCAGCGCGATCACGCCGTCGGCATCGGCCAGCAGCGGGTTGAGGTCGATCTCGGCCAGCTCGGGCAGGTCGGCCAGCATGCACGACACCGCCGTCAGCACGTCGGCCACCGCGTCCAGGCGCGCGGGCGGGCGGTCGCGGTAGCCGCCGAGCAGCTTGGCGACGCGCGTGCGTGACACCAGCTCGCGCGCCAGCGTCTCGTTGAGCGGCGGCAGCGCGACCGCGCGGTCGCCGATCACCTCGACCGCGACGCCGCCCTGCCCGAACAACAGCACCGGGCCGAACACCGAGTCGATGCTGGCGCCGACGATCAGCTCCTCGGCGTGCGCGCGCTCGACCATGGCCTGCACCGCAAAGCCCACCACGCGCGCCTCGGGCCGCGCGGCGCGCACGCGCTCCTGCATCGAGCGCAGCGCCTCGGCCACGTCGGCGTCGCTGCGCAGCGCAAGCCGCACGCCGCCGACGTCGCTCTTGTGGGTGATGTCGGGCGAGACGATCTTGAGCGCCACCGGATAGCCGATGGTGCGCGCGGCCGCCACTGCGGCGCCTTCATCGGCCGCCACGGTGAGGCTGTGCGGCACCGGGATGCCGTAGGCCTGCAGCACGCCCTTGACCTGCGCTTCGTCGAGCCACTGCCGGCCCTCGGTGAGCGCGGCGGCGATGAGCGCGCGCGCGGCCTCGACATCGGGTGCGGCGCGCGGCGGCCGGGCGGCAGGCGCCTCGATCAGCTGCGCCTGGTTGCGCCGGTAGGTGAGCAGCATCGAGAACGCGCGCACCGCATCCTCGGGCGTGGCGTAGTCGGCAATGCCGGCCTGCCGGAAGATGAGGCGCGCCTCGGCCACCGAGGCGTCGCCGAGCCAGCAACCGAGCACCCGGTCGCGCGCGGCGGCCACCAGCGGCGCGCAGGCACGCGCGATGTCGGCGCTGGCAACGATGGCGGTGGGCGCATGCATGAACAGCACCGCGCCGCTGCGCGGCTCGGCCAGCAGCGCGGCCAGCGCAGCGGTGTAGCGCGCCACCGGCGCGTCGCCGATCAGGTCGACCGGATTGCCGTGCGACCAGGTCGCCGGCAGCACCGCGTCGAGCCTGGCGAGCAGCGCGGCGTCGGGCTCGTACAGCGCGACACCCGAGCGCGCCGCGGCGTCGGCCGCCATCACGCCGCCACCGCCGCCGTTGGTGATGATGGTGAGCACCTCGCTCTGGTTGCCGCGCAGGCGCGCCAAGGTCTCTGCGGCCAGGAACAGCTCCTGCATCGTGTCCACGCGCAGCATGCCGGCGCGCCGGATGGCGGCGTCGAAGACGATGTCGGAGCCGGCCAGCGCGCCGCTGTGCGACGCCGCCGCCTGCATGCCCTGCCCGGCACGGCCGGCCTTGACCACGATCACCGGCTTGTTGCGCGCCGCCGCGCGCGCCGCCGACATGAACTTGCGCGGCGCCTTGACCGACTCGATGTAGAGCAGGATCGCGCGCGTGCCGGCGTCGCTGGCCAGGTAGTCGAGCAGGTCGCCAAAGTCCACGTCGGCGCTTTCGCCGAGCGAGACGAGGTGCGAAAAACCGATGCGACGCGAGGTCGCCCAGTCGAGCATGGCGGTGACGAGCGCGCCCGACTGCGAAACGAAGGCGATCTCGCCGGCCAGCGCATCGATGTGCGCGAAGCTGGCGTTGAGGCCCAGGCGCGGCGTCATCAGCCCCAGGCAGTTGGGGCCGAGCACGCGCAGCAAATGCGGCCGCGCCGCGTCGAGCGTGGCCTGCTTCTGCGCAGCGTCCAGGCCGGCGGTCATCACGATCGCCGCGCGCGTGCCGGTGGCGCCGAGTTCGGCCACCAGCGCGGCCACCGTGGCCGGCGGCGTGCAGATGACCGCCAGGTCGGGCGCGGCCGGCAGGTCGGCGGCGCGCGCGAACACCGGCTGGCCGTCGAGCGTGCGGTGTTTGGGGTTGACCGCATGCAGCGCTCCGCTGAAGCCGCCGCCGCGCAGGTTGCGCCAGACCGTCGCGCCGACGCTGCCGACCCGGGGCGATGCGCCGAACACGGCCACCGAGCGTGGCGCCAGCAGGCGGTCGAGGTTGCGGATGGTCAAGCGGTTTCCTTCAAGCAAATTCGATCGTCAGTTGACATGACTCGACAGCAGCGCCTGCACGACGTAGCGGTGGTTCTCGGCCTGCTGATCGAGCAAGCTGCGCCGCTGGCCGTGGCCGTCCTCCATCGCCAGCAGGGCCGGCGGCGCCACCACGCCGCCCGATCGCTGCGCTTCGAAGACGAAATCGCCGGACCGCAGTGACGCGCCGGCGGCGGGCTCGCAGGAGCGCATGCCCACGCCCGTCAATGCGCCCAGCTGGCACCAGGCGGCAGCAAGCGGCGAGCCCGCGTGGGATGCCATGCACAGCGTCACGTCGGCCGCGGGTTGCTGGGCGTGCTCGCACATCGTCAGCAGATCGGCCAGCAAGCGAGTGGGGTGCAGCCTGGCGGCCACCGCATTGAAGACGGGCACGCCGGCCCAGCCTGCCAGCTGCTCGGCGGTGGCGTCGCTCGGGCCGTCGCACTCGATCGCGCCGTAAAGGCGGCCCAGGGTGTTGGCCAGCTCGCGCAGTCCCTGCCGCTCGGCCAGGCGCAGCACGCTCGGCGGGATGCGCACGACCACGGCGCCGAGCCTGGCCGCCGCCGCGCTGAACACGTCGGCCGACGCGCTGTGCAGCGCCTCGCACAACACCGCCACGTGCCGGCCTTGCAAAGGCCGCGACACGCCACCCGCATGCTTTAGGGCGCGCGCGACGGCCAGCAAGGACTGCACATCCGCCGACGACAAGTCGTCGAGCGACCAACAGCAGTGACGGATGAGCGGTGAGGGCATGGGGTCTCTGTGCGTGCGGCGCGGCGCCATACGACGCATGACCGCAATGCAGGCTAGCGCGTGGGAGCGCCAAGGGCTTGACCGCCGTCAAACCGCGTGCAGCCGGCCGCGACGATGGTCGCGCAGTCACCTGCGGTTCACACAGCGTTACCGAACGACACCGACGATTGATCGGCGGTTTGCAGCGGCTTCCTACGCTGCCTTCATCGCCCCCAGCGCACACCAAGGACCGCCATGACCCCCATCACCGCCGCCACCCGTGCAGCCCCTGCAGCCCAGGGCCACGCCACCATCGAGCGCATCAGCCGCACGCTCGAGTTGCTGCAAGATCGACTGTCGCTCACACGCCGCACCGTGCACGCGGGCGACCGGGTCTACCAGGCTGGCGCGCGGCTGGGTTGCCTCTACCTCGTCCACTCGGGGTTCTTCAAGACCGTCAACTTCACGTCCGACGGCCGCGAGCAAGTGGTGGGGCTGCACTTCAAGGGCGACTGGCTCGGCTTCGATGGCATCGACGAAGGCCGGCACGGCTGCGACGCGATCGCAATGGACGTCGGCCAGGTCTGGTGCATCGATTACGCGGCGCTGCTCGAGGCCTGCTCGGCCGAGCCCTCGTTGCAGGCCGCCGTGCATGCCGCGATGAGCCGCGAGATTCGCCGCGACCGCGACTCCATGCTCTCGCTGTGTACGCTCACCGCCGACGCGCGCGTGGCCGACTTCCTGCGCTACTGGGCCGACTCGCTGGCCGAGCGCGGCCTGCGCACCGACCAGATCACGCTGCGCATGACGCGCGCCGAGATCGGTAACTACCTCGGCATGAAGCTCGAGACGGTGAGCCGCGCGCTGTCGCGGCTGGCACGCGACAAGGTGATCGGCTTCGCCGAAAAAGGCCGCCGCGACGTGAGCATCCCGGATGTCGGCGCCCTGAGCGCTTTCGTGCAGCGCAGCCTCGGCGCAGGCTCGCCGGCAGCGATGCTGCAGTGAGCC
>NZ_JANMWL010000286.1:0-13122 GCF_031393925.1 Methylibium sp. | reverse complement strand
ACCCCGCTGCGCATTGAAATGAAATCGTCGCGCAACCCGTTCGCCAAGAACGACTCCTGAGTCGATCGCCTTGCGGTGCCTGTGATAAGGTGCCAGCTCGATCGGTTTTCAACACGGAGCAATATCGTGAGCACCAAAGGGCAACTGCTACAAGACCCGTTCCTGAACCTCCTGCGCAAGGAGCATGTTCCGGTTTCGATCTACCTCGTCAACGGCATCAAGTTACAAGGGCATATCGAGTCTTTCGACCAATATGTCGTCCTGCTGCGCAACACCGTGACCCAGATGGTTTACAAGCATGCGATCTCCACCGTCGTGCCGGGTCGTGCGGTGAGTTTCCAGGCCAGCGAAGCGCCGGAGTCGGCAAGCTGAAGCACTTGAACGGCTTGCTTCGTCGTACCGGCTGCGACCGGCCTTGAGCGCCTTTGTGGTCGCCACGGAGGCCCGCGCGGTGCTGGTCGGCGTTGACGTCGGCGGCGACGCTCGTTTCGACCCCACCCTCGACGAACTGGCGCTGCTGGCCGAGTCGGCCGGCGACACACCCGTTGCTCGCCTGACGGCGCGTCGCAAAGCGCCCGACGCGGCGCTGTTCGTGGGCACGGGCAAGGCCGATGAGCTCAAGGCGCTGGTTCAGCAGAACAACGGCCACTGCGTCATCTTCGACCAGTCGCTATCGCCCACGCAACAGCGCAATCTCGAACGCCATCTCGGCGTGGAGGTGCTCGACCGCACCGGGCTGATCCTCGAAATTTTCGCGGCGCGCGCACAAAGCCACGAAGGCAAGCTGCAGGTCGAACTCGCCCAGCTCCAGTACTTAAGCAATCGTCTGGTGCGGCGCTGGACCCACTTGGAGCGCCAGCGTGGCGGCGTAGGGCTTCGAGGCGGCCCGGGTGAGCGGCAGATCGAACTCGACCGCCGCATGATCGGCGAGCGCATCAAGTCGCTCAAGACACGGCTCGAGAAGGTCAAGCGCCAGCGCAGCACGCAGCGGCGTTCGCGCGAGCGCGCTGGCACGTTTCGCATCTCGCTCATCGGCTACACCAACGCGGGCAAGTCCACGCTGTTCAATGCATTGGTAAAAGCACGCAGTTTCACGGCCGACCAGCTGTTCGCGACGCTCGACACCACCACGCGCCAGCTCTATCTCGAAGACGCCCAGCGCTCGGTGAGCCTGTCCGACACGGTCGGCTTCATCCGCGATCTGCCACACACTCTGGTCAAGGCTTTTGCGGCCACTTTGCAGGAAGCTGCCGAGGCCGACTTGCTGCTGCACGTGGTCGACGCGGCCAGCCCGGTGTTGGCCGAGCAGCGCCTCGAAGTCGAGCGCGTTCTAGCCGAGATCGGCGCCGCCGACATCCCGCAGATCCTCGTCTTCAACAAACTCGACCAACTCGACGAGGCGCAGCGTCCCCGGGTCTTGGTCGACGCCCTTGAAATCGACGGCGGTCCGCGCATGCCGCGCGTCTTTGTCAGTGCGCGCCACGGCACCGGCCTGCCCGAACTGCGCGGGCTGCTGGTCGCGGCGGTACTCGCCAGCGCGTCAGCCGATGCCAGCGCCGTGGTGGCCGATGCGGCACTGGCCGGGGCCGCCTGGAGCGATGGCTTGCAGCCCGACGAACGACCCGACTCCGATCCGTTGTGACGACACGCATGAACACCACCTCCCACGATGACGCATCCCGCCGGGCCGCGCCAATGGTCCGCCTGGCCACTGCGCTGGCTTCACTGATTGCCGGCGTTACGCGGCGTGGCGCCTGGCGCGCACGCGGCGGCGCCGTGCTCGCCACTGGCGGGCGCAACGACGGCCCGCCCGATCTGGATGAACTCTGGCGTGATTTCAATCGTCGCTTGAGCGGCTTGTTTGGTGGTCGCGGTAGCGGTGGGGCGTCCAGCGGCGGCGATCGACCACCTGACATGCGGGGTGCCAGCGTTGGCGCGAGCCTGATCGTGGGCGTGGTAGCGCTCATCTGGCTGGCCAGTGGCTTTTTTATCGTGCAGGAAGGGCAGCAGGGCGTGGTGCTTTCGTTCGGCCGCTTCAGCCACACCGTGGAGGCCGGGTTTCAGTGGCGCGGTCCCTACCCGTTCCAGTCGCACGACATCGTCAACGTGACGCAGCTGCGCTCGGCGGAGATCGGGCGCAACGCGACAGTGCAGGCCACCGGTCTGCGCGACTCGTCGATGCTCACGCAGGACGAGAACATCGTCGACATCCGCTTCACCGTGCAATACCGCTTGAAGGACGCCACGGAGTATCTGTTTCAGAACCGCAACCCCGACGAAGCCGTGGTGCTGGCAGCCGAGTCCGCGGTGCGCGAGATCGTCGGGGGCAGCAACATGGACTTGGTGCTCTACGAGCAGCGCGATGCGATCGCGACCGATCTGATCAAGTCGATCCAGACCCAGCTGGACCGCTTGAAGACCGGCATCCTCGTCTCCAACGTCAACGTGCAAAGCGTCGCGCCACCCGAGCAGGTGCAGGCTGCGTTCGACGATGCGGTGAAGGCGGGCGCCGACCGTACGCGTTTCAAGAACGAAGGCCAGGCCTACGCCAACGACGTGATTCCCAAGGCGCAGGGCGCATCGTCGCGATTGCGCGAGGAAGCCGAAGGCTATCGCGCGCGCGTGGTCGCGCAGGCCGAGGGTGATGCCTCTCGTTTCCGTCAGGTGCTCACCGAGTACCAGAAGGCGCCCAGCGTGACGCGCGACCGGCTCTACGTGGACACCATGCGCGAGGTCTATTCCAGCGTTAGCAAGGTGATGATCGAGACGCGCAACAGCTCGAACTTGCTGTACCTGCCGTTGGACAAACTCATCCAGGCGGCCGGCGGCAGTGCTGCTGCGGCCGTGCCCGCGCCCGCCGTGCCCAACGAGAGCACCAGCACGCTGCCAGCCACCGACGTGCGCTCGCGCGACAACCAGCGCACGCGCGAGCGCGAAGGTCGCTAAGCGACTACGGAGAACACCAACATGAATCGTATCGGCATGACGGTTGCAGGCATCTTGCTGCTGCTGATGATCGCCTCGTCCACGCTGTTCGTCGTGACACAGACTCAGTTCGCGGTGCTCTATGCACTGGGCGAGATTAAGGAAGTGTTCTCGCAGCCGGGCCTCAAATTCAAGCTCCCGCCGCCGTTCCAGAACGTGGTCTTCCTCGACCGCCGCATCCAGAGCCTGGACAGCCCCGAGACAAGGCCGGTGTTCACGGCCGAGAAGACCAGTCTGGTGATCGACTGGCTGGTCAAGTGGCGCATCCGCGACCCACGGCAATTCATTCGCAACAACGGCGTCGACGTTCGCAATGCGGAAGCGCGGCTCGCTCCGATCGTGCAGGCCGCGCTCAACGAAGAAGTCACCAAACTCACCGTGCGGCAGGTGCTGTCGACCGAGCGCGACACCGTGATGCAGGGCGTGATCCGTCGTCTGGCCGACGATGCCAAGAGTTTCGGCATTGACATCGTCGACGTGCGCATCAAGCGCGTCGACTTCTCATCCAACATCACCGAGGCGGTGTATCGGCGCATGGAGTCCGAGCGCAAGCGCGTGGCCAACGAGACGCGCTCCACCGGTCAGGCCGAGGGCGAGAAGATTCGCGCCGACGCCGACAAGCAGCGCGAGATCATCGTCGCCGAGGCCTACCGCGAGGCGGAGAAGGTCAAGGG
This sequence comes from Methylibium sp., assembly GCF_031393925.1. Taxonomy (GTDB): domain Bacteria; phylum Pseudomonadota; class Gammaproteobacteria; order Burkholderiales; family Burkholderiaceae_C; genus Methylibium. The sequence continues at coordinate 9,463 of NZ_JANMWL010000286.1, read as the reverse complement.
CGAGGGCGATGCCAAGGCGTCGGCCCTGTATGCCGACGCATTCGGACGTGACCCGTCGTTCGCGCTTTTCTATCGCAGTCTGAACGCCTACCGTGCCAGCTTTCGCAACAGGAGCGACGTGATGGTGCTGGATCCCGACAGCGAGTTTTTCCGCGCCATGCGCGGCGCGGCCGCCCCGTCGGTCGCGCCGCCGGCTGCGAGTCACCGCCGATAAGTCCCGCTTGCCGCGCGACATGTGGGACACGCTGTTCAGCGCGCTCGCATTGGTACTTGTGTTCGAGGGCCTGTTGCCGTTCCTGAGCCCACAGCGCTGGCGAGCGCTGTTCGAGCAGGCCACGCGGTTGAGCAATGGTCAGCTGCGTTTTCTTGGTCTCTCGAGCATGCTGGTCGGGTTGCTCTTGCTGGCCCTGATGGCGCGCTGAGCGGCCTCGGGCGGCCGCGGGCCGCCGATACAATGCGTTTTTAACCCCTGGCCTTTTTCATGACGTCTGCTTGGCTGCTGCCCGAGCACATCGCCGACGTGCTGCCCCACGATGCCCGGCGCATCGAGGAACTGCGGCGCAGCGTACTCGACAGTGCGCGTGGCTACGGCTACGAGTTGGTGATGCCGCCGCTGCTCGAGTACCTCGAGTCACTGCTGTCGGGCACTGGTCATGAACTCGATCTGCGCACCTTCAAGCTGGTCGACCAGCTCAGCGGCCGCACGCTCGGCCTGCGTGCCGACACGACGCCCCAGGTGGCGCGCATTGACGCGCACCTGCTCAACCGCGTCGGCGTCACGCGGCTTTGCTACTGCGGCCCGGTGGCGCACACCCGGCCGCAAAGCCTGCAGGCCAGCCGTGAGCCGCTGCAGTTCGGGGCTGAAATCTACGGCCATGCGGGGCTCGAAGCCGACCTTGAAGTGCAGGACCTCGCGCTCGATTGCCTGCGCGTCGCGGGTGTCGGCGGACTGGTGCTTGATCTGGCCGATGCGCGCATCGTGCGGGGCTTGCTTGACGGCGTTGCTTGCGACGCCGCGCGGCTGAGCGCCGTGTATGGCGCGCTGGCGGCCAAGGACGGGGCTGCCCTGCAGGGCCTGAGCGTGGACTTTGGTGACGAGGCGCGGCGCGGATTGCTCGCCCTGATTTCGCTCTACGGTGATGCCGAGGTGCTGGCCGCGGCGGCCGCAACCTTGCCCAGTCGGCCGGTGATCGTCGCGGCACTCGACGACCTACGGCGCCTTGCCGAGCATGCGTCGATCGCGCACCCCGGGGTGCGTGTCGGTTTCGACCTGGCCGACCTGAGCGGATACGCCTACTACAGCGGCGCGCGCTTCGCGGTCTACGCGAATGCTTCGACCGACGCACTGCTGCGCGGCGGTCGCTACGACGAGGTCGGCGCGGTGTTCGGTCGCAACCGCCCGGCGGTGGGCTTCAGCGCCGACCTGAAGGAATGGGTGCAGCGCGCGCGGCCGGGCGGCCGACGCACGGCTGTTCGGGCACCGTGGGGCGAGGATGCGAGCCTGCGCGCGGCCGTGCGGGCGCTGCGCGCGCAGGGTGAAACGGTGCTGTGCGTGCTGCCGGGTCATGAGCACGAGGCGCAGGAGTTTGACTGCGACCGCGAAATCATCAGCACGAACGGGCAGTGGAGCGTGCGCGCGCTGTGAGCGTGGCGTGCGCCTGAATATTCAGACAAGGCAAGACGATGCAAGCAAGGAGAGCGGGCGAGGCCGGCGGACGCAACGTGGTCGTGGTTGGCACCCAGTGGGGCGACGAAGGCAAGGGCAAGGTGGTCGATTGGTTGACCGACCACGCGGCCGCAGTGGTGCGCTTCCAGGGCGGACACAACGCTGGCCACACGCTGGTGATCAAGGGCAAGAAGACCGCGCTTCAGCTGATCCCTTCGGGCGTGATGCGCGAGGGCGTGGCCTGCTATATCGGCAATGGGGTGGTGGTCGACCCGACGCACCTGCTGCTCGAGATCGAGCGCCTGGAGGCGGCCGGCGTGGAGGTGCGCTCGCGCCTCTTCATCAGCGAGTCCTGCCCTTTGATTCTGCCTTTCCACGTGGAGCTCGACAAGGCGCGCGAGGCGCTGCGCGAGAGTTCGGGCGTCGGCAAGATCGGCACCACCGGCAAGGGGATCGGTCCGGCCTACGAAGACAAGGTTGCGCGCCGCGCCCTGCGCGTGCAGGATCTCAAGCACCCTGAGCGCTTCGCCAGCAAGTTGCGTGAACTGCTGGAACTGCACAACTTTGTCCTGACGGGTTACCTGCACGCCGAGCCGCTCGAGTTCCAGCCGCTGTTCGACGCTGCGATGAAGGTGGCCGACCAGCTCCGCCCGATGCTGGCCGATGTCGGCGTTCGCATCCACGCCGCCAACATGGCCGGCGGCAACGTGCTGTTCGAAGGTGCGCAAGGCACGTTGCTCGACATCGACCACGGCACCTACCCTTACGTGACATCGAGCAACTGCGTGGCCGGCAATGCCGCGGCCGGCTCGGGCGTCGGACCCGACAAGCTGCACTACATCCTGGGCATCACCAAGGCCTACACCACGCGCGTGGGCTCGGGGCCGTTTCCCACCGAGCTGCCGATGCACGAGCCGGGCACGGTGGGCCACCACCTGTCGACCGTGGGTCAGGAGCGTGGCACGGTCACCGGGCGAGCGCGCCGATGCGGCTGGCTCGATGCAGCCGCGATGAAGCGCTCGGTGCTCATCAACGGCCTGTCGGGCCTGTGCATTACCAAGCTCGACGTGCTCGACGGCCTGCCCGAGATCAAGATGGGCGTCGGCTACGAACGCGACGGTGAGCGGCTCGACATCCTGCCGCTCGACGCAGACGAGATCGCGGCCTGTAAGCCGGTTTACGAGCGTTTCGCCGGCTGGAGCGAAACGACCGCGGGGGTGACACGCTGGGACGAGTTGCCGCTCAACGCAAGGCGCTACCTCGAGCGCGTCCAGGGCTTCATTGGTACGCCGATCGACATGGTGTCCACCGGACCCGACCGCGAGCACACCATCCTGCTGCGCCATCCCTACCAGAATTGAGCGCCCGCCCATGCTGACCGACGACGGCAAACACCTCTACGTCTCCTGGGACGAGTACCACCTGCTGATCGAGCGGCTGGCGCTCAAGGTCCACAACTCGGGCTGGGCGTTCGACCAGATCCTGTGCCTGGCGCGCGGCGGCATGCGCCCGGGCGACGTGCTCTCGCGCGTGTTCGACAAGCCGCTGGCGATCATGTCGACCAGCTCCTACCGCGCCGAGCCCGGCACCTTGCAAGTGCGGCTCGACATGGCGCAGTACGTGACCTTGCCCAAGGGCGAATTGGCGGGGCGGGTGCTGTTGATCGACGACCTGGCGGACTCGGGCGTGACCCTGAAGGCGGTGGTCGACCGGCTGCGCAGCCTGCCATCGATTCGCGAGCTGAAATCGGCAGTGATTTGGGTCAAGGGCGTGTCGGGCTACATGCCCGACTACCATGTGGAGTCGCTGCCCACGAGCCCCTGGATCCACCAACCGTTCGAGGAATACGATGTCCTGCGGCCCGAAGGGTTGAAGAAAAAGTTCGCGCTTTGATGCACGTCGAGACGACGCACGAGCGCCGCGTCAACAGCGCTATCAAACGAGCGCAAACACAAACGCAAAAGGCCAGCACCGAAGTACTGGCCTTTCATGTTGGTGCCCAGGAAGGGACTCGAACCCCCACGGTGTTACCCGCTAGTACCTGAAACTAGTGCGTCTACCAATTCCGCCACCTGGGCTAGGTACGAAAGCCGGAGAGTTTAGCATCAAGACCGATAAAGAAACGATCAACGCACCGCTCGGCGCCGCTCTGATGAGCGAAGTCGACGGCATCGTGCAAGGCCACCGCGACGGGCACGGTTTCGTGCAACGCAGCGACGGCGAATCCGACATTTACCTCGCGCCGCAGGAGATGCGCACGGTGCTGCACCGGGACCGCGTGCGGGTGCGCGTGATCCGCTACGACCGAAAGGGCCGCCCGGAAGGCCGCGTGCTCGAGATCCTGGAACGTAAGAAGGCGCCGATCATTGGCCGCCTGCTGCACGAAAGCGGCATCTGGCTGGTGGCGCCGGAAGACAAGCGCTACGGCCAGGACATCATGATCCCGAAGAACGGCATCGCGAGCGCCGTCGTCGGGCAGGTGGTGGCGGTGGAGTTGACCGAGCCGCCATCGATGCATTCGCAGCCGCTCGGCCGCGTGACCGAGGTGCTCGGCGAGATCGACGACCCAGGCATGGAGATCGAGATCGCGGTGCGCAAATACGAAGTGCCGCATCGCTTCTCCGCCGAGACGCTGGCGCAGACCTCCAAGCTGCCCGAGAAGGTGCGCCCCGTCGACAAGAAGAACCGCATCGACCTGACCGACGTTGCGCTCGTCACCATCGACGGCGAGGACGCGCGCGACTTCGACGACGCCGTCTATTGCGAGCCCGCGAAGATCGGCCGCGTCAAGCAAGCCAACGGCTGGCGGCTCATTGTCGCGATCGCCGATGTGAGCCACTACGTCAAGCCGGGCGAGGCGCTCGACGACGACGCCTACGAACGCGCTACCAGCGTGTACTTTCCGCGCCGCGTGATCCCCATGCTGCCGGAGAAGCTCTCCAATGGCTTGTGTTCGCTCAACCCGAACGAAGACCGCCTGGCGATGGTGTGCGACATGCTGGTCGACGCGGCCGGCGAGATTCACGCGTACCAGTTCTTTCCCGCGGTGATCAACTCGCAGGCGCGCTTCACCTACACCGAAGTCGCCGCGATTCTTGCCAACACGCGCGGCCCGGAAGCGCACCGGCGCGAAACGCTGGTGCCGCACCTGCTGCACCTGCACGAGGTCTACCGGGCGCTCCTCAGGGCACGCGCAACGCGCGGCGCGGTCGACTTCGAAACCACCGAAACGCAGATCGTCTGCGACGAGAACGGCCGCATCGAGAAGATCGTGCCGCGCACCCGCAACGATGCGCACCGGCTGATCGAGGAGTCGATGCTGGCGGCCAACGTCTGCTCGGCCGATTTCATCCAGGGCCATAAACACCCTTCGCTCTACCGCGTCCATGAAGGGCCGACGCCCGAGAAGAAGACGGTGCTGCAGACCTACCTGCGCGCGCTGGGCCTGGGGCTCTCGATCAGCGACGACCCCAAGCCGGCCGAGTTTCAGGCGGTCGCGGCAGCGACCAAAGACCGGCCCGACGCGATGCAGATCCACTCCATGCTGCTGCGCTCCATGCAGCAGGCGATCTACACGCCCCTGAACAGTGGCCATTTCGGCCTGGCTTACCCGGCCTACACGCACTTCACCAGCCCGATTCGTCGCTACCCCGACTTGCTCGTCCACCGCGTGATCAAGGCGCTGCTCGGGCAGAAAAAGTACCACCTGCAGGTGACCGAGCTGGCCACGTCGGCGGTGCACACGCGCAAGCCGCCCAAGGGCGCTGCGGCCAAGGCGGCAGCACAGGCGCAGCTCAATGCGCCGCCGAAGGCACAGACCGCCGAGGCCATGGCCTGGGAGGGCGCGGGAGCGCACTGCAGCGCCAACGAGCGGCGCGCCGACGAAGCCTCGCGCGATGTCGAGGCCTGGCTCAAGTGCAAGTTCATGCGCGAGCACCTGGGCGAAGAGTACGGCGGCGCCGTGAGCGCGGTGACCAGCTTCGGACTGTTCGTCACGCTCGACGATCTGTATGTCGAAGGGCTGGTGCACATCACCGAACTCGGCGGCGAGTATTTCCGCTTTGACGAAGCGCGCCAGGATCTGCGCGGCGAGCGCACTGGCGTGCGCTACGTCGTCGGCAGCCGCGTGCGCGTGCAGGTCAGCCGTGTCGACCTCGACGGCCGCAAGATCGACTTCCGGCTCGTCACCGAGTCCGGCCTCGCGCCGCGCAGCACGCGCGACAAGGCGAGTTCGGCGATCGACGAGCTCAACGCGGTGAAGGAGGCCGATCGCGGACAAAAGCTGGCGACCAAGAAGGCGGCCAACAAGGTGGCGGCGGGCGCCCGCATGACGCCCAAGGCGCCAGCGACCGATGCGCTGGACGCTGCCGCGCGCAACCAGGTCGTGCGCGGCGAACGCAAGAGCAAACGAACGCGGCGCTGAATGGACCGGGATCTTCAGGATGCGCGAAGGCGGCGCAATTCGTCGATCAGCGCGCTGGCGGGCAGCGCTCCTGGGTGACGTTGGCCGGCCTGCCAGTCGTCGGCCGCGGCGCCGTGGCTGTGCGCGCCGAGCCGCGCCGCGTCAATCGTCGCGAGACCCTGCGACCACAGGCCGGCGATCCAGCCCGCCAGGACGTCGCCGGTGCCGGCGCTCGCCAGGGCGGCGTTGCCGCTGGCGTTGATCCAGGGCTTTTCGCCCGGTGCTGCGATGACTGTTCCCGAGCCCTTGAGCACCACGACAGCATGGCAGAGCGCTGCCAGTTCGCGCGCGGCCCCCAGCCGATCGGACTGGACTGCCGCCGTGCCGCAGCCGAGCAGGCGCGCGGCTTCGAGCGGATGGGGCGTCAGGATGCCGGGCCGCCCGCGCGCGGCGCGCAGCGTCCACTGCCGCAGCAGGCTCGCATCGGCGGCCACGGCATTGAGTGCGTCGGCATCGAGCAGCAACCGTCCCGCGCGTGCCATCAGCAGCGGCAACCAGGAACGCACGGCGTCGCCGCCGCCGCAACCGCACACGACGGTGCCGTCTTCCAGCGCTGTACTGCGGGCGTGCAGCGATGCGGCGTTGCGCAGCATCAGCTCGGGCCGCGCCGAGTCGAGTGCGGCCAGGCCCGAGTCGAGCACGACAAGGTGTACGCGGCCAGCGCCCGCGGTCGAGGCGGCGCGTGCGCAAAGCACCGCGGCACCGGCCATGCCGGGTGCGCCGCCCACGGCCCACACGTCGCCGAAGCTGCCCTTGTGCTCGGCATGTCGGCGGCTCGGCCACAGCGCGTTCGTGTCACTCGACAAGCATGCGGTGGCGGATGCACCGTCGTCACTGACACCGAGACCGTCGAACCAGATCGCGCCGGCATGGTCGCGCCCTTCGGCGGTGAACAGGCCGGGCTTGAGCGTGAGCACGCCGAGCGTCCAGCGGGCGTGGACGGCCGCGGCGCTGGCGAACACAGTGCCATGGTCGGCGTGCAGGCCGCTCGGCAGATCGATCGCCAGCACCGGCACTAGCGATCGGTTGAGTGCGGTGATCGCCTGCAGGGCCCACGCCTGTGGCGCGCGTTTGAGGCCGAGCCCGAACAGGGCGTCGATGGCCAGGTCGCTGCTCCCCAGGGACGGCGGTGCAAGCGTCGCTTGAATCGTTGCGCCAGCCGCGCACGCTCTCGCCAGCGAGGCGGCCGCGTCTGAGGGCAGGGGGGTGTCGGCCTGCAGGCTCACGCTCACCTGCTTGCCGGCGCGCTGCAGGCAGGCTGCCGCTTCGAGGCCATCGCCGCCGTTGTTGCCCGGACCAGCAATGACCCAGATGCGTTGCGCATGCGGCGCCAGCGCCAGCGCCAGCCGGGCGACCGCATCACCGGCACGCGCCATCAGCGTGTGCGGCTCCAGGCCGCGCGCAGCAGCGTGCTCGAGTGCGCGCGAGGCGAGTGCGTCATGCAGCGGCCAGGGCGTCGTCGCGGCGACCGCACCCGCCCCGGTGACTGGCGTCGGCGCAGCCCTGCCCGCCATCGCTTTAGCCGCGCGCATAACGACTCGGCGCCAGCGGGGCCGGGTCAAGGGCCGGCGTGCGCCCGCCGATCTGGTCGGCCAGCAGCCGTGCGCTGCCGCATGCCAGCGCCCAGCCGCTGCCGCCATGACCGAGGTTGAGCCAGATGCCCGCGCGAGGACTGGGGCCGACGAGCGGCGGGCCGTCGGGCAACATGGGCCGCGCGCCTTTCCACAGTTGCGGACGCGCCGTGTGCGCGCCGCCGGGGAACCAGTCGTTGAGCACGGCGTAGAGCCGCTTGATCGCAGCATCTCGCTGGTGCTGTGCCGACCCGCCCAGCTCCGCGCCGCCGGCCACGCGCACGCGTTGACCGAGTCGACCGATGGCGACCTGGTGGCGCTGATCGACCAGCGCAGCGCGCGGTCCGCGGTCGGGCGAGCGCAGTGGCGCGGTCATGGAGTAACCGTACACCGGCATCAGCGGCACCCTCAGGCCGCTCGCCTCCAGCAGGCCGACCGAGTCGGCGCCCGCAGCAATGACGATCGCGTCGAAGCGTTCGCTCGAGACCGGTGCAAGGTAGCGCGCCGCAGCGCGGGTGCGGTGTGCCATCACGTCGGCACGTGCCGCACCGGCAGGCACGGCGGCAGCGCGGCTGGCGACGAAGCCGGTCGTCAAGGCCATCTGCTCGAGGTGCAGCACGATGCCGCACGCGCCATCGCCGACTTGGATGGAGCGCACCACGGTGCAAAAGCGGAATTCGGCACCGCTGCGCTCAGTCGCCTCACGCAGCAAGTGTGCGAACTGGCGGCAGTTGCCGATGCCTTCTTGCGGCAGGTGGATGCCGGCGGCGATCGGCTGATCGCGATTCAGCCCCGGCTCGATCGCGTGGCAGCCCGCGGCGTCGAGCTGCTGCACACCGGTACCCAGTTCGCGCAGCACGGCGAGGCCGGGCTGCGCCTGGGCAACTTCGCGATCGCCGCGCAACAGCAGCAGCACGCCCTGCGCGCGCTCGAACTCGAATCCGTGGCGTGTGCTGAGCTGCTCGAGCCTTTCGCGGCTGTACTGACCCAGCCGCAGCAGTTCGGCGCGATGGTGCCGATCGACCGCCGCATCGCAAGCGCCCCACCATCGTTGCAGCCAGCGCCACTGTGCCGGGTCGAGCGAGAGCCGCGCGCGCAGCGGGCCGCCACCACCGAGCAGGCCGCGCAGCAGGCTCATGCGCATGCCGCTGGCGGCCCATGGTCCGACCAGACCGGGCGCCATCACGCCGGCGTTGGCAAAACTGGCCTCCGCAGCCACGCTGCTGTGGCGCTCCAGCACGACCACTTCATGGCCGTCGGCGGCAAGTTCGTAGGCTGTGGTGACGCCGACGATGCCGGCCCCGATGACCGCGATCCTCATGCGCTGGCCCGCCGCGCTGCCGCGAGCACCACCTCGACCGCTATCGCGGTGTCGAGCAGCGCGTCGTCGTGCAGGCCGCGGCTCCAGAGCCTGAGCCCGACCGGCGCCGAACCCGTCGCGTGACAGGGCAGACCGATTGCGCAGCCGTCGAGCAGATTGACGACCGCGGAGTTGCGCAGCAGCAGCGCGTTGACGCGAAAGAACGCTGCGTCGTTCGCTTCGAGCGCAGCAATCGGCGGTGCGAGCAGTTGCACGGTCGGCGACAGCACGGCGTCGAAGCCGGCGAGCGCCGCGTGCATGCGCGCCGTCCAGGCGGCGCGTTCGCGCAAAAAGTCCAGGTAATCGGCCCCGCTCAGGGCGGCACCGCGCTTAATGCGCAGCGCCAAGCGGGGGTCGTAGTCGGCCTCGTGGTCCGCGAGGCGGCGGCGATGCCAGGCCCAGCT
>NZ_JANMWL010000283.1:0-12547 GCF_031393925.1 Methylibium sp. | reverse complement strand
GCGGCCTCGCGCTAAAGGAGGACTGGCGATGGCCTCGTTCTTCATCGACCGACCGATCTTCGCGTGGGTCATTGCGCTGTTCATTTTGGTGGTGGGCGCAGTGGCGATCCCGCAGCTGCCGGTGGCGCAATACCCGTCGGTGGCGCCGCCCTCGATCCTCGTGTCCACCGCCTACCCGGGCGCCTCGGCACAGACGCTGGAAGACAGCGTCATCAGCGTCATCGAGCGCGAAATGAACGGCTCGCCCGGCTTGATCTACATGGAGTCGGTCAGCCAGGCCGACGGCACCGGCTCCATCACGCTGAGCTTCGAGCCCGGCACCAACGCCGACCTGGCGCAGGTCGACGTGCAGAACCGCCTCGGCCGCGCGACGCCGCGCCTGCCGCAGGCGGTGACGCAGCAGGGTGTTCGCGTCGACAAGGCCAACGCGAACTTCCTGCTGTTCACGGTGCTGTCGTCCGACAACCCGGCCTATGACCCGGTCGCGCTCGGCGACTACGCGGCGCGCAACGTGTTGCCCGAGATCCAGCGCGTGCCCGGCGTCGGTCAGGCCCAGCTGTTCGGCACCGAACGCGCGATGCGCATCTGGATCGACCCGGCCAAGCTGATCGGCTACCGGCTGTCGTCCGCCGACGTGACCAGTGCCATCGCGACGCAGAACGCGCAGGTGGCCTCGGGCACCATCGGCGACCTGCCGAACGTGCCCGGCCAGTCGATCTTCGCGACGGTCGTCGTCAAGGGCCAGCTCACCTCGGCCGAGCAGTTCGCCAACATCGTGCTGCGCGCCAATGCCGACGGCTCCACCGTGCGCTTGAAGGACGTGGCCCGCGTCGAACTCGGCGCCCAGAGCTACGGCACGCGGGCGCGCCTGAACGGCGAACCGTCCACCGGCATTGCCGTGCAGCTGTCGCCGACCGGCAATGCGCTGGCGACCGCGACCGCGGTCAAGAAGCGCATCAACGAACTGTCGCGCTACTTTCCTCCCGGCGTGAAGGCGACCATCCCCTACGACAGTTCGACCTTCGTCAGCCTCTCGATCCGCCAGGTGGTCGAGACGCTGCTCGCGGCCGTGGTGCTGGTGTTCCTGGTGATGTTCCTGTTTCTGCAGAACATCCGCTACACCATCATCCCGACCTTGGTGGTCCCGATCACGCTGATGGGAACCTTCGCAGTGCTGCTGGCGCTGGGCTTCTCGATCAACGTGCTGACGATGTTCGGCATGGTGCTCGTGATCGGCATCGTGGTCGACGATGCGATCGTCGTGGTCGAAAACGTCGAGCGCATCATGAGCGAGGAGGGCCTGTCGCCACTGGTCGCCACGCGCAAGGCAATGGGCCAGATCTCGGGCGCCATCATCGGCGTGACGGTGGTGCTGGTGTCGGTGTTCATTCCGCTGGCCTTCTTCAGCGGTGCGGTCGGCAACATCTACCGCCAGTTCTCGGCGGTGATGGTGTCTTCGATCCTGCTGTCGGCCTTCATGGCGCTGTCGCTGACGCCGGCGCTGTGCGCCACCTTGTTGAAGCCGGTCGAGGCTGGCCACCTCCATGCGAAGAGCGGTTTCTTTGGCTGGTTCAATCGCGGCTTCTCGCGCACCGCCAAGGGCTACGAGAGCCTGGTCGCCCGCATCCTCGGGCGCGCGGCGCGCTACCTCGTCATTTACGTCGCGATCATCGGCGCGGTGGTGGTGCTGTTCGGCCGCCTGCCGACGTCCTTCTTGCCCAACGAGGACCAGGGCAACATCCTCGTGAACGTGCAGCTGCCGCCGGGTGCGACACAGAACCGCACGCTCGAGGTGATGAAGCAAGTCGAACGCTACATGCTCGAGCAGCCCGAGGTGCAGAGCATGGTCAGCGTCATGGGCTTCAGCTTCGCCGGCACCGGCCAGAACGCAGCGCTCGGCTTCATCACGCTCAAGGACTGGCAGCAGCGCGAGGGCGCCGCGCACTCGGCGCAAGCACTGGTGGGCCGGGCCTTCGGCGCGCTCGGGCGCATCCGCGATGCCTTTATTTTCCCGGTCAGCCCGCCGCCGATCCGGGAACTGGGCCGCGCCAATGGCTTCGCGTTTCGCCTGCAGGACCGCGGCGGCAACGGTCACGATGCGCTGCTGGCCGCGCGCAACCAGCTGCTCGGCAAGGCGGCCGAAAGCCCGCTGCTGACGGCGGTGCGGCCCGACGGCCTGGAAGACGCCGCGCAGCTGCAACTCAATATCGACCGTGACAAGGCCAGCGCGCTGGGCGTGCCTTTCAGTGCGATCAATGGAGCCCTGTCGACCGCGCTCGGTTCTTCCTACGTCAACGACTTCCCGAACGCCGGGCGCCTGCAGCGCGTGGTCGTCCAAGCCGATGCGCCGACGCGCATGCAGCCGGACGATCTGTTGGCAATCAACGCGCTGAACACGAGTGGCCAGCCGGTGCCGCTGGCGGCATTCGCGACCACCGGATGGGTCACGGGTCCGATGCAGACGGTGCGCTTCAACGGCTACCCGACGATGCGCATCGCGGGCGAACCCGCGCCGGGCCAGAGCAGCGGCGCCGCGATGGCCGAGATGGAACGCCTGGCGGGCCAGTTGCCGGCCGGTTTCGCGTTCGAATGGACCGGCCAGTCGCGCGAGGAAAAACTCTCCGGCTCGACGGCATTCATCCTGTTCGGCTTTTCCGTGCTGGCCGTGTTCCTGTGTCTGGCCGCCCTCTACGAAAGCTGGTCGATCCCGCTGGCGGTCATCCTGGTGGTGCCGCTCGGCGTGCTCGGCGTGCTGTTCGGGGCGAGCTTTCGCGGCCTGGAGAATGATGTTTACTTCAAGGTCGGCTTGATCACCATCATTGGCTTGTCAGCGAAGAACGCAGTGTTGATCATCGAGTTCGCCAAAGACCTGCACGCCCGGGGCAAGGGCGTGGTCGAAGCGGTGCTGGAGGCGGCGCACCTGCGCTTTCGCCCGATCCTCATGACCTCGCTGGCCTTCATCCTTGGCGTGCTGCCGTTGGTGGTCGCCAGCGGTGCCGGCTCGGCCAGCCAGCGCGCCATCGGCACCGGCGTGATGGCCGGCATGATCACGGCGACCGCGCTGGCGGTGTTTTTCGTACCGGTGTTCTACGTCGTCGTGAGCCGCATCTTCAAGGGCAGCGAACGCCAGCGGCGCAAGTGGGCGCACGAACCCGACGACGGGGCGCCACCGCCGCCCGCAGCGACGGAGATCAAAACGTGATCACGCGAACTCGAGCCGTGTTTTCACGCGCTGCGGCGCGGCGCAGCGGCGCAGTGCGCGCCGTGCTGGCCATGGCGGTGGCGCTCAGCGGGTGCTCATCGATGGCGCCGATCTACGAGCGCCCGGCCGCTCCGGTGGCGGCCGACTATTCGGGCCAGCCGGGTGCTGGAACGGTCGGCGCGAGACACGCCGCCGACACCGAATGGCAGCGCTTTTTCGGCGACTCGAATCTGCAGCGACTGGTCGAACTGGCATTGCGCAACAACCGCGACCTGCGCGTCGCGGTGATCAACATCGAACAGGCGAGGGCACAACTGCAGGTTCGCCGCGCCGATCTGCTGCCGAGCGTCAGCGCCGGCCTCGCCGGCATGCGGCAGCCGACCGCGAGCGGCGGCAGCAGCAGCCTTTACACGGCCGGACTTTCGGTGAGCGCCTTTGAACTCGACCTGTTCGGCCGCGTGGCCAGCCTGCGCGATGCTGCGCTGGCGCAGTACCTGGCCACCGACGAAGCGCGCAAGGCGACGCAGATCGGCCTCGTCGCCGCGGTAGCCAACGGCTACCTGGGGCTGCTGGCCGACCAAGAACTGCTTGCGCTCACGCGCCAGACGCTGGTCACGCGCGAAGAGTCGCTGCGCCTCACGCGGCTGAAGTTCGAGCAGGGCGTGAGCTCCGAGCTTGATCTTCGCCAAGCGCTCTCGCTGGTCGAAGGCGCGCGCGCGACCTTGGCGCAGCAACAGCGTCAACGCGCGCTGGACGAGAACGCGCTGGTGTTGCTGGTCGGTGGACCGCTGGCCCTTGCGCTGCCACCGATCGGCGCATTGGCCGAAACGACACTCGGGCCCGAACTGCCTGCCGGCCTGCCGTCGGACCTGCTCACCGAGCGACCCGACATCCGTCGTGCCGAGCAGCAGCTGATCGCCGCCAACGCCAACATCGGTGCCGCCCGCGCAGCGTTCTTCCCGCGCATTTCGCTGACCGGCAGCGTCGGCATCGCCAGCAGCGAGCTCTCCGACCTGTTCAAAGGGGGCGCGTTCGCGTGGAGCTTTGCGCCGCAACTCCTGGCGCCGATCTTCGACGCCGGTCGCAACCAGGGGAACCTCGAAGTGGCCCAAGCGGGTCGCGATATTGCCGTGGCGCAGTACGAGCGCGCCATTCAGACGGCATTTCGAGAGGTAGCCGACGCCTTGGCGGGCCGTGCAACCTTGAGTGAGCAACTGCGCGCTCAGGTGGCGCAGGCCGACGCCGAGGCGGAGCGCTTTCGGCTTTCCGACCTGCGCTATCGCAATGGCGTGGCGAGCTATCTCGACGTGCTGGACGCGCAGCGCTCGCTGTTCGGCGCGCAGCAGGCGGCGATCCTCGCGCGCCTCGCGGTGCTGCAGAACCAGGTGACGCTGTACGCGGTGCTGGGCGGCGGCGGCTGAAGCGCCGTGATGACAAGAAGCGGGCGAGGGAGTCCGCCGACCGTCTGGCCCGGTCCGTCACGTCACGCCAGCAGTTCCTCGGGCGTCTTGCCGACGGCAAGTGCCGCCTTGAACCAGCCCGGACGTGGCCCGCGCCCCGACCAGACGTTGCCATCGGCGTCCTTGAACTTGGGCTTGGATCTGGACTTGGCCAATTTCTTGCGACCCGCGACCTTGCGCACGGGACCGCCCGCTGTCTTGGCCCCGGTACGGCGGCCTTCCAGGCCCAGGTCCGCCGCGGTCAGCCCGTATACCTCGATCGCTTCTTTCATGCGTTTGACGACGTCGGCGATCTCCTTGCGCCGCAGCCCTTCGGCTTGCTGCTGAAGACTCTCGATCTGCCGTGACAGCTGCGCATAGGTTTTTGTCATCTGATGGATCCTGAGGCGTTGGTCGGCCGAGGATACGAGATTACCGCCGCAAGCCGAGATGGGGAGAGCCCGGCAAGCCGACGTTGTTCGCTGGCCGTTGTCGTAGTTTGATTTAACATAATATACATTAGCGCGGTTCTGGTCATGTGCTCACGGACTAACATCCTGCTATGTACGTTCTCGCTGGTCACCTACTCATGGCATTGGGCACGTTCTTGCTGTCTCGGTGGACCGACTGGCCAACAGCTCTCGGTTTCTGGTGCCTGATCGAAGGCGCGGCCGTCTTCGTCATCGGAACTCTGCACGAACGAGACGATGAGCAGGCAAAGGCTTGGAACGAGTAAGCAGGGGCACGGCTGGTAGCGAAGCCTTTGAGGGATTACATCCCCCACCCTACGGGCGGTCCCCCCGCAAGAACGTCTTGAGCAACGGAGCCCTTCCTGTAACGTGCCTGCGGCAAGCGACACTTGCCCAAGTGATCCTCGACCTGGGTCGAGGCTTCTGAACGAGCGTCACACAATCCGGGCGCCGCGTGGTCGACGACTGCGTGTGAGCTGCGCCCTGTGCCTTAAGGCTGACGACGATGCACAACTTCGCCAGCGAGTCGGTCGGCGAGATGATCGCGACCCGCGCGGCGCGCAAGATCGCCGGCGCTCGTCTCACTGGCATCGCGCGCTCGAGGATCGGACCCGGCCGCGAGCAGCGCTTGAACGACACTCTCGTCGGCGTGCATTGCGGCCATCATCAGCGCGGTACGGCCGTTCGGCGCGCGCGCGTCGATGCTCGCACCGTGTCGGATCAGCAACGCCAGCACCGGCAACGAATTGCCTGCCGCCGCGTAATGCAACGGCGTCCAACCGGGCGGATCGATCGCGGCGCCACGCTCGATGAGCGCCCGGCTCACATCGAACTGGCCCTTGATCGCCGCCATCATCAGCGGCGTTTCGCCAACGCGGTTGCGGGCGTTGACGTCCAGCCCCGGCATGGCGGCAAGTCCCAGCGCGGCGCTCACCGAGTCGGCCTGCAAGGCGCGGGTGATCGCCGGTTGGCCATTCTCGTCGCGTGCATTGGGGTCAAAACCGCGATCGACCAGCTCTGCAAGCGCGGCAACATCATCGCGCACGACAGCACGGAAAAAACTGTCGTACGAACCCGCCACCGCCAATGAAAAACCAACACTGACAAATAGATAAACAAGTAATTTCATCTACTTTATTAACTATTAGTTGACGCGTCGATGGTCACCGAAGGCCCGAACAATCGTTCGAAATTGCGGCTCGTCACGCGCGCCACTTCCTCGAGGCTGCAGCCCTTGATCAGTGCGAGCTGAGCCGCCACGAGCGCTACGTACGAGGGGTTGTTGGTCTTGCCGCGGTGCGGCGCAGGCGCCAAGTAGGGGCTGTCGGTTTCAATCAGGCACCGATCGAGCGGCACTTCGCGTGCCACCTCGCGCAGCTCCACTGCGTTCTTGAACGTCAGGATGCCGGAAAACGAGATCATGAAACCCAGCTCGAGCGCGGCGTGCGCCACGGCACGCGTTTCGGTGAAGCAGTGAAAGACGCCGGGCAGCGCGCCGTGCCAGGCACCGACGCCCTCTTCGCGCAGGATCGCCAAGGTGTCTTCGCTGGCGCTGCGGGTGTGGATGACCAGGGGCTTCTGCGACTCGCGCGCGGCGCGGATGTGGGTGCGAAAGCGCTCCCGCTGCCACGCCATGTCGGCCACGCTGCGTTCTCCCAGGCGGTAGTAGTCGAGCCCCGTTTCGCCGATGGCCACGACGCGGGGCAAGGCGGCCAGCGCCACCAGATCGTCGACGCACGGCTCGCGCACATCTTCGTTGTCCGGGTGGACACCGACGCTGCACCAGAAGTTGTCGTGCGCCAGCGCTAGCGCGTGGACGGTGTCGAACTCCTCGAGCGTCGTGCAGATGCACAGTGCCCGGTCGACGCGCTCGCGCTCCATCGCTGCACGAATCGCTGGCAGTTCAGCCCGCAGCTCGGGAAAACTCAGATGGCAGTGGGAATCGACGAACATCATTCGCCGCGCGGACGGCTCAGATCGTCTGGGTCGGCTTCGCCGAGGCGATCGAAGTACCGAGGAGTTCTTCGATCCGGTTCTTGAGCAAGCGGGTCTTCTCGTCGGTGGGAAAGCGCACGCCGACGCCTTGCGTGCGCCCGCCGGACGCGTTGGGCGGCGTCACCCAGCCGACCTTGCCCGCCACCGGGTAGCGTTGTGCGTCCTCGGGAAGTGACAGCAGCAAGTAGATGTCGTCCCCGAGCCGGTAGTCGCGGTTGGTCGGCACGAACAGGCCACCTTCGCTGAACAGCGGAATGTAGGCGGCGTACAGCGCCCCCTTTTCGCGGAACACGAGCTGGATCACGCTCGGGCGCGTGCTGCTCGTGCCGGCCGTTGGAGTCGTACGAACGTTGACTTCGCTCATGGTCGCCTCAGTGTAGCCAAAGGCGACGCGCGCTCACGTGACGAGCTCACGGCCGCGGGTGATCGCAACGCACGGTGCAGAGTTTGGACCAGCGCTTCGATGCCCAGCGGCGCGTTGAGCGGGTGTTCGGCGTTGCGCGCCGCCTCGCGCAGCGTGCGGGCACAGGCCGTCAACCGCGCCACGTCACCGCCACCGGACACGCTCGCGGCCGCAAAGTAGCGTGGCGCAGCGCCCACTGCGCAGGCCAGCGCGTCATGGCAGAGCTTTTGCAGTGCATCGACGACCATCGGCAGCGGCCAGGCAGCGAGCGTCGTGCCCTGACCGGCAAGCACCTCGCGGGGCAAGCGCTGCCACGCCTGGGCATCGCAACCGAGAGCCAGACGCTCGATCACGTCCATTGGCTGACCTCCAGCCGCCGCGAGCACGACCTGCGGCTCTGCCACGCCGCGGCTTTGCAGCCAGCGAATTGCGAGCTGCGCACCGGGCAGCGGCAAGCGCAAAACCTGGCAGCGGCTGCGCACTGTTGGGAGCAATCTCTGCGGTGCGGCGCTGCCGAGAATGAAGCGGGCCTGGCCGGGCGGTTCTTCGAGCGTTTTGAGCAGCATGTTGGCGCTGGTCGGGTTCATGCGCTCGGCCGGGTAGAGCACGACGAGCTTGGCGCCGCCGCGCGAGGTGGTCTGTTGCGCGAACGCGATGGCCGCACGCACCGCAGCCACCCTGATCTCCTTGCTCGGTTTGGCCTTGCTCTTGCTGGCGCCCTCCTCCTCGCCCGCCTCGTCGGCGCCCGACCAACCCAGGGCAAGCTGGAGCACTTCGGGCACCAGCACCAGCAGGTCGGGATGAGTGCGCGCCGCGATCAGGTGGCACGCCGAACAGTGGCCGCAGGCGCGGCCGCCGGGGCGAACGGATGCTTCACCTTCGCACAAGGTTGCGGCGGCCACGGCAAGCGCCAGTTCGAACTGCCCCACCCCCTGCGGCCCGTGGATCAGCAGCGCGTGCCCGCGCGTGGCGTGCAGGGCCTGCGCGAGCGGCGCCTCGAGCCAAGGCAGCAAGGAACTGCCAGTCACGGAGGTCGCTGCGCCGGTTACGCCGGTTGCACTCACCAGCCGCGCTCCCGAAGCGCCGCCACGACCTGCTCGTACACCGACTCCCGCGGCAGCGCCGCGTCGATGCGCACGAAGCGCTCCGGCGCGGCATCGGCGCGGGCCTGGTAGCCGTCGCGAACGCGTCGAAAGAAGGCCTCGTCCTGCTGCTCGAAGCGGTCGGGCGTGCGCGCCGCCGCCACGCGCCGGGCGGCCAGCGACGGGTCGAGATCGAACCACAGCGTGAGGTCGGGCTGACGCAGGCCGGTGGGCGTCGCCTGCACCCAGCGCTCCAGGGTGCCGAGCACCGCGGCATCGAAACCGCGGCCCGCGCCCTGGTAGGCGAAGCTGGCGTCGCTGAAGCGGTCGCACAGCACCACCGCACCGCGCGAGAGCGCCGGTTCGATGCAGCGCTGCAGGTGGTCGCGCCGCGCCGCGAAGATCAACAGCGCCTCGGTGAGCGTGTCCATCGGCCGGTGCAGCACCAGCTCGCGCAGCGACTCGGCCAGCGGTGTTCCTCCGGGCTCGCGCGTGCGCACGATCTCGACCCCGCGCGGCAGCCAACGCTGCGCGAGCGCCTCGATGTGACTCGACTTGCCGGCGCCGTCGATGCCCTCGAAGCTGATGAAACAGCCCGGCAGCGCGCGCTTCCCCGCGTTCACTGGTTCTTGCTACGGCCTGCGCCGCGCTGGTATTTGTTCACCGCCCGATTATGGTCGGCCAGGGTGTCGCTGAACTCGCTGCTGCCATCGCCGCGGGCCACGAAATACAGCGCCTTGATGGCCGCCGGCTGTACCGCTGCGAGCAGCGATGCCTTGCCCGGCATGGCGATCGGCGTGGGCGTGAGGCCGCCGCGTGTATAGGTGTTGAACGGCGTGTCGGCCTGCAGATCGCGTTTGCGCAGGTTGCCGTCATAAGCGGCGCCCAGGCCGTAGATCACGCTCGGGTCGGTCTGCAGCGGCATGCCGATGCGCAGTCGGTTGGTGAACACGGCGGCCACCTTGGTGCGGTCAGCGCCCTGCCCGGTTTCCTTTTCGACGATCGACGCCAGGATCAACGCCTCTTCAGCCGTTTTGAGCGGCACGTCGGCGCTGCGCTCGGCCCAGGCCGCATCGAGCCGGCGCTGCATCGCGCGGTAGGCACGCTGCAGCACGGCCAGGTCGGTCGTCCCCTTGCTGTAGGCATAGGTGTCGGGGAAGAACCGGCCCTCGGGCGCGAGGCCTGGGGCGCCGAGTGCTGCCATCACCTCGGCATCGCTCATCGCCGCGGTGGTCGGCTTGAGCGCCTCGGCCTTGGCGAGTTCGGCGCGGAACAGACGGAACGTCCAGCCATCGATCAGCCGCACCGTGGCCTGCGCCTCGTCGCCGCGCACCATCTTGCGCAGCAACGCCACGGGCGTGGTACCGGCGCCGATCTCGTAGCTGCCGGCGCGGATTTTCTTGGCCGCGCCCGACCAGCGAAACCACTCGTAGAGCAGCCGCGGCGGCGTGCGCACGCCGGCATCGACCCAGGCCTGGGCAATCACGCGCGGCGAGGTTCCGGGCTCGACCGAAAGCTCCACGCTCGGCGTGGCCAGCGGCAGCGGTCGCAGAGTCCACCACCAAACCGCGGCGGCCGCGCCCCCGCCCAAGGCCAGCAGCAGGAGGAGCCCCGCGGTGATCAGACGCTTCATCGTCGTCGGCGCTTTCTCATGTCGACACTGATGATAATCAGCCATGACCGCCTCCCCGCCCTCTGCCGCCAGCGGCCCCATCGACGGCGCCGTGCGCTTGACTCACAGCGCCGTGCTCCGCGCCAGCGGTGTCGACGCCGCGAGCTTTCTGCATGGACAACTCACCAACGATTTCACCGGCCTGGGCCTGGGCGAGGCGCGGCTCGCCGCCTACTGCTCGGCCAAGGGACGCATGCTGGCAAGCTTTGTTGGCTTCAAGCGCGGCCACGACGATATCTGGCTCGCCTGCCGCGCCGACGTACTAACGGCCACGCTCAAGCGCCTGCGCATGTTCGTCCTGCGCGCCAAGGTGCAACTCACCGAGGGCGGCGACCAGATCGTCCTGATCGGCTTGGCCGGCCCGAGTGCCCGCGCCTGGCTCGGCGACGCGGCGGACATGGGCGTGTGGGCCAAGCGCGAGGTCGGCGCCGGCTGCATCGTGCGCCTGCCCGACGGGGCGGCACAGGCACGCTGGCTGTGGGCCGGCGCGGTCGACGACGCGGCTGCGGTGATGGACGCGCTGCCAGCCCAAGCGTTGGAACACTGGGACTGGCTCGAAGTGCAAAGCGGCGTGGCGCCGGTCATTGGCGCCACGGTCGAAGCCTTCGTGCCGCAGATGCTGAATTACGAGCTGGTTGGCGGTGTGAATTTTCAGAAAGGTTGTTATCCCGGCCAGGAGGTGGTCGCGCGCAGCCATTACCGCGGCACGATCAAGCGCCGCGCCGCGCTCGCGCATGCCGACGTGCCGATCACGGCGGGCCAGGACGTGTTCTGGAGTGGCGATGCGGCGCAGCCGTGCGGAATGGTGGCGCTGGCCGCAGCGGCCCCGCTCGGCGGCTACGACGCCCTGCTGGAGATCAAGCTCCTTGCCCTCGACGGCGGCAGCCTGCACCTGGGCAGCGCCGACGGGCCGGCGCTCACGCCGCAGTCCCTGCCTTACCGCGTGCCGCGCGAGCCCGCGTCAACCTGAGGTCGCATGAGCCCGCACGTCCGCCCCGGCGCCACGAAGGGGCCATTGTCGTGACCCTTGGCAAATACCGGAGTGCGCAGCACGAAGCTTGCCTGATGCGCCCTGCGCCCGGCCGCCGAGGGTCACGAAGTGGGATCTTCGGGCCCGTCAGGGGCCGCGTCCGCTCGGCGGGATTGCGCGCAGCGCCAAGCGTGCATCAATGAGCATCGCACCCGCGGCACGCGCTGGGCATGAGTTGTTCATCTACTACCGAGCCCTGCCCGAACACGCTGCCGCATTGACCGAAGCGGCCCACCGAATGCAGGGCGCGCTGTGTGTCGCGCAACCCGGCCTGGCGGCGCGACTGCTGCACCGACCCGAACCACGCGACGGCTTGCAGACATGGATGGAGGTCTACGTGCTGCCGGCAGAGGTCGACGCGGTGCAAACGGCCGCCGCCATCGAGCACGCGGCGAACGCCGCGCTCGCGCCTTGGCTGGCAAGCGCCCGTCACGTCGAGCATTTCACGACATGTGCCTCGTAGCCCTGGCGCTGGCGCAGAGCCGGCGCTTCCCGCTGGTGCTGGCCTCCAACCGCGACGAATACTTCGACCGCGACAGCGCACCGCTCGACTGGTGGGCTTCCGATGCCGGCGCCGCGCCCATCCTGGGTGGACGCGACCTGCGCGCAGGTGGCACCTGGCTCGGCCTCGGACCGGGCGGTCGCATCGGGCTGGTGACGAATGTGCGCGACGCCTCCCGCCAGGACAACGGCGCCCGCTCGCGTGGCGAGCTGGTGCCCGCGTGGCTGGCCAGCGACCTACCCCTGGCGGACTTTTGGCCACTGATCGCGAGCGAGCGCTACAACGGGTTCAACCTCGTCGCCGCCGATGCGCGGGGCGATTGGTTCTGGGCCAGCAATGCCACAGCGTCGCCACGGCGGCTGGCCGCGGGTGTTCACGGCATCTCCAACGCCCCACTCGACATCGCCTGGCCCAAGGTGACGCGCCTGAAGGCACGGCTCCAGGTCGCTGTGGCTGACGCGGCCCAAAACTGCTCAGTGCATGCACTGGTCGAACGCTTGTTCGCAGCACTCGCCGACCGCAGCGTGGCCACTGACGGCGAACTGCCTTCGACCGGCATTTCGCTCGAGCTCGAGCGCGTGCTCTCGGCCGCGTTCATCCACACCCCGGACGGCCGCTATGGCACGCGCTGCTCGACCGTCGTCGTCCGCGAGTGCGACGGTGCGCGCCACGAACTGCATGTGATCGAGCGCAGCTTCGGCGCCGACGGCCGCACGGCGCTGCAGCGGCGCTTCACGCTGGCGCCCTTTCCG
>NZ_JANMWL010000258.1:0-2693 GCF_031393925.1 Methylibium sp. | reverse complement strand
CGCCGCCGAGCCGGCGCAGGTCCCGGCCGACGACGCGCCGCCGCTCGCCACGGCACGCGCTCCTGGGCCGCGTGCCGCCGCGGACGCCGGGCTCGCATCGGGGCGGTCAGCGGATGCTGCAGGGCGGCTCGACGCAGCGAGTGCGCAACGAGGCGCGGCACTGGCACGCGAACGCGCCGCGCCCGCGCTGCGCGACGCCCCGCTCACCGAGGACGATCCGCTCGGCCCGGTGCTTGCCGCGCTGCGCGCCGGACCGAAGAACGACGCGCAGCGCAGCGAACGCAGCGCGGCCGGCAGCATGGCCGGGTCCGCGGTGCCGCAACGCGACGCCGCCCTCGCGTGGTGGGTGGAGTTGCAGCGCCTCACCCGCGGCGGCTGGCAACGCGTGCCAGCGCCGATCGGGCCGCGAGGACTGCCCATCACCGCGGCCGATGGCGGCGCGCTCGGCAGCGTCGCGCTGACCGAAGACGCCGTGCTGTGGCAGGCCGTCGGCCCGGCGGGCCCGGCCTGGCGTGCGCCGCTGCCCGCGCCGACCTTGGCACGGCTGCGTGCGGCGATGGCCCTCTGGGCGCCGTCGCCCGCCAACGTCGCGCCCTGAGCGGCGCCCTGCACAGCAGGGTCGTCGCGCGAGCCTCGGCCCGCATAATCCGCGGTTGCCCTAAGCCCTCTGCGGCGCGCCACCGACATGCCCCCCGAGACTGAACCGCCTGCCCGCCGCGTCGCGTCCGCCGCCGAGACGCCGATGATCCGAGTGCGCGGGGCACGCACCCACAACCTCAAGAACATCGACCTCGACATACCGCGCCATGCGCTGGTGGTGATCACCGGGCTGTCGGGCTCGGGCAAGTCGAGCCTGGCCTTCGACACGCTCTACGCCGAAGGACAGCGCCGCTACGTGGAGAGCCTGTCGGCCTATGCGCGGCAGTTCCTGCAGTTGATGGACAAGCCCGATGTCGACGTGATCGAAGGCCTGTCGCCGGCCATCAGCATCGAGCAGAAGGCGACCTCGCACAACCCGCGCTCCACCGTCGGCACCGTCACCGAGATCCACGACTACCTGCGCCTGCTCTACGCGCGTGCCGGCACGCCCTTCTGCCCCGACCACGCGCTGCCGCTGGCGGCACAGAGCGTGGCGCAGATGGTCGACGCCGTGCTGGCGCTGCCCGAGGACACGCGGCTCATGATCCTGGCGCCGGTGATGCGCGAAAAGAAGGGCGAGCACGCCGAGCTGTTCGAGGACATGCAGGCGCGCGGCTACGTGCGCTTTCGCATCGACGGCGCGGTGCATGAAGTCACCGATCTGCCCAAGCTCAAGAAGACCGAGAAGCACGACATCGACGTCGTCATCGACCGCCTGAAGGTGCGCCCCGAGATGACGCAGCGCCTGGCCGAAAGCTTCGAGGCGGCGCTGCGCTTTGCCGACGGCCGCGCCATCGCCTGGGAGATGGACACCGGCGGCACCGACGGCACCGGCCAGCGCTTGCCACCGCGCGAGCACCTGTACTCCGCCAAGTTCGCCTGCCCGGTGTGCGGCTACTCGCTGGCCGAACTGGAGCCGCGCCTGTTCTCGTTCAATTCGCCGGTCGGCGCCTGCCCCACCTGCGACGGCCTGGGCGAGGTGACGGTGTTCGATGCGCAGCGCGTCGTCGCCTTCCCGACGCTGAGCCTGGCCAGCGGCGCCGTCAAGGGCTGGGACCGCCGCAATGCCTACACGCATTCGATGCTGGAGAGCGTGGCCAGCCACTACGGCTTCGACATCGACACGCCCTTCGAGCAGCTGCAAGCCGCGCACCGGCAGGTGCTGCTGCACGGCTCGGGCAGCGAGGAGATCGCCTTCGTCTACGCGGCCGAGGCGGCCAGCGGCAAGCGGCGCACGGTCAAGCGCTCGCATGCCTTCGAGGGCATCTTGCCGAGCCTGGAGCGACGCCTGCGCGAGACCGATTCGCTCGCGGTGCGCGAGGAACTGGCGCGATTGCAGGCGGCGCGGCCCTGCCCCGACTGCCACGGCACGCGGCTGAGGCGCGAGGCGCGCCACGTCAAGCTGGTCGACGCCGCAACCGGCGTGGCCCGGCCGATCTACGAGATCGCGCACGCCACCCTGCGCGAGGCGCTGGCGCTGTTCGACGGCATGAAGCTGGCCGGCGCCAAGGCCGACATCGCCGAGAAGGTGGTGCGCGAGATCGCCTCGCGCCTGCGCTTCCTGAACGACGTGGGCCTCAATTACCTGAGCCTGGACCGCGCCTCCGATTCGCTCTCGGGCGGCGAGGCGCAGCGCATCCGCCTGGCATCGCAGATCGGCTCGGGGCTGACCGGCGTGATGTACGTGCTCGACGAGCCCAGCATCGGCCTGCACCAGCGCGACAACGAGCGCCTGATCGCCACCCTCGAGCACCTGCGCGACATCGGCAACAGCGTGCTGGTGGTCGAGCATGACGAGGACATGATTCGCAGCGCCGACCACGTCATCGACATGGGGCCGGGCGCGGGCGTTCACGGCGGGCGCGTGATCGCCGAGGGCAGCGTGGCGGACCTGTGCGCCGCACCCGAATCGCTCACTGGCCAATACCTCGGCGGCGTGCTGCGCATCGCGGTGCCCGCGCGCCGCACGCCGTGGCGCCGCGCCGACCCGCCCATGCGCGCAGCCGCCGCGGGTGCCGCGCTGCCGGCGCGCGCCGGCAAACACGAACCCACCC
>NZ_JANMWL010000256.1:0-2915 GCF_031393925.1 Methylibium sp. | reverse complement strand
ACCGTCAAGACCTGCGTGGGCAGCGAGTGGTGCCGCTTCGGCACGCAGGACAGCACGCAGATGGGCAAGGACCTGGAGCGCGCGATGTGGCGCATGTACGCGCCGCACAAGGTCAAGTTCGCGGTGTCGGGCTGCCCGCGCAACTGTGCCGAATCGGGCATCAAGGACGTGGGCATCATCGGCGTGGACTCCGGCTGGGAGATGTACGTGGCCGGCAACGGCGGCATCAAGACGGAGGTGGCGCAGTTCCTGGTGAAGCTCAAGACCTCCGAGGAGGTGCTCGAGTACACCGGCGCCTTCTGCCAGCTCTACCGCGAGGAAGGCTGGTACCTGGAGCGCACCGTGCATTACGTCGGGCGCGTCGGCCTGGACCACGTCAAGAAAAAGATCCTCGACGATCCGGCCGGACGCAAGGCGCTGTGGGAGCGCCTGCAGTTCGCGCTCGACGGCGAACCCGACCCCTGGTTCGATTTCGACAAGGCGACGGTGGATACGCGTCAGTTCCATCCCCTCGGAGCCGTGGCATGAGCAACTGGAAATCGATTTGTCGCATCGACGACATCCCGGTGCTCGGGGCACGTCGCGTGGCGCGCGGGCAGGCCACTGCCGTGGCGGTATTCCGCAACGCCGAAGACAAGGTTTTCGCGTTGCTCGACCGCTGCCCGCACAAGGGCGGGCCGCTGAGCCAGGGCATCGTGTTCGGCGAAAGCGTGGCCTGTCCGCTGCACAACTGGACCATCGGCCTGGCCGACGGCTGTGCCAAGGCACCGGACGCCGGCTGCACCACGCGGTTCAGCGTCAAGGTCGACAACGGCGTGGTTCACCTCGACCGCGACGAGCTCGACCAGTTGGCGCTGGACCCGGCGGGCCAGCCGGCCTGAGCACGTTCACGCAAGAGGACACACGATGATCTTTGGCCGCACGAACCGCAAACCCATTTCCATCCCCGTCAAGGACGTGAAGGAATGGAAATACACGACCTGCAACTATTGCTCGACCGGTTGCGCCATAGAAATCGGCCTGAACGAGAACGGCAAGATCGTCACCAGCCGGGGCCATGCCGGCGCCGACGTGAATCGCGGCAAGCTGTGCATCAAGGGCCTGCTGGAGCATGAGCTGTTCGACTCGCCCGGGCGCGGCCGGGTGCCACTGATGCGCGACAAGGCGCACCTGCCCTTCCAGCCCGCGAGCTGGGACGCGGCGCTCGACAAGACCGCGGCGAAGATCAAGGAAATCCAGGCCAAGTACGGCCGTGACTCGTTTGCCGTGGTTTCCACCGGTCAGTTGCTGACCGAGGAGTTCTACACGCTCGGCAAGCTGGTGCGCGGACAGATCGGCACCAACAACTACGACGGCAACACCACGCTGTGCATGGCCTCGGCCGTGTCGGGCTACAAGCGCTCGTTCGGCTCCGACGGCCCGCCCGGCTGCTACGGTGACTTCGAGCACACCCACTGCCTGATGGCCTTCGGCTCCAACCTGCCAGAGCAGCACCCCGTCATCTACTGGCGTCTCAAGGAAGCGCTGGAAAAGCGCAAGTTCCCGCTGATCGTGGTCGACCCGCGCGTGACGATGTTCGCGCAGTTCGCCGACATCCACCTGCCCATCACGCCCGGCACCGACACCGTGCTCATCAACGCGATGATGCATGTGATCTTCAAGGAAGGCCTGCAAGACGAGGACTACATCGCCAGGCACACCAAGGGCATCGACGACCTGCGCACCCTGCTGGCCGACTACGACCCGAAGACGGCGCAGCACGTTTGCGGCATCGATGAAGACCGCATCCGCACCGTGGCGCGCCTCTATGCCAAGGCGCCCACGGCGATGAGCATCTGGACGATGGGGATCAACCAGTCCACGCACGGCTCCGACGGCGTGGTGGACATCAACAACCTCAACCTGATCACCGGCAACATCGGCATTCCCGGTGGCACCAGCCTGTCGATCACCGGCCAGTGCAACGCGATGGGCACGCGCGAATGGTCGTCGTGCTCCGGCTTGCCCGGCTACCGAGCACTGGAAAAAGCCAAGGACCGCAAATTGGTCGCCGACTACTGGGGCATCGACGAGAGCTTCTTTCCGGCAACCCGCGGCCTGGCCCAGACCGACATCTTCCCCGCCATCGAGACCGGCGAGATCAAGGGCCTGTGGCTGGTCGCGACCAACCCGATGACTTCGATGGCCAACCAGCCGCGCATCGTCAAGGCGATGGAGAACCTGGAGTTCCTGGTGGTGCAAGACGTGTACGAGGACGTGGAGACCAACAAGTATTCGCACGTCTTCCTGCCCGCGGCGGTGTGGGCCGAGAAAGAAGGCTGCCACACCAACACCGAGCGCCGCGTCAACCTCACGCGCAACGTATTGAAGCCCTACGCCGACAGCAAGCCCGACTTCTGGATCTTCAACCAGCTGGCCAAGCGCTTCGAGGACCGCAACAAGATCCACTTCCCCGCGTCGCCGGAAGGCGCGTTCGACGAGATGAAGCATCTGTCCAAGGGCGAGGGACGCACGCTCGACATCTCGGGCATGAGCTACGACCGCATCGAGGCCGCGCGCGGCATCCAGTGGCCCTACAGCGAAGCGCAGGCGCGAGCCGACGTGGCCCGGATCGGGCCGGCCCACGGCTTCGACATGCAGCTGCGCCAAGACTTTCTCGGCAACCCTCGCCTGTACACCGACGGCAAATTCCAGACGCCCGACGGACGCGCCAACCTGATCGCGGTGCGCTTCGTCAACAACAACGAGTGCCCCGATGCCGAGTACCCGTTCTGGTTGAACTCGGGTCGCGTGGTGGAGCATTTCCACACCCGCACGCGCACCGGCAAGATCGGCAACTGCAACAAGTTCAGCCCGACGCCGTACATGGAAATGAACCCGGACGCGGCGGATGAACTCGGCATCGAACACCAGAG
>NZ_JANMWL010000233.1:0-10594 GCF_031393925.1 Methylibium sp. | reverse complement strand
CGGCGGCGGCGACTGCGACAAAGACTCGCCTTCGCTGAAGGTTATTGCCGACCACATCCGCGCCTGCTCGTTCACGATCGTCGACGGCGTGATCCCCGGCAACGAGGGCCGGGGCTATGTACTGCGCCGCATCACGCGCCGCGCGATCCGCCACGGCTACAAGCTGGGCGCCCGCCAACCCTCCTTCCAAACGCTGGTCGCTGACCTGGTGCGCCAGTTGGGCCCGGCCTAACCCGAGCTGCAGCGCGCCGCGGCGCGCGTGACCGAGGTGCTGCAGCAGGAGGAGGAGCGCTTCTTCCAGACCATTGCGAATGGCATGGAAATCCTCAATCGAGCCCTGAACGAACTCACTGCGCTTGGCGTCGCGGACGTAGAAGCGCAGCGACGAGCGAAGCCTCATGCAACGCCGCGTGTGAAGCCGGCAGTTTTGAGTGGCGATGTTGCATTTCAGCTCCACGACACCTACGGCTTCCCGCTCGATCTGACCGCCGATGTCTGCCGCGAGCGTGGCGTCACGGTTGACCATGTCGGCTTCGACGCAGCCATGAAGCGCCAACGCGAACAGGCGAGGGCGGCCGGCAAGTTCAAGATGGCCACCGGCCTTGACTACAGCGGCAGCCCGACCACCTTTCACGGCTACGAGCACTTGCTGCATGACCAGGCCAAGGTCACCGCCGTCTATGTCGACGGCTCCCCGGTGGCGAGCGCCAAGGCCGGCGACGACACCGTGATCGTGCTCGACCACACGCCCTTCTACGCCGAGAGCGGCGGCCAGGTCGGCGACAGCGGCGAGCTGCGCAACGGCACTTCGCGCATGCTGGTCGAGGACACGCAAAAGATTCAGGCCGATGTCTTCGGCCATCACGGCCGCGTCGTCGAAGGCGAGATCAAGGTCGGCGATGTGCTCGATGCCCGCGTCGAAGCCGAGCACCGCGCCCGAGTCGTGCGCAACCACAGCGTCACCCACCTGATGCACAAGGCGCTGCGCGAGGTGCTGGGCACGCATGTGCAGCAGAAGGGCTCGCTCGTCAACGCCGAGCGCACGCGCTTCGACTTCGCGCACAACGCGCCGATGAGCGACGCTCAGATCCGCGAGGTCGAGGCCAAGGTCAATGCCGAGGTCCTGGCGAACGCGGCGACGCAGGCCCGCGTGCTGCCGATCGACGAAGCGCAGAAGCTCGGCGCGATGATGTTGTTCGGCGAAAAATACGGTGACGTGGTGCGCGTGCTCGACATCGGCAGCAGCCGCGAGCTGTGCGGCGGCACGCATGTGCAGCGCACGGGAGACATCGGCCTCTTCAAGATCGTCGCCGAGAGCGGTGTCGCGGCCGGCATCCGCCGCGTCGAGGCGATCACCGGCGATAACGCGCTGGCTTATCTGCAGTCGCTCGAGAGTACGGTCGGCGGCATCGCCGCCACGCTGAAGGCCGCGCCTGCCGAGGTGCCGGGGCGCATCAGCGCGGTGCTCGACCAAGTGCGTGCGCTCGAACGGGAGCTTGCGGCGCTGAAGGGCAAGCTCGCTTCCTCGCAAGGCGACGAGTTGTTGGCGCAGGCGGTGGACGTGAAGGGCCAGAACGTGTCGATCAAGGTGCTGGCCGCCGTGCTCGACGGCGCCGACGCCAAGGCGCTGCGCGAAACGATGGACAAGCTCAAGGGCAAACTCAAGAGCGCGGCCATCGTGCTGGCCGCGGTCGAAGGTGGCCGGGTGCAGCTCGCGGCCGGCGTGACGGCCGATCGGATGGGCACGATCAAGGCCGGCGAGCTGGTCAACTTCGTGGCGCAGCAGGTCGGCGGCAAGGGCGGCGGCAAGCCTGACCTCGCGATGGCCGGCGGGAGCGACCCGTCGCGGCTGGATGCGGCACTCGCTTCGGTGCAGGCTTGGGTGGCCGAGCGGACATAAGCGGCATGAGCGCGGCATGAGCGCGAACGCGATCACCATCCGTCGCGCGAACCCGCAGGATGCGGCCGCCTTCGCTCGCATCATGGGCGACGCCGAGGTTTATCCTGGTTTGTTGCAGCTGCCTTACCCCAGCGAGGAGCGCCTGCGCGTTTGGCTCGCCGACATGCAGCAAGCGGGCCAGCCCGACCTGCTGCTGCTGGCCGAGCGCGGTGGCAACGTCGTCGGCAGCGCGGGCTTGCATCCGGCGGGCAATTCACTGCGGCGCCGCCACGCGATGTTCCTCGGTCTGTCGGTCGTCAGGGAGGCACAGCGCCTGGGTGTCGGCAGCGCGCTGATGCAGGCGCTGTGCGACTACGCCGACGGCTGGGCGCATGTGCTGCGGCTGGAGCTGACGGTGTACGTCGACAACGTCGCGGCGATCGCGCTCTACCGTAAGTTCGGCTTCGCGGTCGAGGGCACGCACCGCGCCTATGCCCTGCGTGATGGCGCCTATGTCGACGCGCATGCGATGGCGCGGCTGCACCCGCGCCCGCCGGTCTTGCCGAGCGTGGCCTGAGAGCGGCCGCCACCGCATCAGCGCATGCGTCGCGACCCTCTTGCATCACTGGCTGCGGCAGGGTTTGCCGGGGTCGTCGCAATGGCAGTGGCAATGGCCGGGATCGCGTCGGCGCAGCGCGCCGAGCCGGTGTTCACCGTGCCGCCCGCGGCTGTGCTGGACGACGCCGACGTGGCGCCCCGTTCCGAGGCGCAGCAGCGCGCCGAAGACGCGATCGCGCTGTTTCGCAGCGTCTGTGCCGACGCGCCCGGCGAGACCACCGCGCAGGTCGATCGTGCGCTGGCGGCCGGCCTGCGGCCGCATGCGGGCGAAGGCGGCAGCGACGCCGATGCGCTGCTCGGCGGGTCGCCCGGGCAAGTGTTTGCGCCGCCCGGTCGCGGCGCCGTCTTGCAGGTAGCGCTGGCCGAAAACGGCCGCTGCACCGTCTGGGCCGAGCGGGCCGAGGGGCCGGCGGTGAAAGCGGGCTTTGCCGGCGTGATCGACACGCTGCGCGCGCGCGGCGCCAAGGTGCGCGTGATCGGCGAGCGCATCGTCGAGCGCGGCGGCAGCTGGCGCCAGCAAAGCGCCTTCGAGGTGCGCGACGAGCATGGCGCGCGCAGCTTCGACGCCGTCACCTTGCTCGCCGAGCGGCCCGGCATGCAGGTACTCAGTTCGGCGCCGCGTGGCGCCGGCTCCCGCACCGTCAAGCCTTGACGAGCCGGCGCAGGCGCTCGGTGCGCCCTTGCTCTTGGTCAGCGTGTGGCCCTGACCACGGCCGCGACCGCGCTGCCGAGTTCGATCACCGCCAGCGCGTAATAGCTCGATTGGTTGTAGCGCGTGATCGCATAGAAGTTCTGCGTGCCGGCCACATAACTCGGCGCCGCGCTGCCGTTTTGCAGCTCCACCAGCGCGAGCGGTCCGTCGTGCTCGCGCCCCGCCGCGTCGAGAGCGGCACCGTAGTCGGCCAACTGCGCGGCGCGAAAGCTCGGGAAGATGTCGGGCCCGAGCAAGGTGGCGCGGTCGTCCGCCCCGCTCGGAATCGTCACCGCGTAGTGCGTGGGCATGTCGCGCTGCCAGCCGAACTCGGCCAGGTAGTTCGCCACCGAGCCGATCACGTCGGCCGCGCTCGCACGCAGGTCGGTGCGGCCGTCGCCGTCGAAATCGACCGCGTACTTCAACCACGAACTCGGCATGAACTGCGGCATGCCGATCGCGCCCGCGTAGCTGCCCAATGGCGCGAGCGGATCGACGCCCTCGGTCTGGCACAGCACGAGAAAACTCTCCAGTTCGTCGCGAAAGAATGCGCTGCGGTCGCGCCGTGCCTGCTCGACCGGGAAGTCGAAGGCGAGCGTGGCCAGCGCATCGATGACGCGAAAGTTGCCCATCTGGCGGCCGTAGATCGTCTCGACGCCGACGATGCCCACCACGATCTCGGGTGGCACGCCCCAGCGTTGCTCGGCCTCGCGCAGCACGCGCTCGTTGTCGCGCCAGAACGCCACGCCGGCCGCGATGCGCACCGGCTCGATGAAGCGCGCGCGGTAGGCGGCCCAGTTCTTGGCAATGCCGGTGGCCGGCGGGGTGATGAGCCGCACCACGCTCGGCACGAAGCGCGCCTCGGCGAGCGCGGCTTCCACCCGGTCGCGGTCGAGCGCGTGGCGCTCGGCGATGTCGGCGGCCAGCGCCAGCACATCCTCGCGGCGGCCGTAGGCAGGCATCTCGCTGGCGCTATCAGAGCGCATGGCGGCGGGCTTGCGGCGCGGCTCGGCGGCTGACGCGTCGAGCCCTGGCAGGGCGCCGCCCACGGCGAGCAGCAGCGCCAGCGCCATGCTCGTGGCGGGGCCGGAGATGCCAAAGGGAGGGGAGGGTCGGGTCGTCGTCATCGCAGCGGAAGATTGAAAAGGGGCCGCATCGCCTGCAGTGCCGCACGCGCCAGCCGGCGCGCCTCGGCGCTGGTCGCATGTCTTGTCAGTGGCGCGTCGTTGCGCGCATAGCGCAGCGCATCGAGCGCGTGCAGCGCAGCCACAACGGGCTCGGCAGCAGCGCCGGCACGTGCGTGCAGCGCGGCGGCCAAGGTGCGCGGCGGCGTGCAGTCGCCTGCCGTCACGCCATGCGCCACAGCGGCGCGTCGCACGCGCGCATAGGCACTCAACCAAGGGTCGCTGCGCCGGTGGTCCCACCAGGCCCAGCCGGCGCCGAGCAGCGCCAGGCTGCTGACGATGCCCAGCAACAGCAGCACGAGATCCTGCCAGCTCGGACTCTGCAGCCCCAGACGCTGCAGCAGGTCGACCTGCGCGCTGCGCGAGTAGTTCAGCACCCACTGGTTCCAGCGGTTGTTGGTGGCGTCCCAGAGCGCGCGCAGGCGCAGCAGCGCGTCGGGCGCGAGGCCACCGAAGGCGCTGGCGACGAAACCGGGCGACGCCTCGAGCGCACGGCTTCGCTCGATGCGATCGGGCGCGACCGCCGCGGTCGGGTCGGCGCGTCGCCAGCCCACGCCGGGCTGCCAGTACTCGGCCCAGGCATGCGCAAAGCTCTGGCGCACGACCAAGCTGCCGTCGACCGGGTTGCGCTCGGCACCCTGGTAGCCGGTGACGATGCGCGCCGGCACATCGAGCGCTCTCATCGCCACCACGAACGCCGCCGCGAAGTGCTCGCAAAAGCCCAGCTTGCGGTCGAACCAGAACTCGTCGATCGCGTCGCCGCTCTGGTCGTCGTCGTAGACGCCGGGGGTGAGCGTGTAGCCGTAGCCCTCGGTGCGGATGCGCGTCATCAGCATGGCCGCCAAGGTGGGCGCATCGGCCAGGGCGTAGCGCGGCTCGCGCCGCAGTGCCGCGGCCCAGGCGAGCAGGCGCGGGTTAAAGCCCGGCGGCAGCTCCAGCGCGTCCTCGAGCCGAATGTCGCGCTCGGTCGGGCCATGCAGGAAGCGCGGCCAGGATTTGGCCGTGTAGCGCAGCCGCTCGGCGACCGGCCGTTCGGTGACCCAGTGCAGGTCGTCGCGCCGCAGCGCCCGCACCCCGTCGAGCGGTGGCAGCTCGGGCGTGGCCTCCAGCGCCGGCAAGGTCGCCAGGCGCAGCGGCTCGAGGGTGACTTCAATTTCGACCGGCTCGCCCTCCACGCGCAGGTTGGCGCGCGACGCGCCGCGCTGCGGCAGCCGAGAGCCGGCGACGCGCCAGGTCTCGCCGTCGAAGTCGGCCAACACCGGGCCGCGAAAGTACAGCGCTTCGGGGGCGGGCGGCGTGCCCGAAACGATGCGCAGCCGCATGGCGATGCTGGTGTCCAGCGCCAGCTCGGCGATCATGCCCATGCGCATGGTGCCCGAGAGACCGGTGGTGGCACCCGCGTCGCCGGGCATGCCCCACAGCGGCGCGACGCGCGGGAACAGCACGAACAGGAGCGCCATCACCGGCGCGCCGAACAGCGCGAAGCGTCCGGCCAGCACCGCGGCCTGCAACAGGCTCGGCTGGCCGACCGGCATGTGCGCCAGCACCAACGCGGCCAGCAAGCCCCAGACGGACACCAGCATCGCCGCGGCGATCGCCATCGATTGCGAATACAGAAAGTGCGTGAGCACCAGGAAGAAGCCGAGAAAGAACACCGCGAAGGCGTCGCGCCGCGCGCGCAACTCCAGCGTCTTCAGCGCCACCAGCACCACCAGCAGGGTGACGCCGGCTTCCTTGCCGAGCAGGGTGCGGTGCGTCGCGAAGGTCAGGGCCACCGCGGCGGCGAGTACCGCGGCCAGCACCCAGCGCCCCGGCAGCGGCGCACTGCGCACCGCCAGCGCGCCGCGCCAGACCAGCATGATGGCGGTGAGCGCGCTGCACCACGGTGGCAGATGGGTGGTGTGCGGCAGCACGGTCCAGGCGATCACGCCCAGCAGGAACAGCGTGTCGCGCGACTCGCGCGGCAAGTGGCGCCAGCCGGGCCAGGTCATGACGGCCCCTCGACCGACGGGTACATCGGCCACTCCCCCGCGGGGAGGCGGGCCGGCTTGGGAGCGGCCCGGCGCTCGGCCCGCGTCGCTCGGGACGGGAGCGCGCACATCATGACCACAGCGCCAAGGCCTCCAGGCTGCTGCGTCGTTGTGCCTCGCCATGCGCCGGTGCCAGCTCGCGACCCGGCAGGCGCAGGCCCCAGGCGAGGCCGCCGCGTTCGCTGGCGAGCACCCAGGCGGCGAGGCGCGAGAGACGGTCTTCGGGCGCCAGCGAGCCGGTGGCGGCCCAGT
Organism: Methylibium sp.; assembly: GCF_031393925.1. Taxonomy (GTDB): domain Bacteria; phylum Pseudomonadota; class Gammaproteobacteria; order Burkholderiales; family Burkholderiaceae_C; genus Methylibium. The sequence continues at coordinate 3,940 of NZ_JANMWL010000233.1, read as the reverse complement.
CCAGCCACAGGTCGTGGCGCGCGGCGCTGCTGGTGTCGCGGCTGACGAGTTCGCCGCCGGCTTCGAGCGCGCGCGCGGCCTTCTTCCAGACCACGCGCTTGAGCGGATCGCCGCGGCGGTAGGGGCGCACGCCCTCGAGTTCGCCGCCGTCGCGGGCCCACAGCGCCGTGCTGGCGCTGCCCACCGCATGCGCCGCCGGCAGCGCTGCGGCCGGTGTTTCGGGCCGCGGATAGGCCAGCAGCGACGAGGCCGGGCGCCACTCGCTCCAGGCGCGAAACAGGCCGAGCGGAAAGCGTGTTTCGAGCACCACCGTCGGCAGCGCGAGGCGGCCGCGGCGCGCGGCGGTGAAACCCAGTTGCAGCACCGCCTGGCCGCCGGCGGGCACGTCGGTCCAGCTCCAGTGCGCAGCAGTGCCGCTGCCGCGCAGGCGCGCGCCGATGCCGTGCCGCGCTCGCGCGCTGCTGCTGGTGAGCACGCAATCGAGGCTGGCGCTGTCGCCGGCAAACACCGGCTGCGGCGCGCGCAGGTGCAGGGCGAGGCCGCGCAAGGTGGCGTGGGTGACGTGCATCGACACCACGCCGCTGCCGGCGAGCAGGAAGGTGAGCACGTAGCCCAGGCTCAACTGGTAGTTGATGGAGGCGACCAGCAGCACCAGCAAGGTCGCGGCGAACACGCAGCCGGCGCGCGTGGGCAGGATGTAAACGTTGCGCTGCGTGAGCTCGAGCGTGTCGGTGGGCGGGTGACGCGCCGACCACCAGGCGCGCCAGAGTTGCCGTGGCGAGCGCATATCAGGCCGCCCTCGGTGCGGGCCATCGGCGCGGGGCGCGACAGGTGCTGTGAGAGGTGCTGTGAAAGGCGCCGCGATTCGTGCCGGGGCAGGCGCCGCGACACCCGCCGCGACGCGTGCCGCTTGCCCGCCGCTGGCTGCGGCAATCGGCGCTGCTCGACGGCCATGGTTCGCCGTGGCCAGCGCGGCCCGTGAGCCGACGCGCACACCGGCTCACGGCAGCGCCACCGCCGCGAGCATGGCGCGTACCTGCTCGCGTCGTCCGCGACCCGCGCCCGCGACCGGCTGCAGCCGGTGCGCGACGGTCTGCGCGGCGACGGCCTGCAGGTCGTCGGGCGCCACGTAGTCGCGCGCGTCGAGCAGCGCATGCGCCTTGGCGGCACGCAGCAGCGCAATGCCGGCGCGCGGCGACAGGCCTTCGACAAACCACTGGCCGCTGCGCGTGGCGGCGATCAACGCCTGCAGGTAGTCGAGCAGCGGCTCGCTGGCATGCACGGCAAGCACCTGCTGCTGCGCGGCCTGCAGCTCGGTGGGCGTCATCACCGGGCGCAGGTCCTGGATCGCCTCGCGGCGGTCACGCCCGGCCAGCAGCAGACGTTCGCTGGCACGGTCGGGGTAGCCGAGCGTGATGCACATGAGAAAGCGGTCGAGCTGGCTCTCGGGCAGCGCATAGGTGCCGAGCTGGTCGCTCGGGTTCTGCGTGGCGATCACGAAGAAGGGCGCGGGCAGGGCGCGCGTCTCGCCCTCGACCGTGACCTGGTGCTCCTCCATTGCCTCGAGCAGCGCGCTTTGCGTCTTGGGGCCGGCGCGGTTGATCTCGTCGGCCAGCAGCACCTGCGCGAACACCGGGCCGGCATGGAACACGAAGCTTTCCTTGCCGCGTTCGTAGATCGACACACCCACCAGGTCGGTGGGCATGAGGTCGGCGGTGAACTGCACGCGCGAAAAGCGCAGGCCGAGCGAGACCGCCAACGCATGCGCCAAGGTCGTCTTGCCGACGCCTGGCACGTCTTCGATCAACAGGTGGCCACCGGCCAGCAGGCAGGCGAGCGAGTCCTCGATCTGCGGGCGTTTGCCGACGATGATCGTGCTAATCTGGTCCACCAGTCGGTGAAGGCGGGCGTGCAGGTTCATAGCCGCGCACCATAGCCGAATCGACCGCCCCCGATCACCCAGACCGCCCGAAGACGGATGGCCACCGCCTACTACACCCACCCCGCCTGCCGCGTTCACGACATGGGCGCCGGCCACCCGGAAAGCCCGCAGCGCCTGGACGCGATCGCCGACCACCTGATTGCCACCGGCCTGCTCGTCGCGCTCGACGCACGCGAGGCCGGCGCGGTCTGCGAGCGCGATCTGGAACTCGCGCACGACGCGGGCTACGTCGCCGCGATGCGCACCTTCATGCAGCAGGTCGATGAGCGCGGCACCCGGCGCTCGCTCGACGCCGACACCGTGGCCGGGCCCGGCACCTGGCAGGCGGCGCTGCATGCCGCGGGTGCCGCCGTGGCCGCCACCGATGCGGTGCTCGACGGCGAGGTCGAGAACGCCTTCTGCGCCGTGCGCCCACCCGGCCACCACGCCACACGTCGCCAGGCGATGGGGTTTTGTTTCTTCAACAACGTCGCCATCGCGGCGCGCCATGCGCTCGAGGTGCGCGGCCTCGATCGCGTGGCCATCGTCGACTTCGACGTCCACCACGGCAACGGCACCGAGGACATCGTCGCCGGTGACGAGCGCCTGTTGATGGTGAGCTTCTTCCAGCACCCGCTCTACCCCAACAGCGGCACCTGCCCGGCCAGCGACAACCTGCTCAACGTGCCGCTGCCGCCGTACACCAAGGGCCCGGAGGTGCGCAAAATGATCGAGGCGCTGTGGCTGCCGCGGCTCGAAGCCTTCGAGCCGCAGATGATCTTCATCTCGGCGGGCTTCGATGCGCACCGCGACGACGAGCTCGGCCAGCTCGGCCTGGTGGAGGCCGACTACGCCTGGATCACCGAGCGCATCAAGCGCGTGGCCGAGCGCCACGCCAACGGGCGCATCGTGTCGTGCCTGGAAGGCGGCTACAACCTCGGCGCATTGGCGCGCAGCGTGGCGAGCCACCTGCGCGTGCTGGCCGACGTGGCACGCTGAGCGCCGGGCCGACGCGCGCATGGCAGTGGACGGCCGCATGGCCCGACCGATGACGCCCGACGAGCTCGGCGCCCTGGGCCGCGCGCTGCTCAGTCGCGACGCTGCCATCGAGTTCGCCGTGCTGCTGGGCTGCCTCGCGCTGGCGTGGCTCGCCTGTTGGCTGCTGCGGGGCCGTGCACCGCAGACGCTGCACAGCCGCTCGGTGCTGTTCGGCGAGCGGCTGGTTGACGGCGCGCTGTTTCCGTTGCTGGCGTTCGGCTTGGCGCTGCTCGCACGCGAACTGCTGCCGGCGGACGTGCCACCGGCGCTGCTGCGCATCGCCATCGCGCTGCTGTTCGCGCTGGCGATCATCCGCCTGGTGGTGCGCGTGCTGCGGGCGGCCTTCCCGGAGTCGCAGCTGGTGCGCATCGCCGAGCGCTGGGTGTCGTGGGTGGTGTGGATCGGTCTCATCTTGTGGATCACCGGCGTGTTGCCGCTGATGCTCGACGCGATGGAGGGCGTGAGCTGGAAGGTCGGCAGCACCAGGATCTCCTTGCGTGCGCTGTTCGAAGGCGCCTTCAATGCGGTGGTCGTGCTCGTGCTGGCGCTGTGGGTGAGTGCGGCGATCGAGACGCGGCTGCTCAAGAACCGCAGCGACAACCTGTCGGTGCGCAAGATGGCCGCCAACGCGACGCGCGCGTTGCTGCTGTTGGTCGGCTTGCTGTTGGCACTGTCGGTCGCCGGCATCGACCTCACGGCGCTCAGCGTGCTCGGCGGCGCGCTCGGCGTGGGACTGGGCCTGGGGTTGCAAAAACTCGCGAGCAACTACGTGAGCGGCTTCGTCATCCTGGCCGAGCGTTCGCTGCGCATCGGTGACCTGGTCAAGGTCGACGGCTTCGAGGGCCGCATCACCGACATCAACACGCGCGCCACCGTCATCCGCGCGGCCAGCGGTCGCGAGTCGATCGTGCCCAACGAGCTGCTGATCACGCAGCGCGTGGAAAACGCGACCTTCGCCGACAAGGCGATGCAGCATTCGGT
>NZ_JANMWL010000219.1:0-11578 GCF_031393925.1 Methylibium sp. | reverse complement strand
GGCAATTTTAGCACTCGGACATTTCGAGTGCTAAAGTGGGCTGTGATGAACGAACCTCACATTCGATGAGTGCAGATTCAAGAAAAACAGCGCTCGTGGAAAGAGCGTGCGCACGCTAACGTACAGATAAGGTGTCCGATTCGTGGGTTGAAAACGTCACCTTCCATCACGGCACCGAGCACGCAACGTGCCCGGTCGTGCAGAGGGCAGCGGCGACCGACCCCGGCGATGGGCCGCCGCGGGGCGCGATGGCGCGTTCTTGTCGAGGCCCGCTCGGCCCATAAACTGGACGCTTCAAGGAGACACACATGGCGGCTGCATTCCACTGGGACGACCCGCTGCTGCTCGAGCAGCAGCTCAGCGACGACGAGCGCGCGGTGCGTGACGCCGCGCGCGAGTATTGCCAGGGCCAGCTGGCGCCGCGGGTGCTGCAGGCGTTTCGCAACGGCAGCACCGACCTTGAAATCTTTCGCGAGATGGGGGCACTCGGCCTGCTCGGCTCGACCATCGCCGAGGCCTACGGCGGCGCGGGCCTGAACTACGTCTGTTACGGCCTGGTGGCGCGCGAGGTCGAGCGCGTCGACTCCGGCTACCGCTCGATGATGAGCGTGCAAAGTTCGCTGGTGATGGTGCCGATCGACGTCTTCGGCACCGAAGCGCAGAAACAGAAGTACCTGCCCAGGCTGGCCACGGGCGAGTGGATCGGCTGCTTTGGCCTGACCGAACCCGACCACGGCTCCGACCCCGGCAGCATGGTCACGCGCGCCAGGAGCGTGGCCGGCGGCTACCAGCTCAGCGGCGCCAAGATGTGGATCACCAACTCGCCGATCGCCGACGTGTTCGTGGTCTGGGCCAAGGACGATGGTGGCCAGATCCGCGGCTTCATCCTCGACAAGGGCGCCAAGGGTCTGTCGGCACCGACGATCCACGGCAAGGTCGGGCTGCGCGCTTCCATCACCGGCGAGATCGTGATGGACAAGGTGTTCGTGCCCGAAGAGAACGCCTTCCCCGAGGTGCGTGGCCTGAAGGGCCCGTTCACCTGCCTCGATAGCGCGCGCTATGGCATTGCCTGGGGCGCGCTCGGCGCGGCCGAGGACTGCTGGCACCGCGCGCGCCAGTACGTGCTCGAGCGCAAGCAATTCGGCCGACCGCTCGCGGCCAACCAGCTGGTGCAAAAGAAGCTCGCCGACATGCAGACCGAGATCACGCTGGGCCTGCAGGGCTGCCTGCGGCTGGGCCGCATGAAGGACGAGGGCAGCGCCGCGGTCGAGATCACCTCGATCATGAAGCGCAACTCCTGTGGCAAGGCGCTCGACATCGCCCGCGTGGCGCGCGACATGCTCGGCGGCAACGGCATCTCCGACGAGTACGGAGTGATCCGCCACCTGGTCAACCTGGAGGTGGTCAACACCTATGAAGGCACGCACGACGTGCATGCGCTCATCCTCGGGCGCGCGCAGACCGGCCTCCAGGCCTTTTGCTGAGTTGCGGTTTCGGCGTGCCGGCACGCCCTGCAGGATGCACGCCGCGCGGCACTGCGCACGGGGCTGGCGGCGCGCGCTGCGCGCTACAGTCCGGGCGTGAATCGACGCACCTTTGGTGAGCCCATGACCCCGCCTTCCCGCGCGTTCGCGTCGACGCCCACGCCGTCTGCAATGCACATCCTGCTGGTGGAAGACGACCCGGCGCTGGCCGAATCGACCGCGCGTGCGCTGCGCTCGCAAGGCTGGGTGGTCGACCACACGCCGCGTGGCGAGCCGGTTGCCGCGTCGGTCAAGTCCGACCCCTACGACCTGTTGATCCTCGACATCGGCCTGGTCGGCATCGACGGCTTCGAGACCCTCAAGCGGGTGCGCCAACAGGGCTCTACCTTGCCGGTGCTGGTGCTGACCGCGCGCGACGCCGTCGAAGACCGCGTGCATGGCCTCGAGATCGGCGCCGACGATTACCTCGTCAAGCCCTTTGCCCTGGTCGAACTCATTGCACGCGCGCGCGCGCTCACGCGCCGCCACCAGGCCCGCCAGGGCAGTGTGCTCGCGATGGGCGCGCTGCGAATGGACCTCGAGGCGCGCCGGGCCTGGATCGGCGAGCAGGCGCTGGAGTTGTCGGCGCGCGAATGGGCGGTGCTCGAGTACCTGCTCGGACGTGTCGGCCACGTCGTCGGCAAGGAGCAGATCCTGCAAGCCATCAGCGGCTGGGACGACGCGCTGTCGGAGAACGCCGTCGAGGTCTACGTGTCGCGCTTGCGCCCCAAGATCGAGCCGGCCGGCCTGCGCATCCGCGCGGTGCGCGGCTTCGGCTACCTGGTCGAAGAAGCTCCGGCGCCTGCCAGCGCCGAGCCTTGATGCTCAAGAGCCTCAAGGCCACGCTGATGCTGTGGGTGGTCCTGGTGATCGCCCTGGTGGTGCCACTGAGGTTCTTCTTCGACGTGCGGGGCCAGCTGCAGCGCACCAGCGCCGCCTACGACAGCTCGCTCAGCGACTGGGCGCTCGCCCTGGGCAACCTCGTGCACATGCGCGACGGCGAGCCGCAGTTCGACCTCAGCGAGCAGACCGAGCGATCGCTGCGCACCACCGCTGGCAGCGACACCGTTTACTACGTGGTGCTCGGCCCGAACGGGCAGTGGGTGGCCGGCGATGCGCCGCTCGCCATGCCGTTGATCGGCCTGCAGCGCGGCGAGCGCCGCCTGCTCGACACACAACTGGGCGGACAGCCGCTGCGCATGGCGGTTCATGCGGTCGAGTGCGGCGCAGGTGCCTGTCAGGTGCGTGTGGCCGAAACCATGGGCGAGCGGGAACAAACACGCCTGGCGTCGGTGTGGATCACCGCGTTGCTGGCCGGCGGCGGGGCATTGCTCCTCGCGCTGGCCATCTGGCGGGTCGTGAGTGTGGCGATGCGCCCGCTCGCCAGCGTCAACGAACAGCTGGCCGAGCGCTCGCTCGACGACCTGCGACCGCTGCGCCGCGGCCGCATGCCCTCTGAAGTGCAACCGCTGGTCGATGCGATCGACCAGTTGCTGCAGCGCGTCGCGGTCGATGCCAGCCGCCAGCGTCATTTCATCGCCGATGCCGCCCACCAGCTGCGCACACCGCTCACCGCGCTGCGCACCGAGTCCGAGCTGGCGCTGCTCGAGGGGCATCCGCCCGCGGTCCACGCCACCCTGGTGCGCATGCACCGCTCCGCGCAGCGCGTCGCGCGCCTGGCCGACCAGCTGCTGATGCTGGCCCGCACCGAGGCCAGCAGCCGCGAACCGGGCGGCGCCGAGCCGGTCGATCTCAAGGCGGTGGCGCAGGACGCGGCGCAGAACTGGGTGCCGCGTGCGCTCGAGCGCGGCGCCGACCTCGGCTTCCAGCTTGAATCGGCCTGGCTTCGCGGGCGCCGCCACCTGCTCGGCGAGCTGCTCGGCAACCTCGTCCACAACGCGCTGGAGTACGCCGGTGACGCCGAGCACCCGGCGCGCATCACGGTGCGCACCGCGCTCATCGACGGCCCGGGCGCCGCGCGGGCCGTGCTGGAGGTCGAGGACAACGGGCCCGGCATCGACGGCGCCGAGCGCGAGCGTGTGTTCGAGCGCTTTTACCGCCTGCCCGGCTCGGCCGGCTCGGGCAGCGGCCTGGGCCTGGCGATCGTGCGCGACATCGCCCTGGCGCACGGCGCCAGCGTGACGCTGCTCGATGCCGAAGACGGCGGCGGGCTGCGCGTGCGGGTGACGTTTCCCGCCGCGTGAGCCTGTCGGCCTTTTCCAAAGGCGCCGCCCACGCGGTCAAACCATCGGCAGCGCAAAAGGGTGCGCCAGGAGCGGGCTGCGCTGCGCTGCGGTGCCGCGCAGCGCCTGCAGCGCTAGCCGAAACGCGTCGTCAGCTTCGACAGCAGTTCGTCGATCACCGCGAGCACTTCGTCGATGGCCACTGGCTTGGTCAGGTAGCGCGAGGCGCCCGCGGCCAGCGCTGCGGCGATCTGCTCGGGCAGCGCGTCGGCCGACACCACCACCACGGCGATGTCGGCCGTGGTTTCATCGGCCTGCAGGTGCTCCAGCAACGCCATGCCGTCGATGTCGGGCAGGTTCATGTCGAGCAGCACCAGGTCGGGCGGCGCGGTGCGTACCCGGGCCAGCCCGTCCAGACCGGTCGTGGCCACCTCCAACTGAACCTGCGGGCGCTGCGCCAGGATGCCGCGCATCACCTCGACGTTGATCTCGTTGTCCTCGATGTAGAGCACCTGACGGCGGTGGTAGTCGGAGTCAATCTCCTCGAGCGCGGCGTGTACGCTGGGCGCCTGCGGCTCGGTGGTGAGCGGCACCACCAGCGTGAAGGTCGAGCCCACGCCGGGGGCGCTTGCCACCCGCAGCGAGCCGCCCTGCCGCTCGGCCAGCAGCTTGGCGATCACCAGGCCGATGCCGGTGCCGTCGACGGCACCGCGCTCGCGCCCCAGGCGGTTGAAGGGCTGGAACAGCTGGGCGAGCTGCTCGGCGCTCATGCCCTGGCCGGAGTCGCTCACGTCGAGCTCGAGCAGCGCGCCGCTGCCGCCCACCGGCTCCATGCAGCGCGTGCTGATGCGCACTTCGCCGCCCGGGCGGTTGTACTTGACCGCATTGCTCAGCAGGTTGGTGAGGATCTGCTTCATGCGCGTGGCGTCGGCCAGCACACGCACCGGCGGGTGCGCCGCGCGCGTGCGCGTCAGCATGACGCCCTGCGCGCGTGCCTGCGGCTCCACCAGGGCCAGCGACGCGGTGATCAAGGGCTCCAGGGCCAACGGTTCTGGGGCCAGGCGCAGCGACCCCGACTCGATGCGCGACAGGTCGAGCACATCGTTGATCATCTCCAGCAGGTGCCAGCCGGCCTGCTGGATCTGGCCGACCCAGACGCGGTGGCGTTCGGCGAGCGTGGCGCCCTGGTCGAGGTCGATCAGCTGCGCGAAGCCGAGCATGGCGTTGAGCGGTGTGCGCAGTTCGTGGCTCATGCGCGAGAGGAAAACGCTCTTCGCCTGGTTGGCCGTCTCGGCCGATTCGCGCGCGGTGTGCGCCTGCTCCAGATGCAGACGTTCGCTGATGTCCTCGAGGACTCCGACCAGGCGGTGCGGCTCGCCGCGCTCGTTGCGCAACAGGCTCACCGTGACGTCGCCCCACATGACGCTCCCGTCCCGGGTCACGTAGCGCTTGCGGCGCCGATAGCGCGTGCGACGCCCTTCCAACAGGTCGGCGCGCGCGCTGAGGTCGCCGGCACGGTCTTCTTCGTGGGTGAGATCGATCACCGAGCGCATCAGCAAGTCGCGCTCGCTGTAGCCCGTCATCGTGCAAAACGCTGCATTGGGATGCTGGATGCGACTTTGCAGGTCGGTGTAGACGATGCCGATCGGCACCGTGTTGAAAATGCCGCGAAAGCTCTGCTCGCTCTCGCGCAGTGCGAGCTCGGTGGAGCGACGCTCGGCCACTTCGTGCTCCAGTTGGCGCGTGCGCTCGGCCATGGTGCTCGCGGTCAGCCGCGCGCGCCCGGTGACGATGAGCAGCAACGCGCCGAGCAGGCCGGTGGCCGCCAGGCCGGCGATGGCCAACAGCCAGGCCGTGCCGCTGTCGCTCGCGAGCAGGCCGCGCGAGACCGGCGGCACGCCGTGCGGCGCGCGGATGCGAAGCTCCCAGGCGCGGCCGGCGAACGGCATCGCCACATGCTGCGACAGCGCCGCGCCGTCATCTTCCTCGGCGCAGGCCGCGGGCCCGGCGAGCCGGCGCATCGACGGTGGCGCCTCGGTGTCGATCAGGCAAACCTGCAGATAGCCGTGTGTGCCCTGCGGCAGCGCGGCCAGCGTGTCGTCCATGCGCAGCGTGATGAACACCAGGCCTTGCAGCGCGGTCTCAGGCGGTGCGTCGGGCCGGCGCACCGCCTGGAACACCACCACGCCGAGTTGCTGTGCGGTCTCTTGCGTCAAACGAAACGCCGTGGTCGCGAGCGGCATGTCGACGAGCCGTGCGCGCGCGATCGTCCGGCGTGCCGCGTCGACCGACAGCGCATTCAAGCCGAGCGCGCCCTCGTTGCCGCGCTGCGGCTGGATGTGGCGCATGGCGATCACCTCGGTGTCGGACGCCGTCAGGACGGCGTCGCGGTCGAACACGCGGTAGTCGCTCGGTCCCTGCGTGCGCACGCGCGCCTCGAAGCGGCCGAGGTCCGCGCGCGCGACGCGCTCGTGCCAGCCGATCGCCTGCGCGCCCGGCAACTTGCGCAACCACGGCGCGCTGGCCCGCGCGAACTGCTCGGCGTCCACCTCCTGCGAGGCGATGTAGACGCCGCGCATGCCTTCGAGCGCGTCGAGATGGGCATTGAGCCGCAGCTCGAGGTTGCGGCTGACATGCGAAGCGTCGCGCTCGAAGCGGGCCTCGCTGCGTTGCTCCTGCCAGCGCGCCACCTGGACGATCGCGCCGCCCAGCAACAGCATGGCCAGCGCCAGTGGCAGCGCCACGGTCAGCCTGCGTGAGCGCCAGGCCTCGCGCGGGCGGCCGATCAAGGTCAGCACCACCGGCGTGGCGATGATGGTGCCCAGCGTGTCGCCACCCCACCACGTCCACCACGTGGTCGCGATTTGCCCGGCGGGCACCGCCCCGGTCAGCCACAGCGCGGCGCTCGAGCTGCTGGCGTTGAGCGTGCAGGCCAGCGCCCCGCCGAGCGCGAACAGGCGTGTCACCGCCATCGGCCGGTCGAGCGTCAATGGCCATTGCACCGTGCGTCGCACCAGCCAGGCGCCGAAGCCGGCCTGCAACGCGGCGCCCAGGGCGATCGCCAGCGCCAACGCCAGCGCGGTCAGTTCGTTGGCGGTGCCGTGGCCGCGCTGCAAGAACAGCCAGCCCTGCACACCCAGGCTGCCGAGCGCCACCGCCGGCAAGGCGCGCCGGCCGTACACCAGCGCGGCGGCCAGCGCGATGCCGGCCGGCGGAAAGAGCGGCGACGCATAGCCGGGCGTGGCCGTGAGCAACAGCGCGACCGCGCCGACGACCGCATAGGCGAGGGCGATCCCCGCATGTACCGCCAGGGGGGCCGGCGCTTCGGGCTTGTCGGTGGTTGAAGGCGCAGTGGACGCGCGGGCGTGCGAGGCGACCATGGTGCGGGAAACAGCCTACCACCGGCATTCAACAAGCGACCCTGCGCGGTAGAACGTATCGGTCGCCACGGGCACGATGGCCGCCCGGCGAGCCACTGCGGTCGAGGCGCGGCGCCCACCGTGCATGCGTCGCCGCGCGTTGCTGCGGCTGCCGGCACCGCGCTCGCGGTGCGCTCGCGACCCTCGCCGTCCTGCCCGTCGTGGCCGCCCTCGCCATCGTGGCTGCTGCAGCCGAGACACAAGGCAGACCGTCCACGCGCGCGGAAGTCACCGCCGAGCTGATGCGTGCGCGCCAGGTTGGCGAGCTTGATTTCGTGCTGATGCATCACTGGCGCGCTGCCCGGCGTCGCTGGCCTCGGGCAACGCAAGGCGCGCGACCTCCTTGCCGCGACGCGTGATGACGAACTCCTCGCCGGCCTGCACGCGGTCGATCAATTCCGAAAGCCGGTTCTTCGCCTCGAACAATGCAATGGGAGTCATGGAGCCCACCTCTCTCAATTCGCACGCGTCAAACTATATCTAGCTAGCTAGCTAGATCGATGCAAAGTCCGGGGTCAATGGCTTCGTTGGCGTCTCGGGCTTGCCGCCCCCGCCGAGTGGGTTGGGTGGCGCGATCGCTGTGAAGCCGCCATCAGCAAGAAACCCGGGAATCAGGGAAATACGTGGCTTCATGGCGCGGAACGGGAACTGTCGTGATCCCGTCCCTTCGGCTCACACGTTGAACAGGAAGTGCAACACGTCGCCGTCCTTGACGACGTACTCCTTGCCCTCGGCGCGCATCTTTCCCGCCTCCTTGGCGCCCTGCTCGCCCTTGCAGGCGATGAAGTCGGCGTAGGCGATGGTCTGGGCGCGGATGAAGCCGCGCTCGAAGTCGGTGTGGATCGCGGCGGCGGCCTGCGGCGCGGTGTCGCCCACGTGGATGGTCCAGGCGCGCACTTCCTTCACGCCGGCGGTGAAGTAGGTCTGCAGCCCGAGTAGCGTGAAGGCGCTCCTGATCAAGCGGTTGAGGCCCGGCTCGTCCTGCCCCATCTCGGCCAGGAACATGAGCTTGTCCTCGTCGGCCATGTCGGCCAGCTCGGCCTCGGTCTTGGCGCAGATCGCCACCACCGGCGCGCCTTGCGATGCCGCGTAGGCGCGCAGCTTGTCGAGGTAGGGGTTGTTCTCGAAGCCGCCCTCGTCGACGTTGCCGACGAACATCGCCGGCTTGGCGGTGATGAGGCACAGCGGCGCGAGGATGGCGAGCTGCTCCTTGCTGAACGCGATGCTGCGGGCAGGCCGCGCCTCGTTCAAGGCATCGTGACACTGCTGCAGCACGTCGACCAGCTTGGCGGCCTCCTTGTCGTTGCCCGACTTCGCGGCCTTGAGCGAGCGCTGCAAGGTCTTGTCGACCGTGGTCAGGTCGGCCAGGCACAGCTCGGTCTGGATCACCTCGACGTCGGACAGCGGGTCCACCTTGCCGGCCACATGGATGACGTTTTCATCGTCGAAGCAGCGCACCACGTTGACGATCGCGTCGGTCTCGCGGATGTGCGCGAGGAACTGGTTGCCCAGGCCCTCGCCCTTGCTGGCCCCCGCCACCAGCCCGGCGATGTCGACAAACTCCACGATCGCCGGCAGCACCCGCTCGGGCTTGACGATCGCCGCCAGGGCCGCGAGGCGCGGGTCGGGCAGCTCGACGATGCCGACGTTGGGCTCGATGGTGCAGAACGGGTAGTTCTCGGCCGCGATGCCGGCCTTGGTCAGCGCATTGAAAAGAGTGGACTTGCCCACATTGGGCAGGCCCACGATGCCGCATTTGAGGCTCATGGCAAAAGGCTTTCGAGTGGGGTGCAGCGCGCTGCTGCGCTCGGGCGGCGCAAGGCGTGTGGGCGGCGATTTTAGCGGCGCCATCGGACGCCACAGCCGCCGGATGGCGCCCGCCGGCCAGGCCGCAGCGGCGTCCCGGTGGGTACACGCGACGCCGACCGAGGGCTTGCCTAGGGGCTGGTGGACGAACGCCGCCCTGCTTTTAGTAGAAATATTTGCGGGAATCCCGAATTCTTGTCTCAAACTGGCACGCCGTTTGCACTAGTTCAGTGGAAACCCGGATGTATCGGGAGACCAGCACAACGGAGGTGCCCATGCGCGCTGCCCTCTTGGCCTTGTTTGTTTTCGCCGCTCCGCCCGTCTGGTGCGGCGAAGACATTCTGGACGTGCTGGACCGCTCGCAACACCAGCAGCTCGATGCGCTGGAACTGGCCGACCCCGGCAGCCCCGAGGCGCAGCGCGTGCAGCGCAGCTTCGAGCGCCTGCTTCCTCTCGTGACGCTGCCCGTGAAGGTGAGGCTGCAGGTCGTGCGCGGCTCCAAGGTGGCCGAATGCCTGCTCGGCCGCATCATCGTGGTCAATGTCTCGCTGGCCGACCTGAGCGAAGGCGAGCGCTTGTTCGTGCTGGCGCACGAACTCGGACACGTCGCGCACGGCCACTGGTCGGCCATGGGGCGGCTGTTCCAGAAGCACATTCCCGACGAGGTGGTGCAGCACAAGACCGACGCGGTGGCCGGCGCGTTGGGCCGCGAGGCCTCGGCGCTGGCGCACGAGCAGGAATACGCGGCGGATGCCTATGCCTGGAGCGTGCTCGCGCGGGTCGGTGAATCGCGGGAGACGGCGCTGGCGCTGTTTCACACCCTGCCGATGGTCAACGACACCGCCACCCACCCGGGCACGCGAAAGCGCGTTGCGCACCTGCGCGCCTTGACGCAATGAGTCCGTCGCCCCGTGCTTGACGCTGGGCTGCGCACCGAGCCCGGCGCGCGTCCGAGCGTGCGCGACCCTCAGCGCCCAGGTTCGATGCCGGCGTGTTGGGGCAGGTCGTCGGTGATGTCCCACCAATCGGCCTTTGAGGCCACATGGATGTGCGCCACCGGCCCGTGCCCGAGCGGCGCGTCGAGCGTGCCGACGCGCAGACGCAAGGCGGCCGGCAGCGCATCGCGACGGCTGTGGATCGGCGAGCCGCAGCGCACGCAGAAGCTGCGCCACTTGCCGGGCGAGGATTCATACGACACCAACTGCTCGGCGCCCGAGAGCAAGCGCCACCGCGCCGCCGGCACCGGCGCCACCGCCGCGAAGGCCGAGCCCTGCGCCTTGCGGCACTGGCCGCAATGGCACAGCACGATGGGCCCGAGCTCGCCGTCGATTTCGTAGCGCACTGCGCCACACAGGCAGCCGCCGCTCAGCATGAAAGTCTCCGGTTCAACACGTTTGCGCAAGATCGGGTCACGCGGCGCTGGTACTTACGGGCAGATGAGCCGCGCGTCCGCGGCCATCGAGCATCGGCTCGGGCGGGCGCGATCGGCCGGCTGCACCGCCGTGCGCTTGCTGCAAAAAATGCACTCGAAGCAGCCATCGGCGAGCGCGTTCGCCGCCGGCATGCCGTGCGGCGCTCGAACGACCCCGCGTCTGCGAAGACGCCATGGAGCGGGTCGCGGTCGTCCCGCATTCATCGCACGGCGGCTCATCGCTGAACTCTACCCGGCCACTTCCCACGGCTTGCACCGGAAAAGCGCCGCCGCGTCCGCGCCGCGACGAGGCCGACCGACACCGCGTCCAAGGTGCGCTGCTTGCTGCTGCCGTGGATGACCCTTAAAACTCCGGCACTCAGAATCGCGCAAGTCGCGCCCCTGTTTGAAAGCGTTCCGCCGCAGGGCTACGGCGGTACCGAGCGCGTCGTCTCTTACTTGACCGAGGCGCTGGTCGAGGCCGGGCACGAGGTGACGCTGTTTGCCAGTGGCGACTCGGTGACGCGGGCGCGGCTGGTGCCGGTGGTCGAGCAGAGCCTGCGGCTTGACTGCCGACGCCCGGACTGGCTGGTCTGGCACACGCTGATGCTCGAGCGCTTGTTCGCAACCGCAGAGCAGTTCGACGTGATCCACTTCCACGTCGACTTCCTGCACTTCCCGCTGGCGCGTCGTTGCGCGACCCCTTCGGTGACCACCTTGCATGGCCGGCTGGACCTGCCCGACCTCGCGCCGCTGTACCGCGAGTTCACCGACTTGGCGTTGGTCTCCATTTCCGACAGCCAGCGCATGCCGCTGGCGGGCGCCAACTGGCGCGCCACCGTCCACCACGGGCTGCCCGAGCACCTGCACCGGCTGCAGCCCGAGCCGGGCGATTACTTCGCCTTCCTCGGGCGCATCTCGCCGGAGAAACGGGTCGACCGCGCGATTGAGATTGCCATCGCCTGCGGTGTGCCGCTGCGCATCGCGGCCAAGATCGACGACGTCCTCGGATTCATCAGCTTCGCGCTGATAGCCGATGGACTGCGGTTGTGTTAACACGCCCTAAGCTGAGCTTGACGATGTCGAGGGGAATTTCAGACTGGAAATACGGTAGGCACAGCGCCGGTCACCGCTGTGGAGGTATTCGAATCGCTCGACGGACACGCCATCACCGAGTACCGCGCGAAAGAGTGACAGTTCACCGCCGCAGAGCTTGCTGCTGAAGCGCGCGGCGCT
>NZ_JANMWL010000204.1:0-1878 GCF_031393925.1 Methylibium sp. | reverse complement strand
GTGAACCGCCACACGCCATGCGCCGGGTACTGCAGGTTCATCTGCGCGAAGCGTGCGGCGCCACGAATGCGCTCGCGCGATTGCGGCCACTCGAGCACGAACTCGGGCGCCAGCACGGCGGCCACGGCGTCGAAGTCGTTGGTCGCCATCAGACGCCAGAACTCGCGCACGACCTCGGCTGCGGCGGGGTTTGACATGACGTGTCTCCGATGAGGACGGGTTCGGTGTGCTCGAGCATGCCGGCGCCGCGTGGGCGAGCGCCGAGCGGGGCTTTCAGGCCGGGCTGTCGGTCGTCGGCTCCATGTAGATCAGCTCCCACAGGTGCCCGTCGAGGTCTTCGAATCCGTGCTGGTACATGAAGCCGTGGTCCTTGGCCTCATTGGGCGCTGCGCCGCCCGCGGAGAGCGCCTGCGCGACCCGCTCGTCGACCTGGGCGCGGCTCTCGCACGACAGGCACACCAGCACTTCGGTGCTGCGCGTGGCATCGCACAGCGCCTTCTTGGTGAAGGTCTTGAAGAAACTCTCGACCAGCAGCATGACGAAAATGTTTTCGCCGACGATCATGCAGGTGGCGTTGTGGTCGGTGAACCGGGGGTTGAACGTGAAGCCCAGGCGGGTGAAGAAGGCCACCGATCGCGGCAGGTCCTTGACCGGCAGGTTCACGAAGATTTGCGTCGCCATCAAAGTCCTTTCGAAGTGGGGTGCGCGGCGTTGCCGAGCCGGCCGAAATCGAGGCTCGGGGGACCGCGCCAGCCGAGCATTTGCGGATTGAGCTGCCATCGGGTGTAGCACAGGGCCGACGCGAGCGTCACTCACGCGAGCTAAGGCAGCAGCAGCGCCCCGGCCATCGGGCGCACGCGCCAGAAGGCGGTCAGCGTCGCGGCAATCAACGCCCACGGCAACACAATTTCGATGGGTGCCAGGGCCCTGGTGACTTGGCTTCGGTGGTCGGCTCCACAACACCCTTTAATTCGCTCGCGGGCAGGGCGGCGCTAAGCTGCCCGTCGGGTCAATCGTTCGGGAGTCCACGCCATGCAACTGCGCCCGCCAAGCGGCACGTCGAAGCTTCGTGCTGCAGCAATTGCCGCCTGCGCGGTCGTGACGCTGGCCGGCTGCGCGTCAACCCAGATCAATTCGCAATGGAGTGACCCGCAGTTCCAGGGGCGCTCATTGCGCGGTGCCAAGCTGCTGGTGGTGTGCGAGGCGCCGGAGTTGGCGATCAAGCGCGGCTGCCAGGACCAGCTCGCCGCGCAACTCGTCGCTTTTGGCGCCACGCCGACGATTGCGCCCGATCTGCCCAACCCGCAGCCGGGTCGTGAACAGGCCACCGGCGCATACGTGCCGGCGGCGCGCGCGGCGGGTGCAGAGGCGGTGTTCAGCGCTGCGGTGGTGAGCGACGTTGCGGTGGTGAATGCCGGCCCGTCGATCGGCATCGGCGTCGGTGGTTTCGGCGGGGGCGGGCGTGGTGGGGTGGGCGGCGGCGTCGGCATTTCGCTGCCCATCGGCGGCGCTCGGCCTCAGGTCGGACACGGGCTTCACGGTGCGCTGACCGACGTGGCGAGCGGGCGCCTGATGTGGAGCGGCACGGCCGGCACCTCGTCTTCGGCCGATGTGCCGGGGCAGCTCGGCGAGCTGACGCGGGCGGTGGTCGAGGCGGCGCAGAAGGCCGGATTCTTCTGATCGCGCGGGTGCGGCGACCGTTAACGCACGCGCGGGTTCAGGACTCGACGTCTGCGCCGAAATCGACGCGGTAGCAGGTGTCGAAACCGACCGGCGCCGGCACCGCCGCGAAGCCAGCGCCGTGAAGGCCGGCAATCTTTTCGACCACGCGGTGGCCCAGGCCCAGGCCGAGCGCGGTTGTGCCGGCGGCGTCGGCGA
>NZ_JANMWL010000174.1:0-22191 GCF_031393925.1 Methylibium sp. | reverse complement strand
CGCCGCGCGCGCCAGCGGCAGGTGCTGCGCGAACGGCAGCAGCACGATCAGGTCGCGCGACTCGACGCCTCGCTCGTGCGAAAACGCCCGCACCGCACGGGCCACCTGTTGCCAGCATTGCGGCACGTCGAGCCCGGGGGCCAAAGGGATGTCCAGGGCTGTTTTCCTTCAATCACCGCCATTGCCGAAGGATCGGGTTAGCGAGTACGCGCACCGACCCCTTGTGTCAAAATCATTTTGCCCTGGAGCCCTGCTGCAAACGCAACGCTTCGGCCCAAAGCCAAAGGAAACATGATGGCCAGTGATTTGATCAAACACATCTCCGACGCCTCGTTCGACGACGACGTACTCAAGTCCGGTACCCCGGTGCTGGTGGACTACTGGGCAGAATGGTGCGGCCCCTGCAAGGCGATTGCGCCGATCCTCGACGAGGTGGCCCGCGACTACGGCAGCAAATTGCAGGTCACCAAGATGAACGTTGACGAGAACCGTGACGTCCCGGCCAAGTTCGGCATCCGCGGCATCCCGACGCTGATGTTGTTCAAGGACGGCAAGTTGGCCGCCACGAAGGTTGGCGCCCTGTCCAAATCCCAATTGACGGCCTTCCTCGACGGCCACCTATAATCGCGGCAAACGTGTCGGGGCGAGGCCAGCCGCCCGCCCCGAGTTCCCGCGAGAAAAGCCGCCACGCCGCGTACCGGCGCGTGGATTCGGCACCCCCACCCAGATTTTCGGCCCTTGATCGCGTGAGCGATCAGCCTTGACCGACAACGTGCCTTTGGTCGAATTCATCGACCAATGCTTGCGTCGTCAGCACCCCGAGGTGCCCTCATGCATCTATCCGAACTCAAAGCCCAGCACATCTCCGAACTGATCAAGGCGGCCGAAACGCTGGAGATCGAGAACAGCAGTCGCATGCGCAAGCAGGAACTGATGTTCGCGATCATGAAAAAGCGCGCCAAGGGCGGCGAGCAGGTGTTTGGTGACGGCGTGCTCGAAGTGCTGCCCGACGGCTTCGGCTTCCTGCGCTCGCCCGAGGCGAGCTACCTCGCCTCCACCGACGACATTTACCTGTCGCCCAGCCAGATCCGGCGCTTCAATTTGCACACCGGCGACATGATCGAAGGCGAGGTGCGCGTGCCCAAGGACGGCGAGCGCTACTTCGCGCTGGTCAAGGTCGACATCGTCAACGGGATCACGCCGGAGGAGAACAAACAAAAGATCATGTTCGAGAACCTGACGCCGCTGTTCCCGAAGGAGCAGTTCAAGCTCGAACGCGACATCAAGTCCGAAGAGAACATCACCAGCCGCATCATCGACCTGATCGCCCCGCTCGGCAAAGGCCAGCGCGCCTTGCTCGTCTCGGCGCCCAAGAGCGGCAAAACGGTGATGATGCAGTACCTCGCACACGCCATCACCGCCAATTACCCCGAGGTCCACCTGATCGTGCTGCTGGTCGACGAGCGGCCCGAAGAAGTGACCGAGATGCAGCGCACCATCCGCGGCGAGGTCATCAGTTCCACCTTCGACGAGCCGGCCGCGCGCCATGTGCAGGTGGCTGAAATGGTGATCGAGCGCGCCAAGCGCCTGGTCGAGTTGAAGAAGGACGTGGTGATCCTGCTCGACTCCATCACCCGCCTGGCCCGCGCCTACAACAACGTGTTGCCGTCGTCGGGCAAGGTCCTGACCGGCGGCGTCGACGCCAATGCGCTGCAGCGCCCCAAGCGCTTCTTCGGCGCGGCGCGCAACATTGAAGAAGGCGGCTCGCTCACCATCATCGGCACCGCGCTGGTCGACACCGGCAGCCGCATGGACGAGGTGATCTACGAAGAGTTCAAGGGCACCGGCAACTGCGAGATCCACCTCGACCGCCGCATGGCCGAAAAGCGCGTCTACCCCTCGATCCTGCTCAACAAGAGCGGCACGCGGCGCGAAGAGCTGCTGCTCAAGCCGGAGATCCTGCAAAAGACCTGGATCCTGCGCAAACTGCTTTATTCCATGGACGAGATCGAGGCGATGGAGTTCATCCTCGACAAGATGAAGTCGACCAAGACCAACCTCGACTTCTTCGACATGATGCGGCGCGGAGGCTGACGAGGCGCGGCGACCGCATGGCATAATTTGCGGCTTTTCATAAACGCCATTCATAAACGCCAGAAAGTGCGCTGCGTCCCGCGGCGGGGCTCCTGCAACGACCAAGAACGACCAAGGATTCGAGATGAAAGACGGCATTCACCCCACCTACCGCGACGTGTGCTTCGTCGACCTGTCCAACGGCTTCAAGTTCGTGACGCGCTCGTGCGCCCAGACGCGCGAAATGACCAAGATGGACGACGGCCGCGAATTGCCGCTGTACAAGCTCGAGACCACCAGCGAATCGCACCCGTTCTACACCGGCACGCAAAAGAGCGTTGACTCGCTGGGCGGTCGCGTCGAAAAATTCCGCAACAAGTTCGCCCACCTCGGCGCGAAAAAGTAAGCCAACTCGACCCCGCATGAAGGCAGCTCCGGCTGCCTTTTTTCATGACCGCATTTGCGGCAACATCCGTCGATGCCCCCCAGCCGACCGCCCGCTTGAGCACCCCCACCCCCGCCCTGGTCGCGCAGCGCGCCGTGCAGCGCCTGCCGCGCGGTGCGTTGCTGCTGTTTTGCGCCGCCTACGTGCTGCCCGGACTGCTCGGGCGCGATCCCTGGCGCAACGCCGACATCACCGCCTTTGGCTACATGTTCGGCTTGGCGCGCGGCACGGCCGAGCCGCTGCTGCCAACCATTGCCGGCCTGCCGGGCGACGGCGCCCTGCTGCCTTACTGGCTCGGTGCGCTGGCCATCAAGCTGCTGGGCTCGCTGCTCGACCCGGCGCTCGCTGCGCGTCTGCCGTTCGCGCTGCTGCTGGTGGGCGTGCTCGTGTTCACTTGGTACAGCACCTATCACCTCGCGCGTACCGAAGCGGCTCAGCCGGTGCCGTTTGCCTTTGGCGGCGAAGCGCAACCGCTCGACTACGCCCGCGCCGTCGCCGACGGTGCGCTGCTGGCGCTGATGGCCACGCTGGGCCTGCTGCAACTCGGCCACGAAACCACACCCGAACTCGTGCAGTTGTTCGGCACCACGCTGTTCGTCTATGCGCTGGCGGCGAGCCCGTGGCGGGCGTGGCCTTCACGCATCGCAGTGCTGGTGGCACTGCCGGTGCTGTCGGCCAGCGGCGCGCCGACCATCGGTGTGGGCTTTGCGTTGGCCGGCGTGCTGGTGAGTCTGCGCTCGAGCTACCCGCTGGCGCGGCGCTTCGCGGCCTGGATCGCAATGGCTGCGATTGTGGCGGCGCTCGCCGCCACGGCGCTCGGCGCCTGGGGATGGCGCGTCTGGACGCTGCCGCGCATCGGCTCGGTGCTGCAATTGCTGGGCTGGTTCGCCTGGCCGGCCTGGGCGCTGGCCGCGTGGACGCTGTGGCGCTGGCGCGGCCACGTGCGGCACCGTCACATCGCGGTGCCGCTCACGCTCGCGGCGGTGGCGTTCATCGCCTGCGTCGGCATGGGCGGCTCCGACCGCGCGTTAATGCTCGCGCTGCCCGCGCTGGCAGTGCTCGCGTCCTTTGCCCTGCCGACCTTGCAGCGCAGCGTCTCGGCCGCGATCGACTGGTTCTCGGTGGCGTTCTTCAGCGTCGGCGCAATCGCCATCTGGGTGGTCTACAGCGCGCTGCAGTGGGGTGTTCCGGCCAAGACCGCCGCCAACGTCGCGCGCCTCGTGCCCGGCTATCCGGGCGGCTTTTCGAGCGTGGCGCTGGCGTGCGCGCTCGGCGCGACGCTCGCCTGGCTGCTGCTGGTGCGCTGGCGCACCGGGCGCCACCGCCACCCGCTGTGGAAGAGCCTGGTGCTGCCGGCCGGCGGCCTCGCCCTGTGCTGGCTGTTGCTGATGACGCTGCTGCTGCCGCTGCTCGACTACGTGCGCAGCTACCGGCCGCTGGTCGAGCGCATTGCGCAGCATGTGCCGCGCGATGCGTGCGTGGCCGCCACCGGCTTGCCGTTGGCCCTGCTGGCGGCGCTCGAGTACCACGGCGGCTGGCGTGTCGAGGCCCAGCCGGGCGCTAGCGTCGCAGGCTGCGAATTCCTGCTCGCGCCAGCACGCACGGGCACGTCCGCGAGTGCGCTCGAGCGCCCTGGCTGGCGGTTGATCGCGCGCGAGCGCCGCCCCACCGAACGCGACGAGCAAACGGCGGTCTACCGGCGCAGCGCCGACCGTGCGGCTCGATGAGGATCGAGCCAGCGCGCTGCGGCTCGCGCGGCTTCAGAGTGCGTCGCGCATGCGCGGGGACGGCGCTTCGAGGTAGCGCAGGCGTGCGGCCGGAAACACCAGCCGGAAGGTCGACCCCTTGCCCGTCTCACTGTGGATGTCGAGCTCGCCACCGTGGCGCTGCGCGACGTGCTTGACGATCGACAGGCCCAGGCCGGTGCCGCCGGTCTCGCGCGAGCGGCTGCCGTCGACGCGGTAGAAGCGCTCGGTCAGGCGCGGGATGTGTTCGCGCTCGATGCCCGGGCCGGTGTCCTTGACCGCGAACTCACCGGAGCCGTCGGGTCGCATGCGCCAGCCAATGTCGATTCGCCCGCCCTCGGGCGTGTAGCGCACCGCGTTGGTCACCAGGTTGCCCAGGGCGCTGAGCAGTTCGCTCTCCGCGCCCGCGATTTGGAGCGCGTCGTCGCCGGTCAGCGTGATCGTCTGCCGGCCCTGCGACAGGGTGCGTGCATCGGCTTCGACCCGCCTCAGCAGCTTGGCCAGCGCAATCCAACGGTCGGCCGCGGGTCGCGGGCTGCCTTCGAGTTGCGCCAAGATCAACAGGTCACTCACCAGCGTCTGCATGCGGTCGGTCTGCTGGGCCATGAGCATCAGCACGCGTTTGCACTCGACCGCGGTCAGCGGCAGCGTGTCCATCGTTTCGATGAAGCCGGCGAGCACCGTCAGCGGCGTGCGGATCTCGTGCGAGACATTGGCCACGAAATCGCGCCGCATCGCGTCCGCTCGCTCGCGCTCGGTGATGTCTTGGGACAGCACGAGCTTCATGCCGCCGCCGTAGTCGCGCACCAGCACCGACAGCGTGCCCAGGCCGCGCGGGTCGACATAGCTCACCGGCTCGTCGTATTTTCCGAACTGCAGGTGCGCGACAAAGGCCGGTGCGCGCACGAGGTTGGTGATGCGCTGCAGCCGGTCGCGCTGCGGATTGAGTCCGAAGTGCGCCGCCGCCACCGAATTGCACCAGTCGATCTGGTCATTGGCGTCGAGCATCAGCACGCCATTGGGCGAGGCCTCGATGGCTTGCAAGAACTGCTCGAGGCGCGCTTTCTCCTCTGCCGCCGTGCGTTCTCGGGCACGAATGCTGCGCTCCACGCGGTAGCCGATCTCGCCCCAGAAGCCGGCGTCGCGCGGCGCATCGGTCTCCTGCGCGCTGCGCAGCCAGGTGATCAGGCGCATGCCGCGCAGAGTGTCGAGCACTGCCAGCGTGCCGACCGCGAGCGCGCCTCCGAGCAGCACACTGAGCACCGGCGCATGCACCGCACCGCCGAGCCAATAGCCCGCCACGCCGCCTGCGACCAGCACCAGCAGGCCCGCGAACAGGCGTGGGAAGAGCCAGGTCAAGCGCACGCTCCCGCAGCCCGGGTGGTCGTCAAACTGAAACCGCAGCGACCTGCTGTGTGAGCCGGTAGCCGGCGCCGCGTACCGTCTCGATCATCGCGGCGCAGGCCACCGGCGCGAGCGTTTCGCGCAGCCGCTTCACATGCACGTCGACGGTGCGCTCCTCGATGAAGACATGGTCGCCCCAGACGCGATCGAGCAGCTGCGCGCGTGAATGCACACGCTCGGGGTGGGTCATCAAGAAATGCAGCAGGCGAAACTCGGTCGGACCGATCTTGACTTCCTGGTCGCCGCGCGACACGCGGCGCGTCGCCGGGTCCAGGCGCAGCGGGCCCAGCTCGACCGCGCTGTCGAGCGCCTCGGGCGCCTTGCGCCGCAGCACCGCGCGGATGCGCGCCATCAGTTCATGGGTCGAGAACGGCTTGGTGAGGTAGTCGTCCGCGCCGGCATCGAGCCCCGCGACCTTGTCGCCCTCGGCCGCCCGCGCCGTCAACATGATCAACGGTAGCTCGCGCGTGCGGCTGTCGGCACGCCAGCGCTTGGCCAGCGCCAGCCCCGACTGGCCTGGCAGCATCCAGTCGAGAATCACCAGGTCTGGCAGCACGCGGTCGATCTCGAGCTGCGCCTGGTCGGACGTTGCGGCCACCCGCACTTCGTAGCCCGCATGTCGCAAGTTGATCGAAATCAGCTCGGCGATCGCCGACTCGTCTTCCACCACCAACACTCGGCTCATTGCCTCGCTCCTTCGCTGCTGCTCATCGCACCATCGACTCGACGGTATCGACTGGGTTGTGCCGCACATCGGTGCCCTTGACCACGTAGATGATCTGCTCGGCCAGGTTCTTGGCGTGGTCGCCCACGCGCTCGATCGCCTTGGCCACGAACACCAGGTCGATGCTGGCCGAGATGGTGCGCGGGTCTTCCATCATGAAGGTGATGAGCTTGCGCATCAGGCCTTCAAACTCCTGGTCGATCTGGTCGTCCTGCTTGAGCACCTCGACCGCCTTGTCGACGTCGAGTCGCGCAAAGGCGTCAAGCGCCTTGCGCAGCAAGGTGGTGGCCAGCGTCGCCTCGAAGGCCACGTCGGACATCGGCAAGCGCAAGCGGCTCGACACGCCGGTATTGACCAGCCGCTGCACGGTGCGCGCGATGCGCGCCGCCTCGTCGCCGACGCGCTCGAGGTTGCCGATCGTCTTGCTGACCGCGATCAAGAGGCGCAGGTCACGCGCGGTCGGTTGCCGCCGCGCGATGATGCTGGAGAGATCGCGGTCGATGTCGAGCTCCATCCGGTTGACCTTCTCTTCCACGGCCAGCACCTGGGCAGCGGTCTCGTTGCTGAAGTTGGTCAGCGCATAGATCGCCTGCGCGACCTGCGACTCCACCAGGCCGCCCATCTCGAGCACGCGCGTCGAGATGCCGCTGAGTTCAGCGTCGAACTGGGTCGAGAGGTGTTTATCGCTCATCGTCGTGCTCCCTGGTGGCGCTTCAACCGAAGCGCCCGGTGATGTAGTCCTCGGTGTCTTTCTTGCGCGGCTTCATGAACAAATCCGACGTGGGGCCGAACTCGATCAGGTCGCCAAGGTACATATAGGCTGTGTAGTCCGAGCAGCGCGCGGCCTGCTGCATGTTGTGCGTGACGATGACGACGGTGTAGTCGTTCTTCAGTTCGTGGATCAACTCCTCGATCTTGCCCGTCGAGATGGGATCGAGCGCCGAGCAGGGTTCGTCGAGCAGCAGGACCTCGGGCTTGATGGCGATGCCGCGCGCAATGCACAGGCGCTGCTGCTGCCCGCCCGACAGCCCCGAGCCGCTCTGGTTGAGCTTGTCCCTGACCTCGTTCCAGAGGGCCGCCTTCTTGAGCGCCCATTCGACGCGCTCGTCCATCTCCACGCGCGGCAGCGTCTCGAACAGCTTCACGCCGAAAGCGATGTTGTCGTAGATCGACATCGGAAACGGCGTGGGCTTCTGGAACACCATGCCGATCTTGGCGCGGATCAGCGAGATGTCTTCCTTGCTGGTGAGGATGTTGTCGCCGTCGAGCAGGATCTGCCCTTCTGCGCGTTGCTCCGGATAGAGCTCGAACATGCGGTTGAAGCACCGCAGCAGCGTGCTCTTGCCGCAACCCGAGGGACCAATGAAGGCCGTCACCTTGTTCTGCGGTATGTCGAGATTAATGCCCTTGAGCGCATGGAAATGCCCGTAATAGAAATCGAGGCTGCGCACCGAGAGCTTGGGCTTCTCGCTCAGCGGCAGTTCCACGTTGGCGTCCATGTCGAAGGCTCCTCGTCGATCAGTGTTTATTGCGAAACAGCGCGCGCGCCAGGATGTTGAGCAGCAGCACGCCGATCGTGATCAGCAGCACGCCAGCCCAAGCGAGTTTTTGCCAGTTCTCGTAGGGGCTGAGTGCAAACTTGAAAATCGTCACCGGCAGGCTCGCCATCGGCGCGTTCAGGTCGCTGGTCCAGAACTGGTTGGACAGCGCGGTGAACAAGAGCGGCGCAGTCTCGCCCGCAATGCGCGCCAGCGCCAGCAGCACGCCGGTGACCACCCCCGCGCGTGCCGCCTTGAGCGTGACGGTCATGATCACCCTCCACTTCGGCGTGCCGAGCGCGTAGGCCGCCTCGCGCAGCGAGTTGGGGATCAGCGTGAGCATGTTCTCGGTGGTGCGGATCACGACCGGAATCACGATCAGCGCAAGCGCCAGCACGCCGGCCCAGCCCGAGAAACCGTGCCTCGGAGCCACCACCACCGAGTAGATGAACAGGCCGATCACGATCGAGGGTGCCGACAGCAGAATGTCGTTGATGAAGCGCGTGAGGCTGCCGAGCCAACCCTTCTGGCCATATTCGGCCAGGTAGATACCCGCGAGGATGCCGATCGGCGTGCCGATGGAGGTGGCCAGCGACACCATCAGCACCGAGCCGAAGATGGCGTTGGCCAGACCACCGGTCTCGGCTTGCGGTGGCGGCGTCATTTCAGTGAAGGTGGCGAGCACCATGCCGCCGATACCCAGGCGCACCGTCTCGATCAGGATCCAGATCAGCCAGAACACGCCGAAGGCCATCGCGCCGAGCGAGAGCACCAGCGCAATCGCATTGATGCGCTTGCGCTTGACATGCTTGCCAAGCCGCCGGGCCTGGAGCGCCGCGCCGGTCTGGCTCGTGATACCGCTCATGTCCGTGTCCCCTCAGCCTTCTTGAGCTGCGCCAACAACAACTTGGAGCATGCCAGCACCACGAAGGTGATGAAGAACAACACCAGACCCAGGTAGATGAGCGAAGCCTGGTGCAGCCCTTCGCCGGCCTCGGCGAACTCATTGGCGAGCGCGGAGGTGATGCTGTTAGCGGCCTCGAACAGCGACAGCGAATCGAGCTGGTTGAAGTTGCCGATGACGAAGGTGACCGCCATCGTCTCGCCGATCGCGCGGCCCAGGCCGAGCATGATGCCGCCCATCACGCCGGTCTTGGTGTAGGGCAGCACCACGCGCGAGACCACCTCCCAGGTGGTCGAGCCCAGGGCGTAGGCAGACTCCTTGAGCATCGGCGGCGTGACTTCGAAAACGTCGCGCATCACCGAGGCGATGAAGGGAATCACCATGATCGCCAGGATGATGCCGGCCGACAGGATGCCGATGCCCACCGGCGGGCCGCTGAACAGCGCGCCCAGCACCGGCACGCCGGCAAACGCCGCCTGCAGCGGCTGCTGCACGTAAGTGGAGAGGATCGGTGCGAACACTAGCAAGCCCCACATGCCGTAGACGATCGAGGGCACGGCAGCGAGCAGCTCGATGGCAATGCCCAGCGGGCGCTTGAGCCAGCCGGGCGAAAGTTCGGTGAGAAAGAGCGCAATGCCAAAGCTCACCGGCACGCCGATCAACAGCGCAATGAACGAGGTCATCAGCGTGCCGTAGATCATCACCAACCCGCCATAGCGGTTTTGCACCGGATCCCATTCGCTGCGCCACAGGAAGGACAGGCCGTATTCCTGGATGGCGGGCGTGGCGCCGATGAACAGCGAGACGATGATGCCCGCCAGCAGGCCCAGCGTCAGGAGCGCCGCACCATGCGCGAGCAAGGAAAACACCGTGTCGGCCCAGGGTGCGGAGCGGCGCCGCGCCAAACGCCGATCCTCGGGGCCGGATCGTTCCATCTTGCTCTTGTCGGGGTACGGAATTGCGGGCAGTGTAGCGGCCACGTCGCGTGCTCCTCGGATGCAACGGCGGGGTGCGCCGCACCGGCGACACCCCGCCAGTGCGGCCTCGAAA
Source organism: Methylibium sp. (assembly GCF_031393925.1). Classification (GTDB taxonomy): domain Bacteria; phylum Pseudomonadota; class Gammaproteobacteria; order Burkholderiales; family Burkholderiaceae_C; genus Methylibium. The sequence continues at coordinate 12,308 of NZ_JANMWL010000174.1, read as the reverse complement.
GAGGCCGCACTGGCGCTTGCTTACTTGAATGCAATCGCCTTGCCCGATGCGTCCTTGATGTCGTTGGCCCACTGCTTGCGGATCAGCGTCTTGAGGCTGTCGGGCAGGGCCACGTACTCGAGGTCGGAAGCCATCTTGTCGCCGCTCGCATAGGCCCAGTCGAAGAACTTGAGCGCACTTGCGGCGCTGGCCGGCTTGTCCTGGCTCTTGTACATGAGCACGTAGGTCGCACCCGTGATCGGCCAGGCGTCCTTGCCGGCCTGCTCGGTGAGGATCTGGTAGAAGCTCTTGGACCAGTCGGCACCGGTGGCAGCGGCCTTGAAGGTGTCTTCATCCGGCCCGACGAAGTTGCCCGCCTGGTTGCGCATCATCACGTGCGACATCTTGTTTTGCTTGGCGTAGGCGTATTCGACATAGCCGATCGAATTGGGCAGGCGCTGCACGAAGGCCGACACGCCCTCGTTGCCCTTGCCGCCGGCGCCGGTCGGCCAGTTCACCGCCGTGCCCTCGCCGGCCTTGGCCTTCCACTCGGCGTTCAACTTGGAGAGATAGTTGGTGAAGATGAAGGTCGTACCCGAACCGTCCGCGCGCCGCACCACGGCGATCGGCGCGTCTGGCAGGGCGACGCCGGGGTTGAGCGCGGCGATGGCCACATCGTTCCACTTCGCCACCTTGCCAAGATAGATGTCGCCGAGCACCTGGCCCGTCAGCTTGAGCTGGCCCGGAGTGATGCCCTTGACGTTGACCACCGGCACCACCCCACCGATGACGGTCGGGAACTGCACCATGCCGTCCTTGGCCAGTTCATCGTCCTTGAGCGGCATGTCGGTCGCGCCGAAGTCGACCGTCTTGGCCTTGATCTGGCGGATGCCAGCGCCCGAGCCGACCGACTGGTAGTTGATGCGCACGCCGGTGGCCTTGTTGTAGGCATCGGCCCATTTGGCGTAGATGGGCGCGGGGAAGGTCGCGCCGGCGCCGGTCACGTCTTGCGCATGACCGAGGCTCGCAGCAGCGGCCAGTGCGGCCACGACGACGGTGGATCGAAACAGCGTGAAGTTCATGAGAGCAAGCCTTTCAAAGCGAGAGATCGACAGCGGCGACTCTAGGCAGGCCGTGTGACAGCGGCGTGACATCCCTGAATGCCCGCGTCCAGCGCTTGCATGACAGCCGGATTCACGAAACGGTCACGCAACTGTCACGGTCGATTCCTATGCTTTGCGCCACCCGGTCGACTGCACCCATTCAAGGAGTTTTTCGATGTGCCCACGCCAACTGCCCCTGCTGCTCACCACCTCCGCCCTGTGGTTCGGTGTGGCCGGCTGCGCCATCTCTTCGATGCCGACCAGCATCGCGGAGACGGCCGCGACGACGCCGGAGCTGTCGACCTGGAACCGCCTGATCACCGACGCCGGAATGACCGAAACGCTGCGCGCCGCCGGCCCCTACACCGCGTTCGCACCGAGCGACGATGCCTTCAAAGCCGTGCCACAGGCCACGCTCGCATCGCTGGCCAAGGACAAGGAACAGCTGAAGTTGCTGCTGCAATATCACCTCGTGTCGGGCAAGGTGGCCACTGCCGACGTGAAGACCGGCCCGGCCAAGACGCTGCAGGGCGCCAACCTCGCGCTGTCGAAGTCGGGCAACTTCGTGACCGTGGACGACGCCGTGGTAACGCGCGCCGACATGCTGGCAAGCAACGGCGTGGTCCACATGATCGATCGCGTGCTGGTGCCGCCCAAGCGCTGAAGCGTCACGGCGCGCTTGCCCCCGCCGCGGGTCAGCCCTGGCGCACCGCGTCAGCGAGCCGCTGCGCGCAGCTTTCGGCGAGCGTGGCGTCTTGCGCCTCGACCATCACGCGCAACAGCGGCTCGGTGCCCGACGGCCGAATCAGCAGCCGCCCGCGCTTGCCCAGTTCGGCCAGCACGTCCTGCTGCAGGGCGGCCAGCGCCGCGCTCTGCTGCCAATCCTGGCCGGGCACGAGCCGCACATTGACGAGCACTTGCGGGAACAGCGCCACGCCCTCGAGCAACTGCGCCAGTGAGCGGCCGCTGCGCACCACCGCCTGCAGCACCTGCAAGGCGCTGACCAGGCCGTCGCCGGTGGTGTGGCAGTCGAGCGCGATCAAATGGCCGGAGCCTTCGCCGCCGAGTTGCCACCCCCGGGCAAGCAATTCCTCCAGCACGTAGCGGTCACCGACCTTGGTGCGCACGAATTCGATACCGCGTGCGCGCAGCGCCTGCTCGATGGCCAGGTTGGTCATCAGCGTGCCGACCACGCCCTTGGGCGGGTGGCCTCGCGCCAGCCGGTCGAGCACCATGAGGTAAAGCAGTTCGTCACCGTTGTAGAGGCGGCCACCGGCGTCGACCAGTTGCAGCCGGTCGGCGTCGCCATCGAGCGCGATGCCGTAATCGGCGTGGTGGGCGCGCACCGCACTCACCAGCGCATCGGGATGTGTGGCGCCGAAGCCGTCATTGATGTTCAGGCCATCGGGGCTGCAACCGATGGCAATGACCTCGGCGCCCAGCTCGTGAAACACACTCGGCGCGACCTGGTAGGCCGCACCATGCGCGCCATCGATCACCAGCTTCAGGCCCTTGAGCGTGAACTCGGCGCTCACCGTGCTCTTGCAGAACTCGACGTAGCGCCCCTGCGCATCGTCGAGTCGACGCGCCTTGCCGAGTGCGGCCGAGTCGACCCAGCACGGCGTCTCGGCCAGTGCCGCTTCGACCTCCTGCTCCCAGGCGTCGGGCAGCTTTTCGCCGCGCGCTGAAAAAAACTTGATGCCGTTGTCGCCGAACGGGTTGTGCGAGGCGCTGATGACGACGCCAAGGTCCAGGCGCAGCGCGCGCGTCAGGTAGGCCACGCCGGGCGTCGGCAGCGGCCCCGTGAGCAGCACGTCGACGCCGGCCGACGCGAAACCGGCTTCGAGCGCCGACTCGAGCATGTAGCCCGAAATGCGCGTGTCCTTGCCGATCAGCACGGTCGCCTTTTGCTGGTGCGACTTCAGCACGCGGCCGACGGCGTGACCCAGGCGCAGCACGAAATCAGGCGTAATCGGCGCCTGGCCGACGGTGCCGCGGATACCGTCCGTGCCGAAATAAATTCTGCTCATGGGCGGCGATTGTGCCCGCCGGCACACGCCGTCAGCTCAACCCGGCAGGCCTGCTGCGCGCCAGACCGCGAGGGCGTCGACCGTCGCCTGCACGTCGTGTACCCGCACGATGCGCGCCCCACGCTGCACTGCCGCCAGCGCCGCCGCCACGCTGGCCACGAGCCGCTCGCCGAGCGCCTCCCTCCCGATGACGCGGCCGAGCGTGCTCTTGCGCGACCAGCCGGCCAGCAGCGGCCGGCCGAGCGCCATCAACTCCGACTGGCGCGCCAGCAAAGCGAGGTTGTGCTCGCTGCGCTTGCCAAAGCCGATGCCCGGGTCGAGCACGACGCGCTCTGCGGCCACGCCACGTGCGCGCAGCGCTTCGAGCCGCTCACGCAGGAACTCGCGCACCGACGCCACCACGTCGTCGTAGCGAGGCTCGCCATCCTGCATGGTCCGTGGCTCATCGCCGCGCATATGCATGAGGCAGACGCCGCAGGCCGGGTGCGCAGCAACCACGTCGAGCGCCCCCGGCGCGCGCAGCGCCTTGATGTCGTTGACGATGTCCACGCCCAGGTCGAGCGCGGCACGCATCACCTCGGTCTTGTAGGTGTCGATGGAAATTGGCACCCCCAGACGCACCGCCTCACGCAGCACTGGCAGCACGCGCGCCAGCTCGTCGCCAAGCGCCACCGGCTCGGCGCCAGGGCGAGTGGACTCGCCGCCGAGGTCGAGCATGTCGGCGCCTTCCGTCAGCAGCCGCTCGCAGTGCGCCAGCGCGCCGCCATGCATGCCACCGTCCGAAAACGAATCGGGGGTGAGATTGACGATGCCCATTACGCGCGGCATCGCCAGGTCGATCGAGAAGCGAGTGGTTTGCCAGAGCATGGGCGGCGAGTTTCGCGCAAATGGAAAACGGGGCCGGCGAGGCCCCGTTCGGGAGAAGGTGAGGCCGGGCGGGCCTCGGTAGCGCCGGCAACCCCGGCGCCGACGCTCAAACCGTGGCGGGCGCCTCGTCCGGGTTGACGTTGACAGCCCCTCCGCCACCGCTGCGGTTGTTGCCGCTGCTGGTGGACGTCCAGTCCTTCGGCGGCCGCGGCGGCTTGCCGGACATGATGTCGTCGATCTGCTCGCTGTCGATGGTTTCCCATTCCAGCAGCGCCTTGGCCAAGGCATGGATCTTGTCCTGGTTGTCCTCGATCAGCTTGCGCGCCCGGTTGTATTGGTCGTCGATGATCTTGCGGATTTGCTTGTCGACCTTCTGCATCGTTTCTTCCGACACATTGACCTGTTTGGTGATCGAACGGCCGAGGAAGACTTCGCCTTCGTTCTCTGCATACACCATCGGACCCAACTCGTCGGTCATGCCGTAGCGCGTGACCATGTCGCGGGCAATCTGCGTGGCGCGCTCGAAGTCGTTGCTGGCACCCGTGGTCATCTGGTTCATGAACACCTCCTCGGCGATGCGACCACCGAACAGCACCGAAATCGTGCTGAGCATGCGCTCCTTGTCGAGGCTGTAGCGGTCGCCTTCAGGCAGCTGCATGGTCACGCCCAGGGCACGTCCACGCGGGATCACCGTCACTTTGTGGACCGGGTCGGTCTTAGGCATCAGGCGCGCCACCAGCGCATGGCCGGACTCGTGGTAGGCGGTGTTGCGGCGCTCGTCCTCCGGCATGATCATGGACTTGCGCTCCGGGCCCATCATGATCTTGTCCTTGGCCTTCTCGAAGTCGACCATCTCGACCACGCGCGCACTGCGCCGCGCAGCAAACAGCGCCGACTCGTTGACCAGATTGGCCAGATCGGCGCCCGAGAATCCCGGCGTGCCGCGCGCCAGAATGTCGGCGCGAATGTCCTGCCCGATCGGTACCTTGCGCATGTGGACGTTGAGGATCTGCTCACGACCGCGCACGTCGGGCAAGGTCACGTAGACCTGTCGGTCAAAGCGGCCGGGGCGCAGCAGCGCGGGGTCGAGGATGTCGGGCCGGTTGGTGGCCGCCATCACGATCACGCCGACATTGGTCTCGAAGCCGTCCATTTCGACGAGCATCTGATTCAAGGTCTGTTCGCGCTCGTCGTTGCCGCCGCCAAGTCCGGCTCCACGATGCCGCCCGACGGCATCGATCTCGTCGATGAAGATGATGCAGGGCGAATTTTTCTTCGCCTGGTCGAACATGTCGCGCACACGGGCCGCGCCCACGCCGACAAACATCTCGACAAAGTCAGAACCCGAAATGCTGAAGAACGGCACCTTGGCCTCACCCGCGATCGCCTTGGCCAGCAAGGTCTTGCCGGTGCCGGGAGGACCGACCAGCAGCACCCCGCGAGGAATGCGGCCGCCGAGCTTCTGGTACTTCTGCGGATCCTTCAGGAAGTCGACCAGTTCCTTGACCTCTTCCTTGGCCTCGTCGCAGCCGGCGACATCGGCAAAGGAAGTGGTGTTGTTGGCCTCGTCGAGCATGCGTGCCTTGCTCTTGCCGAAGCTGAAGGCGCCGCCCTTGCCACCGCCCTGCATCTGGCGCATGAAGTAGATCCACACGCCAATCAACAGCAGCATCGGGCCCCACGACAGCAGGATGCTCATCAGCACCGACGGCTCTTCGCGCGGCTTCACATCGAACTTGACGTTGTTGTTGATCAGGTCGCCGACCAGGCCGCGGTCAAGGTAGGTGGCGGTGGTGCGAAGCGTCTTGCCGTCGGTGGTCTGGGCGCGAATCTCGGTTGCGCCACTGCCGCTTTCCTGCAAAGTCACCGCAGCAATGTGCTTGCTGCGCACCTCTTCCAGGAAGTCGGAATAGCCGATCTGGCCAGTGGCGCTCACCTTGCCGTCGAACTGCTTGAACACAGTAAACAGCACCAAGCCAATGACCAGCCAGACTGCGACCTTGGAAAACCATTGATTGTTCACCGCGGCTCCTTCATTACCACTTCACGGCCCAGGGTGGGCTCCAACTGCAGCACGAGAATCATTCCATCCATCTCGTGAGATGGCGCCGATTTTAGTCCGATCAAGACTGCAGGCCCGGCCGCCTTGGCGATGCGCGCCCATGGACATTGACCGGTTTCATGCTGTTTCAAACGGATCGTCGGCTTTGCCTCGCGCCGCTTCGCTTCGGCCCTGCTTCGGACCGATGCCGACCAGGAAGGTTTCCGAAGACTTGTCGCGCGAAGCCTTTGGCTTGATCGGCTTGACGACGCGAAACCGCTGCTTGAAAAGCTCGACCAACTGGCTGTGGCCGCTGCCGTGAAAGAGTTTGCACACGAGTGCACCGCCGCTGCGCAAGCGTGTTTCTGCAAACTCGACCGCCAGTTCGACCAGCAGGGCCACGCGCGCCGCATCGGACGAGGCGATGCCAGACAAATTGGGCGCCATGTCCGAGACCACCACATCGATCGGACGCCCCGCCAGGGCGGCATCGAGCCGCTCCAGAACGGCCGCGTCGTGAAAGTCGCCCCGAATGAACTGCACACCCTCAATCGGTTCGCAGTCGATCAGGTCCAGAGCGATGATGGTGCCGTTGAGCGAACCCACGGCCGCGCCGCCGGTGCCAGCATCACGCGGCGCGAACTTTCGCCGCAGGTACTGGCTCCACGCGCCTGGCGCGGCGCCGAGATCGACCACGAGTTGGCCCGGTTTGATCAGGCCAAGCGTCTCGTCGATCTCCTTCAATTTGTACGCGGCACGTGCGCGATAACCCTCTTTGTGCGCCAGTTTCACGTAGGGATCGTTGACATGGTCGTTGAGCCACGCCTTGTTGACCTTCTTGCTCTTCGTCTTGACTTTCATGCGGGTCGATAATACGGGGATGCCTGCATTTGAATTGACTGCCGCCGAGCGCAGAACCCACCGCGCCGAGGCGCACCACCTCGACCCGGTTGTCATGATCGGCGGCGACGGACTCACGCCCGCGGTGATCAAGGAAGCCGACGTCGCCCTTAATGCCCACGGGCTCATCAAGCTGCGAGTGTTTTCGAACGAGCGCGAACAGCGCGGGGCGTTGCTCGCCACGCTGTGCGAACAGCTCGGCGCCGCGCCGGTGCAGCACATCGGCAAGCTGTTGGTGCTGTGGCGCCCGGTCCCCGAAAAAGTGAAGATCGAGGACGAAACGCGCAAATCCGGTCCGCGCGTGGTGAAGATCCTCAAGTTTTCCAAGAGCGGCAACCACCGCGCCCAGGTCAAGAAGCTCACCGTGCTCGGCAACGAACGGCTCACCGCGGGCGGCATCGTCAAGCGCGCCAAGAAGCGCATTCCGAGCGCCAAGAAACGCGGCGTCTAGCGCGGGGGCACTCAGGCGTCGGCGCGGCTCGCGCGCCAGGCCAGCGCTGCGACCAGCACGGTCTTCAAGCCAAACAACGCTGCCGACGCGCCGTGCAGCGCGGCAAATGACCAGCGCCCCTGCCCGTCGCGTGCCGCCTCCAGCATCGGTTGCAATGCGTGGTGGCCAAGCAAAGTACAAAACAGGGCGCCAAGCGCCATCAGCAGTTCGGCACTTATGCGCGGTCCGGACCCGGCCGCGGCGCGGCGCTGCTCGAGCAGGCCCAGCGCGCCACCCAGCAGCAGACTCGCCTGCGCCTCGACGGCAAACAGCCGCGCGGCGGCGCGGCCTGCGCAGGGCCGATCGAGCAATGCGAACAGCGCGGGTGCGGCAATCAGGGCCAGCGCCAGCAGCCCACCGAGCCACAAACCTGGCAGCAACCGGCGCAGCCGATCGAGCGCAGGGGCCGCCGACGCGAACCTCACAGGTAACGCACCTCGACGATCTCGTAGCGCCGCACGCCGCCGGGCGCCTGGAACTCAGCCACGTCGCCGGCCAAGCGGCCGATCATGGCGCGCGCGATCGGTGAGCTGACCGAGATCAGACCCTGCTTCAGGTCGGCCTCGTCGTCGCCGACGATCTGGTAAGTGACGGCTTCGCCGGAACTTTCTTCCTCGAGCTCGACGGTGGCGCCGAACACCACCTTGCCACCTGCATCGAGCGTGGACGGGTCGATGATCTGTGCCGCGGCCATCTTGCTTTCGATTTCGAGGATGCGGCCTTCGATGAAGCCCTGCTTGTCCTTGGCGGCTTCGTACTCGGCGTTCTCGGACAAGTCGCCCTGGGCACGCGCCTCGGCGATCGCCTGGATCACCGCATGGCGTTCCACGGATTTGAGGCGCTGCAGCTCGCTCTTGAGTTTTTCGGCGCCGCGTCGGGTGAGCGGAATGGTGACCATGGCAATGTTCTCTCTGGATCGATGCGGTCTTCAAAAAAACACAGCCGCCCCGAGACTCCGGGGCGGCCTTGAGTGACGTCTAAGCCGTGCCAGTTTAGTGGAGTTCGGCGTGCATTTCCTGCAGCGAGCGCACCGTCAGATCGTCCTGGTGTTCGAGCGCCTCGACCGCCGCCTCGCAGCCCGCCATGGTGGTGTAGTAGCTCACGCGATTGGCAATCGCCGCGGTGCGGATGTAGCGCGAATCCGCAATGGCGGTGCGGGTTTCGTCGACGGTCGTGAACACCAGCTGGATCTCGCCAGCCTTGATGAGGTCGGCGATGTGCGGTCGCCCGTCCTTGACCTTGTTGACGAGCTTGACCGGCACGCCCGCTGCCGCGATCGCCGCCGCCGTGCCCCGGGTGGCGACCACGTTGAAGCCGAGCGCGACCAGATCCGCGGCGACCTTGACGGCACGGTCCTTGTCGGCGTTCTTGACGGTGATCACGACCGTGCCCGCACTCGGTAGTTTGGAGCCGGCGCCGAGCTGGCTCTTGAGCATCGCTTCGCCGAAGCTGCGGCCCGTGCCCATGACCTCGCCGGTCGAGCGCATTTCCGGGCCGAGCACGGGGTCGACGCCCGGAAACTTGTTGAATGGGAACACCGCTTCCTTCACGCAGAAATAGGGTGGCACGATCTCGCGCGGTGGCTCGCCGCCCAGCGCTCTTTGGTCTGCGAGCTTTTGGCCGACCATGCAGCGCGCGGCGATCTTGGCAAGCGGCTGCCCGGTCGCCTTGGAAACAAACGGCACGGTTCGCGAGGCGCGAGGGTTCACTTCGAGCACGTAGACCACGGCCTCATCGCCCTCGCCCTGGATGGCGAACTGCACGTTCATCAGGCCGATGACCTTCAAGGCCTTGGCCATCAGAGTGGTCTGGCGGCGGAGTTCGTCCTGCAGCGCGGCGGGTAGCGCATAGGGCGGCAGCGAGCATGCCGAGTCGCCCGAGTGAACGCCCGCCTGTTCGATGTGCTCCATGATCGCGCCGATCATCACCTGCTCGCCATCGCTGATGCAGTCGACGTCGACTTCCACCGCATCGTCGAGAAAGCGGTCGAGCAGCACCGGCGACTTCTCGCTCACCTTGACCGCTTCGCGCATGTAGCGCTCGAGGTCCTTGTCGCCGTGCACGATCTCCATCGCGCGCCCGCCGAGCACGTAGCTCGGCCGCACGACCAGCGGGTAGCCGATCTCCTGCGCGAGCAGCAAGGCCGCCTCCTCGGTGCGAGCGGTGCGGTTGGGCGGCTGCCTGAGCCCCAGCTTGTGCAGCAGTTGCTGGAAGCGCTCGCGGTCCTCGGCGATGTCGATCGAATCCGGCGAGGTGCCGATGATCGGCACGCCGGCACGCTCGAGGTCCAGGGCCAGCTTGAGCGGCGTCTGCCCGCCGTACTGCACGATCACGCCGACCGGTCTTTCCTTGTCGACGATCTCGAGCACGTCTTCGAGCGTCACCGGCTCGAAGTAAAGGCGGTCCGAGGTGTCGTAGTCGGTCGACACGGTCTCGGGGTTGCAGTTGACCATGATGGTTTCGTAGCCGTCCTCGCGCATGGCGAGCGCGGCATGCACGCAGCAGTAGTCGAACTCGATGCCCTGGCCAATGCGGTTGGGTCCGCCGCCGAGCACCATGATCTTCCTGGCCGACGTGGGCTCGGCTTCGCATTCCTCGTCGTAGGTCGAGTACAGGTAGGCTGTCTGGGTGGCGAACTCCGCCGCGCAGGTATCCACGCGCTTGTAGACCGGGCGGATCCCTTGTTCGTGGCGCCGCGCGCGCACGGCGTGTTGGTTGCTGCCCAGCAGCTTGGCAAGCCTGCGGTCGGAAAATCCCTTGCGCTTGAGAAAGCGCAGTTCGCCCGCGCTCAGGCTGGCGAGCTGGCGGCCGTGAAGCGACTGCTCGACCTGCACGAGCTGCTCGATCTGCGCCAGAAACCACGGGTCGATCGCGGTTTCTTCAAAGATTTCCTGGCGCGTCATGCCGATGCGAAATGCATCCGCCACGAACAAGATGCGCTCGGGGCCGGCTTCGCCGATTTCCTGGACGATCTCCTCGCGGTCGGTGCTGCGCTCGGCCAGCCCGTCGATGCCGGTTTCCAGGCCGCGCAGCGCCTTCTGGAAACTCTCCTGGAAGGTGCGGCCCATCGCCATCACCTCGCCCACCGACTTCATCTGCGTGGTCAGGCGCGAGTCCGCGGCAGGAAACTTCTCGAACGCAAAGCGCGGAATCTTGGTCACGACGTAGTCGATGCTTGGCTCGAACGAAACCGGCGTTGCGCCGCCGGTGATGTCGTTGCGCAGTTCGTCGAGCGTGTAGCCGACCGCCAGCTTGGCGGCCACCTTGGCGATCGGAAAGCCGGTCGCCTTGGATGCGAGCGCCGAGCTGCGCGACACGCGCGGGTTCATCTCGATCACGGTCATGCGGCCGTCGGCCGGGTTGATCGAGAACTGCACATTGGAGCCGCCGGTGTCCACGCCAATTTCGCGCAGGATCGCGATCGAGGCATTGCGCAGCAGTTGGTATTCTTTGTCGGTCAGGGTCTGGGCCGGCGCGACGGTGATCGAGTCGCCAGTGTGGATGCCCATCGGGTCGAGGTTCTCGATCGAGCAGACGATGATGCAGTTGTCCGCCTTGTCGCGAACCACCTCCATCTCGTATTCCTTCCACCCGATCAGCGACTCCTCGATCAGCAGTTCCTTGGTCGGCGACAAATCCAGGCCGCGCTTGCAGATCTCTTCGAACTCGGCCGGGTTATAGGCAATGCCGCCGCCCGTGCCACCGAGCGTGAAGCTCGGGCGGATCACCATCGGGAAGCCCGTGCCGCCGATCTCGTGGGCGATGCGACGCTGCACGTCGAGCGCCTCGTCCATCGAGTGGGCGATGCCGCTCTTGGCGGAATCCAGGCCGATCTTGGTCATCGCGTCCTTGAATTTCAGGCGGTCCTCGGCCTTTTCGATCGCCTGTTCGTTGGCGCCGATCATCTCGACACCGTACTTCGCCAGCACGCCGTGCTTGTGCAGCTCGAGCGCGCAATTCAGCGCGGTCTGCCCGCCCATGGTGGGCAGCACCGCCATTTTGTCCGCGGGGTGAGCCAGGCATTCCTTGGCGATGATCTTCTCGATCACCTGCCAGGTGATGGGCTCGATGTAGGTCGCGTCGGCCATCTCCGGGTCGGTCATGATCGTCGCCGGGTTGCTGTTGACAAGGATGACGCGAAAGCCCTCCTCGCGCAGCGCCTTGCAGGCCTGGGCGCCGGAGTAATCGAACTCACAGGCCTGCCCGATGATGATCGGGCCAGCGCCGATGATGAGAATGCTTTGGAGGTCGGTGCGCTTGGGCATGTCAGTTCGTTTCCATCAGCGCAATGAAGCGGTCGAACAAATAGCCGATGTCGTGCGGCCCGGGCGAAGCCTCGGGGTGGCCCTGAAAGCAAAACGCCGGTTTGTCGGTGCGCGCCAGGCCCTGCAGCGTGCCGTCGAACAAGCTCACGTGCGTGGGGCGCAAGTTCGATGGCAGCGTGCTCTCGTCGACCGCGAAGCCGTGGTTCTGGCTGGTGATGCTCACGCGCCCCGAGTCGAGATCCTTCACCGGGTGGTTGGCGCCGTGGTGGCCAAACTTCATCTTGAAGGTTCTTGCGCCCGAGGCGAGCGCCAGGATCTGGTGCCCGAGGCAGATGCCGAAGGTCGGCAGGCCCCGCTCTACCAGCGCGCGCGTCGCCTCGACAGCGTAGTCGCAAGGTTCGGGGTCGCCCGGCCCGTTGCTCAAAAAGATGCCGTCGGGCTCGAGCAACAGCACCGCGGCGGCCGGCGTGCGCGCCGGCACCACCGTGACCTGGCAGCCGCGGCTGGCCAGCATGCGCAGGATGTTGCGCTTGATGCCGTAGTCGTAGGCCACCACATGATGGTGCGGCGCGGTCTGGCGGCCATAGCCGGGCCTGCCTTCGGCGTGCGAGAGCGACCATTCGGTCTCGGTCC
>NZ_JANMWL010000161.1:0-1844 GCF_031393925.1 Methylibium sp. | reverse complement strand
CGTGCCGACCACATCATCGACATCGGCCCCGGCGCCGGCAAACGCGGCGGTCGGCTGGTCGCCGAGGGCAGCGCGGAAGACTTGCTGCGCGAGCCCAGCTCAATCACCGGCCGCATGCTCGCCCACCCGACGCGCCACCCGTTGCAACCGCGACGCCGGGTCTCCCTCCCTCTCCCCAAAGGGGCGACGGAGCAAGCAGCCATCCTCACCCTCACCGGCGCCTGCCTGCACAACCTGCAAAACCTCAGCGTCCACATTCCGCTGCAGCGCCTCGTCGCCGTCACCGGCGTGTCCGGCTCCGGCAAGAGCAACTTGGCGCGCGACGTGCTGCTGGCCAACGTGCATGCCGCGGTGGCGCTGAAGCTCAGCAAGGCCGGCCGCGACGCGCTCGCTGCGGGCCAGCACCCGCCGTGGGTCGGCTGCACCGACATCACCGGCTTCATCGCCGTCGACCGCGTGCTCGAAGTCGACCAGACGCCGATCGGCAAGACGCCGCGCTCCTGTCCCGCCACCTACATCGGCTTCTGGGACCAAATCAGGAAGCTCTTCACCGAGACGCTCGAAGCCAGGGCGCGCGGTTATGCGGCGGCGCGCTTCTCGTTCAACACCGGCGAGGGTCGCTGCCCGGGTTGCGAAGGGCAGGGCCTGCGCACCATCGAAATGTCCTTCCTGCCCGACGTGAAAGTGCCCTGCGACCTGTGCCACGGCGCCCGCTTCAACCCCGAGACGCTGGCCGTCACCTGGCGCGGAAAAAGCATCGGCGACGTGTTGCAGATGGAGGTCGACGAGGCCGCGCCGTTCTTCGCCGCGATGCCGGCCATCGGCCACCCGCTGAAGTTGCTGCAGGACGTGGGGCTGGGCTACCTCACGCTCGGCCAGCCCTCGCCCACCTTGAGTGGCGGCGAGGCGCAGCGCATCAAGCTCGTCACCGAACTCAGCAAGGTGCGCGACGACGTGACCCGCCGCGGCCAAAAGCCGCCGCACACCCTCTACGTGCTCGACGAGCCCACCGTCGGTCTGCACATGGCCGACGTTGAAAAACTGCTCCGCGTGCTGCACCGCCTGGTCGACGGCGGGCACAGCGTGATCGTGATCGAGCATGACCTCGACCTCATCGCCGAAGCCGACTGGGTGATCGACCTCGGCCCCGAGGGCGGCAACGGCGGCGGGCGCGTGGTGGCCGAAGGCACACCGGAGGCGGTGGTCGCGGCCGGCTCGCACACCGGCGTGGCGCTCGCGCCGGTGCTGGCGCGGCGCTGAGCGGTGCCGCGAGCCTTGTGCGTCGCGGCGGAACATCATCACTTTTCCGGATCTGCATTTGCACACCACCGTTCTCCTGGTCGACGACCACCCGCTGATCCGCGAAGGTGTCGCGATGCTGCTGGCCCGCGAGTTTGCGCAGTGGCAGGTCCTTCAGGCCGGCAGTCTGGCCGAGGCCCTCGAGCACCTCGATCGACAGGCGGACATCGCCCTCGTTCTGCTCGACCTGGGCTTGCCCGACAGCGACGGTCTCGCCGGTCTGCATCGCTTGCGCACGCATGCCGCAGGACCGCGCTACGTGGTGATGTCGTCCAGCGACGACGAGAAGACCATCCTGGCGACCATCGAGCACGGCGCGGCCGGGTTCATCCGCAAGACCTCTCGAGCCGGGGCCATGCTGGATGCCCTTCGGACCGTCATGGGCGGCGGCGTCTTCCTGCCGCCGTGCATGGGTGGGGTGTTCCTCGAGTCCGATGCGGTGGGTGGAGCATCCGCCTGCGAGGTGCTGGCCATCTCGCCGCGCCAGCTCGATGTGCTGCGGCTGCTGGTCGAGGGCAAGAGCAACAAGGCGATCTGCCGCGAGC
>NZ_JANMWL010000171.1:0-7721 GCF_031393925.1 Methylibium sp. | reverse complement strand
GGGCACGACGCGCGCATCGCTCGTGGGGTAGGGCAAAGGAGTCAACCCCAGCCTGCGTGAGGAAAAGAGTCGGCCGATCACGCTTGCTGTGCCACAATCTCGCTGCGCTGCAACAAATGCGGCGCGCTCCGGCGGCCCTGGCCGCCGGTTCTCTTGCATCGTCACCAGTCCCGGCCTCGCGCGTTCGCGCTCGTATCAAAGGCCATTGCACCCGAGTGCATTCCGTCTGTTGGTCGATGTTTTTCTTGACCAATACCGCGCTGATGCGCGGCGATGACGGAACCGCCGGCAACCCGGCGGATGCTTCGTGACTGCTCCCATTCTTTCTTCCGTGGCTTCGACCTTCGACACGCTCGGTCTGGCTCCTGCGCTCGTGCATGCGGTGACCTTGCTCGGCTTCACCAAGCCTACCGGCGTGCAATCCGAGGCCGTGCCGGCTGCCCTGAAGGGCGGCGACTGGATGGTCAGCGCCCAGACCGGCAGCGGCAAGACCGCAGCCTTCCTGTTGCCCGTGCTGCATCGGCTGCTCAATGCTGGTGCTGCCGAGCAAACCCGCGCGGCCACGCCGCGTGCCGTGGTGCTGTGCCCGACGCGCGAGCTGGCGCAGCAAGTCACCGCCGACGCCATCGACCTGATGCGTGGCGTGGGCGAAGCGATGCGCGCCGACAGCAAGCACCATCCGCTGCGCGACGCTTTACGTACCTTGCGCATCGCGACGGTGGTGGGCGGCATGCCCTTCGGCAAGCAACTGTTCGACTTGCGCGGCGCACAGCTCGTGGTCGCAACGCCGGGCCGCCTGCTTGACCTGCACGCACGCGGCCAGATCGTTCTCGACCAGACGCAGGTGCTGGTGGTCGACGAGGCCGATCGCATGCTCGACCTCGGCTTTGCCGAAGACCTCGAAGCCATCCACCAGGCGACCGCCCAACGCGGCCAGACGCTGATGTTCTCGGCCACCTTCGCCGCGCGCATCATGGCCCTGGCGGCCAGGGTGATGCGCTCGCCCGGCCGCCTGGAGCTGTCGAGCGCGCACGATGTGCATGCCGACATCACCCAGACCTTGCACTGGGCCGACAACTTGAATCACAAGCACAAGCTGCTCGATCACTGGCTGCGCGATGCCGAGGTCGACCAGGCGCTGGTTTTCGCCAGCACCCAGATCGACACCGAGGCGATCGCCGAGCTGCTGCAGCAGGCCGGTCACTCGGCCGTGGCGCTGCACGGCGCCATGCCGCAAGCGGTGCGCAACCGCCGCCTGCAGCATGTGCGTGACGGTCATGTGCGCGTGCTCGTGGCCACCGACGTGGCCGCGCGCGGCCTCGACCTGTCGAGCATCAGTCACGTCATCAACTTCGGCTTGCCGATGAAGGCCGAGGACTACGTCCACCGCATCGGCCGCACCGGCCGCGCCGGCCGCAGCGGCACCGCGATCACCATCGCCGAGCACCGCGAACGCGGCAAGATCCGCGCGATCGAGGCGTTTACGCGCCAGCCGATTGAAGCCAGCGTGATCGCCGGCCTCGAGCCCACGCCGCAGGCAGCGCGCAGCGCCAAGCCGCTGCCGGGACAACGCCATGGCCAAAACCGCGGCGGGCGTCCGGGCGGCGGTGGCTTCGGCCGCGGCGCACGGCCGGCGGGTGGGCGTGACGGCGGCCCGCGCTTCGGCGGCTCGCGCGACGGCCGCTAGAGCGGGCCTTTTGTTGCTCCCTCCACCGCTGCGGGAGGGCTGGGGGGCCGGCCGGGCTTCGCAAAGCCGTGGGCGGGCGACGTGCTCCGCTTCACTGCGGCGGTCTCCGCCGCGCTGCGACTGCGGTGCTCGATGCTCCGAGCCTTGGGGCGAGCGCAGAACTCGCCCTTTTGGTGTTCGCATAACTTCGCTGCGCGAAGTGAGCAAACCCCCGCTGCGCGACGCCCGCTGCGCGGTCAACGGTGCTCGAACAAAGCGCTCTGTGCTGAGCGCCCAAAGGTCACGAAGAGGGCCCCTTCGGGTGACCCCTCGGGGGCAGGGAACGAAGTGAGCGTGGGGGCAGCTCAGCCCAGCGTGCGCCCGACCACGGCCAGTGCGAACACCGCCACGCCGAGCGCGAGGTTCACGCTCACGAGCTTGCGGATGGTCGGCAGCGTCGCCGCGCCGGCCGACCAGTCGCTGGCGGCGACGGCACGTTGCAGGCGCTTCACAGGCACCGCGCGCAGGTGGCCGTAGAGCGCCATCATCACCAGCCCCAGCGCCAGCATGGCATGCACGCTCCAGTGGACGCTGGCAAAGCCGCCGTAGAGCGCGATCATCGCCAGCCCGCTGGCCAGCAGCACCACGATCGCGAGTCCGACGCCGGCCAGGAAGCGCCGCAAGGTGGCGGCCAGCAAGGGCATGCGTTGCGGTGGCGACAGCGTCTCGAACGCGGCAGGGCGCACCGCGAACAGCAACGCGGCCATGCCGCCCACCCAGTAGGCGGCGGCCAGCAGATGCAAGAGAACGAGCAGGGCGTGGATGGGCATGGCAAGGGCTCATTGGAAGGACGGCGCAGTGTCGCAGGCCCGCCGCGCGTGCCGCACGATCGGGAAAATTTCCGGGCGCCGGGCGTGCTAGGGTCGCGGCCCGGATCGCCACATTCGCCACCGAATCCGACCGGCGGCGCAACTTATGGCGGTTCCCGGCGTCCCACCGGGCACGCCGTCTTTTCCAGCCACGGCAGCAGCCCAGGAGACACCAGGCAATGAACTCGCACCGCCCGCGCATCGCGGCATTCACCTCCAGCCTGGCGGTGCTCGCCGCTCTTGCCACTGCGCCGGCCGCGGCGCAGCCCGGCACCGGCACGGCCTACGTCAGCAACCAGGGTGGCGACGTGTCGGTGATCGATCTCGCGACGATGCAGCCCACCGGCACGATCGACGCCTACGGCGAGGAGCCGCGTGGCATCGGCATCACCGCCGACGGCAAGTGGCTGGTGGTCGCCAACCGCGAGGGCGGGCGCATCGCCATCATCGACCGTGCCAGCGGCAAGCTGGTGCGCCACGTGAAGATCGGCGCCAACCCGGAGTTCGTGCGGGTGCGCGGGCACCTGGCCTTCGTGTCCTTCGAGCCTTCGTCGACCGGCAAGCCGCCGCCCAAGGAAGGCTCACCCGAAGCGGCCAAGGAGGCGGCAGAAGATGACAAGCACAAGGAGCCGGCGCGCGTGGCGGTGGTCGACCTGAACAAGGGCAAGCTCGTGCGCACCATCAAGGGCGGCCTCGAGACCGAGGGCATCGAGTTCTCCGCCGACGGCAAGCACATCCTGGTGACCAACGAGGAAGACGACACCGTCACCGTCCACAACATCGCCAGCGGCAAGCTGGTCAAGAGCATCGACGTCGCGCCGCATGGCGACCGCCCGCGCGGCATCAAGCGCTCACCCGACGGCAAGCACTACGTCGCGACACTCGAGCATGGCAACACCTTCATCGTGATCGACGCCGGCTACAAGGTCATCAAGACCGTGAAGACCGGCGACTCGCCTTATGGCGTGGCCTTCGACCGCACGGGCGCGCGCCTGTTCGTGGCCAATGGGCGCGGCAAGACGCTGCAGGTGTTCGACACCAAGACCTGGACGTCGATCAAGGAAGTGCCCACCGGCAACCGCTGCTGGCACTTCAGCTTCACGCCCGACGACAAGCAGATCCTGGTGGCCTGCGGCCGCTCCGACGACGTGGTGGTGATCGACGCCGCGACGCTCGAGCCGATGCAGCGCATTGCCGGCAAGAAGCTGCCCTGGGGCATCGTGACCTACCCCAAGTCGTTCGGCAGCCTTGACCAGCCGGAGTGAGGCAGAAGCATCCATGTGTGCCTTCGACCCATCGACGGGCATGACGCTGCTCGGCTCCGGCGTGAAGCCGGTGTTGTCGAAGTAGGCCGACCGCGGCGACCGTCCGACGCGAGAGCACCGTGATCAAGAACTTGCTTGCCACTCTGGTGCTCGCGGTGTGCGTGTTGTTGCTGCTGCGGTTGGCGCTGGGCACGCGCCGGCGCCAGCGTGTCGATGCGGTGCTGCTCCGTGCCGCACGCTCGATCCGCTACGGCACGCTGGGCGCCTGGCAGCGCACCACGGTGCGCCGCGCTGCCGCTCGCGAAGCGCAGGACGCCATCCGCCGTGCGCAGCGACGAAAGCCGGAGCGCGACGGCAACGTGATCCGCCCCAAGCAGTTTCAGGACAAGCCGCGCAAGCCGCACTGAAGGCGGGGACGGCGGCGGGGACCGCGCGGCGTCGTCTCGAGCGCTTCCCCCGAATCGGGTGGACGGGGCGCTTTGGGCACGTGGCGTGCTACGAGTCGCTCAACCCGAGCGACGCGCTTTGCCGGCCCAGCCCGGCTCATAAAAAACGGAGACCGCCATGCGCCATTGGCTGCTGCCCCTCACGCTTTGCGCTGCCCTGCTCGGCGCCTGCACCACCAACGTCGTGAACCCGGTGACCGGCAAGGAGGAGCGCACCGTCCTGTCCGAAGACGCCGAGGTCAAGGAAGGCAAGCAGGCGCACCAGCAGGTGCTCGCCGAGTACGGCGCCTACGGCGACGCGCGCGTGCAGGCCTACGTGAACGACGTCGGCCAGCGCCTGGCCAAGCAGTCGCACCGCGCCAACCTGCAGTGGACCTTCACCGTGCTCGACAGCCCCGACATCAATGCCTTTGCGCTGCCGGGCGGCTACGTCTATGTCACGCGCGGAATCATGGCCTACATGGAAAGCGAGGCCGACCTGGCCGGCGTGATGGGCCACGAGATCGGCCATGTCACCGCCCGCCACGGCGCGCAGCGTGCCACCCGCCAGCAGCGCGCCGGCCTGGGCGTGCTGGCCGCCAGCGTGCTGGGTGCGGTGCTCGGCGTAGGCGACGTGGCGAGCCAGTTGTCGCAGGGCGTCGCGGCCGGCTACATCGCCAGCTACAGCCGCGAGCAGGAGCTGCAGGCTGACAAGCTCGGCGCCGAATACCTGGTGCGCAACAAGTACGACCCGAAGAACATGGTCGACGTGATCGAGGTGCTCAAGAACCAGGAGCGCTTCGCCGCCGACCAGGCGCGCGCGGAAGGCAAGAGCCCGAAGCAGGGCGCCGACTGGTTGTCATCGCACCCGAGCAACGATCAGCGCCTGAAGGACATCACCGCCATCGCCGCCGGCTACAAGGCTCAGGGCCCGTTTGTTGACGACGGCCGCGCGCGCTACCTGCAGGCCATCAACGGCATGAACTTCGGCGACAGCCGCGAGCAGGGCGTGGTGCGCGGGCGCAACTTCTATCACGAGCCGCTCGGCATTGCGCTCACCGCGCCGCAGGGTTGGAAGATCCAGAACGAGGCCGAGGCGATCAGCCTCGTGAGCGCAGCGGGCGACGCCGGGCTCGTGGTGCAGACCGTGCCGCCCAAGGCCGGCACCACACACGAGGAAATTTTGCGCAATGGCCTCAAGGCCACCCAGGGCAACGTGGAAAAACGGCAAATCAACGGCCTGGCGGCCACGCACTACAGCGGCACGCGCCAGACCGCGCAGGGCCAGGCGCAGCCGGTCGAAGCCACCGTGGTGACCGGGCCGGAAAACCGCAACTACCTGCTGCTCTACGCCGGCAAGGACGCCGCGGCGGTGCAACGCGCGGCCGGGCAATTGCGCGAGGCCGAAAGCTCGTTTCGGCCGTTGAGCGCCACCGATCGCACGGCTGCACGGC
The DNA here is from genome assembly GCF_031393925.1 of Methylibium sp. Lineage (GTDB taxonomy): Bacteria > Pseudomonadota > Gammaproteobacteria > Burkholderiales > Burkholderiaceae_C > Methylibium. The sequence goes on along the minus strand of NZ_JANMWL010000171.1, from coordinate 2,042 downwards.
CGTGGGTGCTGCGCACCGTGGCGTTGCCGCGCGGTGGCTTTGCCGAGCTGGCGCGTCGTACACAGCTGACCACCAACCCCGAGCAGCAGCTGCGACTGATGAACGGCGTGTACGGCGGCGGCGAGCCGCAGGCCGGGCAGTTGGTGAAGACGGTCGAGTAGCAGATCAGTGCGCGACGGTGGGGCCGCGTTTGCTGCGGCGCGTCCTGGCGGCCGCGGTCAGCGCGGTGCGTTCGACGCTGCAAGGGCCGCGCTTGCAATCGCGGTTCGAAGCACCGGTCCTGCTAAAGCGGATCACCGCAAGACCAAGGTGGCGGTACGGGAGCGCGGTTTGCTCGCAATCCGTGGCTCGGCGGCATTTGGCCCCGGGCCCGCTCCCCAACACGCCTCAGGAGTATTGCCATGACTCACCCACGGTTTTCGTACCTCGCCGCGGCCTTGCGCTGGTCCCTCGCCGGCGCGATGGCGCTGACGCTCGCCGCCTGCGGCGGCAACAGCGACCCGCCACCGCCGGTGACGCTCACCGCGTCGCTCTCCGGCGACCAGGAGGTCACCCCGACGGCCACCGGCGCACTCGGCACCGGCACGCTGACGCTGGAATCGTTCTCGCGTGCGGTCACCGGCAGCATCACGCTGAACGGCCTGACGGCCACCGCGGCGCACATCCACGACGGCGCCATCGGCATCAACGGGCCGATCATCGTGCCGCTTGCGGAGACCGCCGCCGGCAGCGGGGTGTGGTCCGTGCCGGTCGGCAGCGTGCTCACCGAGGCGCAGGCCACCGCCTTCAGCGCGGGGGGCCTGTACTTCAATGCCCACAGCGCCGCAAACCCGGGCGGTGAAACCCGCGGGCAGATCGGCCGCCAAGTGTTCGCCGCGCAGATGTCGGGCGCGCAGGAGGTACCCGCCAATGCGTCGGTGGCCACCGCCAACGGCTTGCTGAGCCTGGACCCGACGACGAAGAAGTTCACCGCGCGGGTCACCGTCTCGGGCATCGCCGCCAGCGCGGCGCACATCCACGACGGCGTGCTTGGTGTCAACGGCGCGATCATCTTCCCCTTGACCGAGACGGCGCCCGCCAGTGGCGTGTGGGTCGCGGCCGCGGACGCGACCCTTAGCGACGCGCAACTGGCCTTGCTCAATGCCGGCGCGCTGTACTTCAACGCGCACAGTGCGGCCCTGCCGGGCGGTGAGGTGCGCGGACAAATCGGCCGCAACGTGCGCTACGCGAACCTGAGCGCAGCGCAGGAAGTGCCGGCCAACGCGTCGACCGCCACCGGCACTGGCACGCTCGTCATCGACCCTGCCACACGCGGCGCGAGCGGCAGCATCGTCCTGACCGGCATCACCGCCGCCGCTGCGCACATTCACCTCGGCGCGCCCGGCGTCAACGGCCCGATCAACGTGACGCTGACGGATGCCGGTGGCGGAACCTGGACGGTGCCCGCGAACACGGTGCTGACTGCCGACCAGTTGAAGGCCTACAAGCAGGGCAACCTGTACTACAACGCGCACAGCGCGGCGTTTCCGGGCGGGGAGATCCGCGGGCAGATCCTTTGACTGCGGCCACCCCGAGCCAGCGACTGCAGAAAGCGGCACCACGCGAGCGGCAGGGTGCGGGGCTACTCCGGCGTCGACGGATCTTCGTCGGCGCCTCCATCGGCCAGCGCCTGGCGGGCCAACTCGTCTTCGCTGAGTTCCGGCGCGGCCTCCAACGCGGCGAGTTCTTCGAGCATCTCCTGCGTCGGCTCGGCGTTGCCGAGCAACACATCTTCAAGCGAGGGGTGGGCGACCGCGACTTCCTCGTGATCCTCGGGTGCCGGGTGTACCTCGGCCGGATGCAGCGCGGGCAGCCTGGCGGCGGCGAGTTCGAGTTGCTGTTCGATCAGTCTGGAGAAGTCACCGTCGGGCGGTGTGTCGGTGGGGTTCATACAAGCCTCCTGCAAGTGCCGAGGCTATCTTCTGCTTGTTAGCCGCGCAGCGCCAGTCGCAGGCGAACGTGGGCGGGTCCGGTTTTACGTGAGTTGCGCCCGACCGCCGCCG
>NZ_JANMWL010000020.1:0-1761 GCF_031393925.1 Methylibium sp. | reverse complement strand
GAGATCATCGACCCGGACACCGGCGAAGTGCTGCCCGACGGCCAGGAGGGCGAGCTGGTCTTCACCACCCTCACCAAGGAGGCGTTGCCGATGGTCCGTTATCGCACGCGCGACCTGACGCGCCTGCTGCCGCCCACGGCGCGCAGCTTTCGGCGCATCGGCAAGATCGTCGGGCGCAGCGACGACATGCTCATCATTCGCGGCATCAATGTGTTTCCGACGCAGATCGAGGAGCTGATCCTGCAGCACGGCCAGCTCGCCGGCCAGTACCAGTTGGTGGTGACGCGCGAGGGCCATTTGGACGCGGTCGAGGTTCGTTGCGAGCTGCATGCGTCGGTGACGGGCGTCAACGCCAGCGACATCGCAGCGTGGCTCGGGGAGCGCATCAAGAACAGGGTCGGCATCACCACGCAGGTGGTGGTGGGGGCGCCGGGCAGCATCGAGCGCACGCTGGTCGGCAAGGCGCGTCGCGTCATCGACCGACGCAAGATCTAGGCGGCTCGACTGCCGCGCAAGGTCAGACTCTTTCAAGGATTCAAGCGATGTACACCCAGGCCATGGACACGATGGGCAAGGACGGTGGCGAGGGCAAGAAGCCGGTGCGCTCGTCCGAGGAGATGCTGCTCGAGCAGCGCTTTGATGCCCGCATCGATGGCGGCGAGTTCATCGAGGCCAAGGACTGGATGCCCGAGCACTACCGCAAGACGCTGGTGCGCCAGATCAGCCAGCACGCGCACTCCGAGGTCGTCGGCATGCTGCCCGAGGGCAACTGGATCACGCGCGCGCCCACGCTCAAGCGCAAGACCATCCTGCTCGCCAAGGTGCAGGACGAAGCCGGCCACGGCCTTTATCTCTATGCGGCGGCCGAGACGCTCGGCACCTCGCGCGACCAGATGCTCGCCGCGCTGCACAGCGGCCGTGCCAAGTACAGCTCGATCTTCAACTACCCGACCACGAGTTGGGCCGACATGGGTGTGATCGGCTGGCTGGTCGACGGCGCGGCGATCATGAACCAGGTGCCGATCTGCCGCTGCTCCTATGCGCCCTATGCGCGCGCGATGGTGCGCATCTGCCGCGAAGAAAGCTTCCATCAGCGACAGGGCTTCGAGGCGCTGCTGACGATGATGACCCAGGGCACCGTGGCGCAGAAGGCGATGGTGCAGGACGCGGTGGACCGCTGGTGGTGGCCCTCGATCATGATGTTCGGACCGCCCGACGACCAGTCGCCCAACTCGGCGCAAAGCATGCGCTGGGGCATCAAGCGCCACTCCAACGACGAGCTGCGGCAGAAGTTCGTCGACGCCGCGGTGGCGCAGGCCAAGGTGCTGGGCGTCACCTTCCCCGACCCGGACCTGAAGTGGAACGAGGAGCGCCAGCACTGCGACTTCGGCGCCATCGACTGGGCCGAGTTCTGGCGTGTGGTCGGCGGTGACGGTCCCTGCAACCGCGAACGCCTCGCGGCCCGCGTGAAGGCCTGGGACGACGGCGCCTGGGTCCGCGAGGCCGCACTCGCCTTCGCGGCCCGGCCCATCACCACGGAACTGGCGGCCTAGGGTGAAGGAGCAACCGACATGACGACACCGAACGAAACGACGCCCGACGAGTGGACCCTGTGGGAGGTGTTCGTGCGCAGCAAGGCGGGGCTGGACCACAAGCATTGCGGCAGCCTCCACGCGGCCGACGCCAAGCTGGCGATCCAGTTGGCGCGCGACGTCTACACGCGCCGCCAGGAGGGCAGCAGCATCTGGGTGGTGCGCTCCG
>NZ_JANMWL010000144.1:0-1963 GCF_031393925.1 Methylibium sp. | reverse complement strand
GCGCGCCGCAAGGCCGCATGCACGGCCGCATCGGGCGTGTCCACGCCTTCGCGCAAGGCCTGCGCCACCGCCCACAACAGCGCCGCGAGGTTGCCGCTGTCGACCGTGGACACGTAGGCCGGCGCCAGTGTGTGCAGCGTTTGCGTCTCGATCCAGTTGTAGAGGTGGCCGCGGTGGCGCGGCAAGCGCTCCAGCGTGTCGAGCGTGCAGCTCAGCCGCTGCATCAGCTCGCCGCGGCCGATGAAGCCCAGGCGCCGCGCGCACACCGCCGAGAGCAAATACATGCCGATGTTGGTGGGCGAGGTGCGGTGCGCCAGCATCGCGGTGGGTTCGAGCTGCAGGTTGTCGGGCGGCAGGTGGTGGTCGTCCGCGCTCACGCTGCGCTCGAACAGCCGCCAGGTGTCGCGCGCCACCGCATGCAGCTCGTCCTGGTCGGTCGCGTCGAGCCGTGCGAGCACCGGACGCGGGCCGCTCGGCAGGCTGGCCAACCACAGCCACAGCGGCCCGAGCCCCCACAGCGTGCCCAGCGCCAGGCTCGCCACCACGAACGGAGACCCCGCCGCCAGCACGCTCGCGGTCCAGGCGAGCGCCAGCGCCGGGACGCCGGCATGGCGACGCAGGAACTGCCAGGCGCTCACGCTCGCGCTGGCCTCGGCCTGGGCGGCGGTCGTCCACTGCAGCAGGCGGCGCCGGCTCACCGCCATGCGCCAGAGCGCGCGTGCGATCGCGTCGACCTGCAGCGCCGCCGCATGCGGCAGGGTCGCAAAGCGCCACAGCGTGCCGGCCACGGTGCGCGCCACCTCGAGCGCCCCGCTGCCCAGGAAGTGACGCCAGCCGATGTGCAAGCGGCTCGGCACCAACGCGGTGAGTGTGCCGATCAGCGGGCCGAGGCCAAGCGCCGCGAGTACCAGCAGCAGCACCGCCAGTGGCGCCACGGCGCCGGTGGCCAAGGACGCCCACAGCAGCAGCAGCGAGGCCGGCGCGAGCAGCGAGCGGCGCAGGTTGTCGAGCATCTTCCACAGGTTGAGCGCGCCGACGCCACCGCGCGCGGCGCGCATGAAAAACGGCAGCAATTGCCAGTCGCCGCGCGTCCAGCGGTGGATGCGCGACGCGGCCACGTCGGGATGGCCGGGTTCGGTTTCGAACAGCGACACGTCGCTCACATAGGCCGCGCGCGCCCACAGGCCTTCGAGCAGGTCGTGACTGAGCAGCTGGCCCTCGGGCACACGCCCGCTCAGCGCCGCATGGACCGCGCCGACGTCGAGCAAACCCTTGCCGGTGAAGCTGCCCTGGCCGAACACGTCCTGGTAGACCTCGGAGCTGCCGCTGTTGTAGGCGTCGGTGCCCCAGGGGGCGGAGAACATCCAGCCGAACGCGGTGCGCTCGGCGGCGCTTGGAATGGGCCGCGCGATGTTGGGCTGCAGGATGCCGTAGCCGCCCGCGACGCGGCGCGTCACCGGGTCCAGGCGCGGGCGGTTCAGTGGATGCGCGGCGATGCCCACCAGCTCGCGCAAGGTGCCCGGCGGCATCTCGGTGTCGGCGTCGAGCGTGATCACGAAATGCATCGCGCCGGCCAGGCGGCTGGCCGCACCGAGCTCGATGAAAGGCGACGGCGCCGCGCCCGCCAACAACCCGATCAACTGCTCGAGCTTGCCGCGCTTGCGCTCCCAGCCGATCCAGCAGCGCTCGCTCTGGCTCCACTGGCGCTCGCGGTGCAGCAGCAAGAAGCGCGCTGAGCCGTCGACGCCGCCCGGGTGGCAGGCGCTCAGGCACTCCACCTGACGGCGCGCCTCTTCGATCAGCGCCTCGTCGGCCGCGCTATGGCGATCGGGTGCGTCCGCGCCATCGGAGAGCAGCGCGAACTGCACCTCGTGCTCGGGGTTGGCGAGGTAGTGCTGTTCGAGCCGCCGCACCAGCGCGCCGATGCCCGCCGCCGAGGTGATGAGGCACGGCACCACCACCA
>NZ_JANMWL010000120.1:0-4338 GCF_031393925.1 Methylibium sp. | reverse complement strand
CGCGAGGAAGGCGGCCCGACGCACCAATCGCTGGCGCCCGGTGCGGTGGTTCTGCGCGCCTTCGCCGTGCAGCACGAGGCCGCGCTGATGGTTGATCTACAAAAGGTGATCGAGCAGGCGCCACTGCGCCACATGCTCACCCCGGGCGGCTTTCGCATGTCGGTGGCGATGAGCAACTGCGGCGCGCTGGGTTGGGTCAGCGACCGTCGCGGCTACCGCTACGACGCACTCGACCCCGCGAGCGCGCGCCGCTGGCCCGCGATGCCGGCGTCCTTCCTGGCACTGGCGACCGAGGCCGCAACGCGGGCTGGCTTTGCCGGCTTCAGGCCCGATGCCTGTCTCGTCAACCGCTACCAACCCGGCGCGCGGCTCACGCTCCACCAAGACCGCAACGAGCGCGACTTCGCCCAACCCATCGTCTCGGTTTCGCTGGGCCTGCCGGCGATGTTCTTGTTCGGCGGCACCCAGCGCAGCGACAAGACCGCTCGCGTGCCGCTGTTCCACGGCGACGTGGTGGTGTGGGGCGGCCCGGCGCGGCTGCGCTTCCACGGCGTGCTGGCGCTCAAGGACGGACACCATGCGGCGACCGGCGGGCATCGCATCAATCTGACGTTTCGGTGCGCGGGGTAATGGGCGCGGGCGCTGCAGTTCCGGTGGCGTGTGCCGTTGGTGGTGTTGCTGTTGTCGCTCGTGGCCGGCACGTTCGGCCCGGTTGGAGTCCTCAGATGAAAAGGCAAGCTCGCAAACTCGTCCGCAACTGCAGCTTCTTGTTCGTGGCCCTGAACCTTGCCGCCGTCGCGGCCGAGCCGGCGGCGCCGCGCCTGTACGAGATGTCCACCGAAACGGGCATGCCGCACATGGAGGAAAACCTGCGCTATGCCGTGGCCAAGGAAAGGCGCTGCATGAGTACGCACGATCTCTCGTCGGCGTTCTGGATGCTGCGTGACGTGTCGCTGCAGGACTGCAAGCTCGTCAAGGCCAGCCAGGAGGCCGACGCCGCCACCTACCTGCTCGAATGCAGCGGCGGCCACGGCACCACCGGCGATGCCCGCTGGGAACTGGCCCCCGAACGCATCACCGGCACGCTGCGGGTCAGGCTGGGCGGCAAGAACATGACGTTCTACCAGCGCATCACGGCCAGGCCGGTGGGCGACTGCGGCTGAGCGGTCCGGCGGTCACTGGTTCGCCCGGCCTCGGGGAGGTCTCGGGTCGAGGCACCATCGCACAGCGGCACGGCCGTGCCAGCCCACCCCCGCCCTCTCCCGGAGGAAGTGGGAGTAAGACTCTCTGCCTCTTCGCGGCGTACGGTGAAGAGGGCGCCGTTCTTTCTCCCTCTCCCGCTAGCGGGAGGGGCTTGGGGTGAGGGCGCATCGGCCATCACGGGCCCTGCTCCGCATCCATCGCGCGCAGCGCCGTCTTGAGCACCTTGCCGTAGTTGTTCTTGGGCAGCTCGGTGACGAAGCGGTAGTGCTTGGGGCGCTTGAAGCGGGCAATGCGGGCCAGGCAGTGCGCGTCCAGTTCGGCCGGCGCGATCTCGCGGCGGGCCACGATGAAGGCGACCACCTGCTCGCCCCATTCGGCATCGTTGCGACCGACCACCGCCACCTCGGCCACCGCCTCGTGTGTGAGCAGCGCCTCTTCCACTTCGCGCGGGTAGATGTTGCTGCCGCCGCTGATGATGAGGTCCGTGCTGCGGTCGAGCAGCGTAAGGAAGCCGTCCTCGTCGAGCCGGCCGAGGTCGCCGGTGCGCAGCCAGCCGTCGACGATGGCCGCGGCCGTGGCCTCGGGCTGCCGCCAGTAGCCGTTCATCACCACCTCGCCGCGCACGCAGATTTCGCCCATTTCGCCGGGCGCGAGTGCGGCGCCGTTGGCGTCGCGCACCGTCACTTCGACCATCGCCTGCGCCACGCCCACCGAAGCCAGCCGCTCGCGGTAACGCGGCTGCGTGCGGTCGCTGATCATCGCCTTGGGCAGCGCGGTGATCATCATCGGGCACTCGCCCTGGCCGTAAATCTGCGCGAAGTGTGGGCCGATCACTTCGAGCGCCTCGTCGATGTCGGCCAGGTACATCGGGCCGCCGCCGTAGCAGATGGTGGCCAGGCCGCTCGGCCGCTGGCCACTCGCCTTGGCGGCCTCGACCAGGCGTCGCACCATGGTCGGCGCGGCGAAGAACGAGGCGTTGGTCCAGTGCGCGGCCAGCGCCAGGCACTCGGCAGCGTCGAAGCCACCGGAGAAGGGCACGACGTTGAGCCCACCCTGCAGCACATAGGGCAGGTGGACGAAGCCGCTGCCATGCGACATCGGCGCCGGGTGCAGCGCCACGTCGCCGGGCGCGACCGGCTGCACCGCATTGAGCAGGCCCATCGCGGTCCAGCGCAGCTGGCTCAGCGCGAGGTGTACGCCTTTGGGTCGGCCGGTGGTGCCGCTGGTGTAGAACAGCCACACGGGATCGGTGTCGCTGCGCGGCTCGATGGCGCCGGGCGCGAGCGCCGCGTCGTCCATGAAGTCGAAGGCCGCGTGGACCGCGGCGTCGTGGCCCTCGTCGCGCAAGGCCGCCTGCAGTTCGTCGCGCGCGCCGGCGTCGCAAAACACGATGCGGCTGCCGCTGTGAGCGGCGATCCAGGCCGTCTCCTTCGGGTGCAGCTTGGCGTTGATCGGCACCGCCGCCACGCCCGCCCACCAGGCCGCCCAGAGCAGCGGGAAGTACTCGCAGCGGTTGCTCATGAAGAGCGCGATGCGATCACCAGGTGCTGCGCCCTGCGACCGGAGCCAGGTCGCACCGCGTGCCGCACGCGCCGCAAAGCCGCGGTAGTCGCACCAGACCAGGGGTCCGTGCGCAATCGCGGGACGCTCGGGGTATTGCAGCGCCGTGCGCTCCAGCCAATGGGCGATGTTCATGAACGTTCCCGACTCACTGGATTCGCTCGAGGACCGAACCGTAGTTGGTGACGGCCGCGCCACCCATGTTGAACACCACCGCCAGGCGCGCGCCCCGCAGCACGTCGGCGCGGTAGCGGCCGAGCAGTTGCCAGGCGGCCATGACGTGCATCGACCCAGCCTTTCCGGTATGCGCTGCGCCACCAGCGCCTGCGTCGGCGACCGGAAAGCCTGGATGACGGTCCCCATCGGCATGCGGGCAGTCGCGCGTCTCGTTCGAGGCCGACCGCCAGCATCTGCCGCCAGCGATCGCTCGGCACGCCTTGGCGCACACCTGAATCAAGGCGACTTGCCCGCCTTCACCGCGTAGCCCGCCTCGCGCCACGCCTTCATACCGCCGTCGAGCGCCACCGCGCGCATGAAGCCCATCTCGCGCAGGGTCGAGGCGGCCAGGGTGGAGATGCGGCCGAACTCGCAGCAGGTGAGGATGCGGCGCGTCGGGTCGGGAAGCTCGTCATTCACGCGCAGCTCGAGCTGGCCGCGCGGCAGCAGCCGTGCTCCTTCGACGTGGCCGGCCTCGTAGGCGTCGCGCTCGCGCACGTCGAGCACGATCAGCTCGCCGTCACCCGCCACCACGCGCGAGTTCAGCTCGGCCAGCGACATGAAGGGCACGCCAGCGGCCGCTTCGGCGAGCATCTGCGCCACCGTCTTGCCGCCGCTCATGTTGGTGCGCAGCGCCTCGGTGATATGGGTGGGCATCTGCAGGTCGAGGTGACGCATCATGTCCACGAAGGCGGCGCGGTCGCGTTGCTGCAGCCGCGGGTTGCTGGCCAGTTCGTCGGCGAGCGTCGAGTGGCTGCGGCCCTTGTACTCGTGCGCCGGATACAACAGCAGCTTCGGGTCGAGCCTCAGCACGCGCGCGAACAGGCTGTCGTAGAGCGCCTCGGGGTCGCCGCCCGGCAGGTCGGTGCGGCCGGTGGCGCCGATCAGCAGAGTGTCGCCAGAAAACAGCCGGTCTTCGACCACCAAGCACATCGAGTCCGGCGTGTGGCCGGGCGTGTGCAACACCTGCACGCGCAGCTTGCCGACCACCAGCAACTCGCCGTCGTCGACGCGCATGTCGACGGTGAGCGCGGGGCTTGCGCGGTGCATCACCGTCGGCACCCCGAGATGCTTGGCGAGCTGGCGCGTCGCCGAGAAGTGATCGGCATGCGTGTGCGTGTCGATCACGAAGCGGATGCGCAACCCGTCGCGCGCGGCCAGCGCCAGGTAGCGGTCGACCTGGCTCGCCTCGGGGTCGATCAGCGCGGCGCCGCAGGTGTCGGCGCAGCCGATCAGGTAGGACTGGCAGCCGCCGGTGGCGATCTGCTCGAAGATCATCGCAGCCCCCCGGCGCCGAGCGACTTCATTGCGGCTGCTTGACGATGCGCAGATAGGGCTTGGGCGCCGTCCAGCCCTCGG
>NZ_JANMWL010000113.1:0-2440 GCF_031393925.1 Methylibium sp. | reverse complement strand
GAGGTGCGCGCCTTCGCGGCATTCAGCAGCGTCGGCAGCGAGACCAGCTCCTCGTTCTACGGGATCAACCTGCCGCAGGGCAAGGCCACTTCGCGCGGCGCCTTCAGCAGCCAGAACAAGGTGATCGACATCGCCATCCCGCTGAACCAGCTCTAAGCCACTTCGCCTTGGCCGCGCAGTCTCACTCCTGCGCGGCCAAGGCGGCCAGGGCCGCCTCGACGGCGGTGCGGTTCACGCCCTCGGCCAATTGCACGGGTGCCTCGGCGAGGGCCGCCGCGCCGTCCGTCTTCAGGCGCTTGACCCAGCCACCGGCCCCGCGCGCATCGGCCAGGCCGCTGCTTTGCAGCAGCAGGCTGCCGTCCGCCGCCACCAGTTTGAAGAAGAAGCGGCCGTCGGCTTCGCGGTACTGCTTGAACACCGGCAGCGCCACCTTGGCGGCGGGTTTATGCCCTAGGGCAGTGACTTCCCCAGAGGGCACGGACACGGTGACCGATCCGCCAGCACGACCAAGCGCCTGCGCCGCCGCGAGCATCGGCCGCAAGCCCACCGCACGGCGCAGCTCGGCAAGAAAGGGCTGCGCCACCGCGCGGGCCTTGCGCGCGCCGGCTTCGAGCACGTCTTCAATGCGCTCGGGGTGCGCCATCAGCTCGGCGTAGCGCGCGCGCATCGGGCCCACATGCCGCTCGACCAAGCCGACCAGGCGCTCCTTGGCGTCGCCCCAGCTCAGGCCGGCGCGCAGGTCGGCCCGCAACGCGGCGCGCTCCTCGTGGGTGGCGAACGCGTCGTGAATGATCACCAGCGAGGCGCCTTCGGGCTGCTTGGGCTCGCCCGGCACTTTGGAGTCGGTGACGATGCGTGCCACTGCGGCCTCGAGCGCGCGCGCGCCGCCCTCGAACAGCGGGATGGTGTTGTCGTAGCTCTTGGACATCTTTCGGCCATCGAGCCCCGGCAGCACGGCGACCGCTTCCTCCACCTCGGCCTCGGGCAACACGAACAAATTGCGGCCCTGGCCGAACAGGTGGTTGAAGCGCTGCGCAATGTCGCGCGCCATCTCGATGTGCTGGACCTGGTCGCGCCCCACCGGCACGCGGTGCGCGTTGAACAGCAAGATGTCCGCGGCCATCAGGATCGGGTAGCTGAACAGGCCCATCGAGATGCCGGCATCCGTCTCGTCGCCGGCCCCCTGGTTGGCGTCGGTCGCGGCCTTGTAGGCGTGGGCGCGGTTCATCAGGCCCTTGGCCGTGACGCAGGTCAGCAGCCAGGTTAGTGCGGGCGTCTCGGGGATGTCGCTCTGGCGGTAGAAGGCCACGCGCTGCGGGTCCAGGCCGCAGGCCAGCCAGGTGGCGGCGATCTCCAGGCGCGAACGCTCGATGCGGTCGGGGTCGGCGCACTTGATCAGCGCGTGGTAGTCGGCCAGGAAGAAAAAGCTCTGCGTGTTGGGCTCGCGGCTCGCCAGGATGGCCGGGCGGATCGCGCCGACATAGTTGCCCAGATGCGGCGTGCCGGTGGTGGTGATACCGGTGAGAACGCGAGACTTCATCGCAGGCTCATCACGGTGGCGAGGGTGGGCAGCGCAGCACCCATCAGGCCGAGCAAGGAACGCACGATCGGCAGCATCCACCACGTGCTCACCACGCCCGCGATCACCAGGCCCATGACGATGAAAAAGCCGTAAGGCTCGGTGCGCGCCAGCGGCAGCGCGAGCGTGCGCGGCAACAGGCCCACCAGCACGCGCCCGCCGTCCAGCGGTGGCAACGGCAGCAGGTTAAAGGCAAACATCACCAGATTGACCAGCACGCCGGCCTTGGCCATGAGCACGAAGAAAGGTTCGGCCTCGGCCTGCAGCGCGATGAAGGCCACGCCGAACAGCGCCCACGCCAGCGCCTGCAGCAAATTGGCCGCGGGCCCGGCAAAGGCCACCCACACCATGTCGCGCTTGGGGTGGCGCAGCCGCTTCCAATCGACCGGCACCGGCTTGGCATAACCAAACACGAAGGCGCCGCTGGTGGCGACGTAGAGCAAGATCGGCATGGCGATGGTGCCGATCGGGTCGATGTGGCGCAGCGGGTTGAGCGAGATGCGCCCGAGCTCGGCGGCGGTGTCGTCGCCGAAGTGGCGCGCCGCGTAGCCGTGCGCCGCCTCGTGGACGGTGATCGCAAACAGCACCGGCAATGCATAGACGAGCAGGGTGCGAATCAGGTCGTTTTCCATGGGTGGCGCATTCTAGGGGCGCCGCTTTTTAAGCGACCTTTGTGGCGACCTACACTGCGCCCCGGCATGAAGCGCATCGTCATCCTCATCTCGGGCCGCGGCTCCAACATGGAGGCGATCGTCGGTGCCTGCGCGCGCGAGCGCTGGGCGGCCGAAGTGGTGGCGGTGATCAGCAACCGGCCCGACGCGGGTGGCCTGGCTTTCGCCGCGCAGCGCGGCATCGCCACCG
>NZ_JANMWL010000102.1:0-13763 GCF_031393925.1 Methylibium sp. | reverse complement strand
ACTGAACCGGCGCAATACCGCACATCGGCGGCGTTGCCAATCGATGCCGGCAGCGTGCATTCACGGCAAACGATCGAGCGCCCGCAGGTAGGGCGCGTGGTGCATCAACTCGTCCCAAGGCAGCGGCGCGAGCTGGGGCAGCAGCGCCAGGCGGCGCGCCTCGCCGTCGGCGCTGGCCTGCCAGCGGCCTTTGGAGAGCGCGCGCTCGAGTCCGTCGAGCAGCGCGTCGAGCGCCGTGCCGCCGTCCAGCGATTGGTTGCACAGCAACACCATGTCGCAGCCCGCCTCGAGCGCGGCCACCGCCGCCTCGGTGGGCGTGCCGGCGCCGCTCGCGCCCTGCATGCTGAGATCGTCGCTGAAGATCGCACCGGTGAAGCCGAGCTGGCCACGCAGGATGTCCTGCAGCCAGCGCGCCGAGAAACCGGCCGGCAGCGCGTCGACCTTCGGGTAGATCACATGGGCCGGCATCACGCTGGCCAGCGACGTGGACAGCCATTCGTAGGGACGCGCGTCGTCCGCGAGGATGGCCGCGAGCGTGCGGGCGTCGACCGGCACTTCATGGTGCGAATCGGCGGCGACGAAGCCGTGCCCCGGGAAGTGCTTGCCGCAGCTCGCCATGCCCGCCAGCAGCATGCCGTGCATGACGCTCTTGGCCAGCAACGCGACGACCCTCGGGTCGCGGTGGAAGGCGCGGTCGCCGATCACACCGCTCGGGCCGTGGTCGAGGTCGAGCACCGGCGCGAAGCTGAAGTCCACGCCACAGGCGCGCAACTCAGCTGCGAGCACGAAGCCCAGCGCGCTGGCGGCGTCGGTGGCGTGCATCGCGCCCGTGCCAGCACCGCCCGCGCCGTCGCGCATCCACCGCTCGCCCAGCGCGCGCATCGGCGCGAGGTGGGTGAAGCCGTCGCTGCGAAAGCGCTGCACGCGCCCGCCCTCGTGGTCGACGCAGATCAGCATGTCGGGCCGCAGCGACTTGATCTCGGCGGTGAGCGCGGTGAGCTGGGCGCGGCTTTTCCAGTTGCGCGCGAACAGGATCACGCCGCCGGCCAGCGGATGCTCGAGGCGGCGGCGGTCGTCGGCATCGAGCGTGAGCCCGGCGATGTCGAGCACGACGGGGGAACAAATCGGTGCGGCTGTTTTCATGAGGGCAGTTGTTCGACCACCACGAAGGCGGCGGCGTAGTCGGATTCATCAGTCACGGTCACATGGGCCTGCAGGCGGCGCTCGGCAAACCACGCAGCGAGTTCGCCATGCAAGGCGATGCCGGGCTTGCCGCTCGGCGCCTTGATCACCTCACAGGCGCGCCAGCTCCTCGGCCAGCGCATGCCCAGCCCGATGGCTTTGGAAAACGCTTCCTTGGCGGAAAACCGCGTTGCCAGGTAGCGCAGGCCGCGCAGCGGCACCTGCGCGGCGCGCGCGCGATACACACCCAATTCGTGCGGTCCGAGCACGCGTTCGGCAAAGCGCTCGCCGCGACGCTCCAGCGTGCGCGCGATGCGCCGCACGTCGCACAGATCGGTGCCGATGCCGTAGATCATCGGCGCGGCGCCTCTGGCATGTCGGCGCGGTGGATACAGCGCACGTAGTCGCGCACGGTCTTGGCCAGGCCGAGTTCCAGCGCGTCGGCGATGAGCGCGTGGCCGATTGATACCTCGCGCACGCCGGGCACCGCGCGCAAGAAGTCGGTCAGGTTATCGCGGTTGAGGTCATGGCCGGCGTTGAGGGCCAGGCCGGCACGACGCGCCGCCTCGCCCGCGGCGCTGTAGCGCGCCAGCACCTCGGCTTGCTGCGGTGTGCCGTGCGCGCGGGCATAGGCTTCGGTGTAGAGCTCTACGCGGTCGGCGCCGAGCGCGGCGGCAGCGGCCATCACGTCGGGCAGCGGGTCCATGAACAGGCTGACCCGCGCGCCCAGTGCATGCGCTGCTTCGATCAGCGGCGCGAGGCGCTCACCGTCCTGCGGCAGTTGCCAGCCGTGGTCGGAGGTGGCTTGCTCGACGCTGTCGGGCACGAAGGTGAGCTGATGCAGCGGCAGGCCACGGCCCACCAGCTCGCGCGCCAGTTCCATGAGGTTGTGATGCGGATTGCCCTCCACGTTGAACTCGGCCTGCGGCCAGGCCTTCATGAGCCGGGCGAGGTCGTGAACGTCTTGCGTGCGGATGTGGCGCTGGTCGGGCCGCGGGTGGACGGTGATGCCGTGCGCACCGGCCTCGAGCGCCACGGTCGCGGCGTGAGTGACGCTCGGCCGGTCGAGCGCGCGGGCGTTGCGCAGCCAGGCCACTTTGTTGAGATTGACCGACAGCGCGGTCGGGGTCGCGTGCGCAGCGGCGCCGGTGGTGATGAGCGGGTTCATCGGGGTGCTTGAGTTGGCGCTGGTCGTTGGTCGGCGCTCATCAGGGTACCTTCGTGCTGCGCACTCCGGTATTCGCCCTTCGGGCGGCCGTGCGTGCTCATGCGCTGAGGTTCTGCAGTTCCATCATCAGCTGCCGCGTGCGCAGGACGGGTGTGGCCAGATGATAGTGAAGCAGGCCGCGCAGCAAGCCCTTGAGCTCGGCGAGCGACGGCAGGCAGGCGCGCTGCAAGGCCGCGAGGTCTTGCGCTTGGAGCGCCGATTGCAGCGCAGCCCAGCGTGGCGCATCGAGGCCCGGCTCGCCCGGCGCCGCCGGGCCCAGGCCGGTGTCGGCCCGCAACGCGTGCGGTTCGTGCGCGGGCAGCGGTTGCTGCGTGAGCGTGACGACGCGCAGGTCGGGCAAGAGGCCGATCTCGCGCAACAACACCAGCTCGAAGGCGCGCAGCGCCGCCTCGATGCGCGTGTCGTCACCCCCGGCGAGCGCCGGCAGGGTGTGCGCATAGGCGTCGAACAACGCCGGGTGTGGGTCTTGCCTCGCCAGCAGCTTCATCAGCAGCTCGTTGAGGTAGAAGCCCGTCAGCAGCGCCGCGCCGCCGGGCATTGCGGCGCCGCCGGCCCATTCGGCAGCCTTGAGTGGCTGCACTTCGGTGCTTTCGGCGTCGGCGCCGTTGCGCGAGCGGCGCGTGCCGTAGCTGACGTTGAGCCGCTGGAAGGGCAGCAGCACCGCGCGCAGCTGCGAATAGGGTCGCTTGGCGCCCTTGGCCGCCACGGCGACGCGGCCGTGCTCACGCGTGAACAGGCCGAGGATCAGGCTCGACTCGCTCCAGTCGTAGCGATGCAGGAGATAGGCCGGATGCAATGCCGCCGGTGCCCGCGGCACGCGCACGGCCCGTGATGTCGGCGGGCGACCACCCGCGCTCACTCGTAGCCGTAGCTCTTGAGCCGCGCCTCGTCATCGGCCCAGCCGGAGCGCACCTTGACCCACAGCTCGAGGAAGACCTTGGCGCTCATGAGTCGCTCCAGCTCGACTCTTGCCTCGGTGCCGATGCGTTTCAAGCGCTCGCCCTTGTCGCCGATCACCATGCCTTTGTGGGCGTCACGCTCGACGATGATGGTGGCGGCCACCCTGATCATCCGGTCGTGGTGCAGCGAGCCCTCTTCCTTGAATTCGTCGATCACCACCGTGGATGTGTAGGGCAGCTCGTCACCGGTCAGGCGAAACAGCTTCTCACGGATGATCTCGCTCACGAGGAAGCGCTCACTGCGGTCGGTCAGCTGTTCCTCACCGTAGAACCAGGGTTGCTCGGGCAGGTAAGGCCGCACGATCTTGAACAGCCGGCGCGCATCGTCCACGTCTTTGGCCGCGAGCGGCACGAACTCGGCAAACGTGTGGCGTTCCTGCATGCCCTTGAGCCAGGGTGCCAGCTCGGCGCGACGGTGCACGAGGTCGAGCTTGTTGGCCACGAGCAGGGTCGGTTTGCCGGGCGGCACGAGCGACAGCACCTTGGCGTCGTCCAGTCCGAAGCGGCCTGCCTCGACGAGAAACAGCACCACGTCCACGTCGCCGAGCACCGACTGCACGGTCTTGTTGAGGTTGCGGTTGAGTGCCGCGGCGCCGCGCACCGTGTGGCGGGTCTGGAAGCCCGGCGTGTCGACGAACACGAACTGCGCGCCGTCTTCGGTGTGAATGCCGGTGATGCGGTGGCGCGTGGTCTGCGCCTTGCGCGAAACGATGCTGAGCTTTTGCCCGACCAACGCGTTGAGGAGCGTCGACTTGCCGACGTTGGGCCGGCCGACAATCGCCACCAGGCCGCAGCGTTGCGGCGTTTCACTGTCTGCGTCGCCCGAATCGATGCTGTCGTTCATGCCGGCTTGTTCTCGCTGTTTTTCAGTGTAGCCAGGGTGGTGCGCGCGGCCTCCTGCTCGGCGGCGCGGCGCGAACGCCCTTCGCCTCGCGCCTCGAACCCGCGGCCGGGCACGCTGCACACGACGACGAAGACCTGCTCGTGATGACGGCCGTGCGTGGACTCGATGCAATAGCCGGGCACCGGCTCTCGGCGCGCCTGCAGCCATTCCTGCAGCTCGGTCTTGGCGTCCTTGGCCCAGCCGGTGGTGGATGTCGCTTCGAGCAGCGGCGCGAACAGGCGCTCGACGAGCGCGCTGGCGTTCGCGTAGCCGCCGTCGAGATAGACCGCGCCGATGACCGCCTCGAGCGCGTCGGCCAGGATCGACGGGCGCTGTGCGCCGCCGCTGCGCGCCTCGCCCTCGCTCAGGCGAAGCAGCGCGGAAATCCCCAGTTCGAGCGCCAGCCGGTGCAGCATCTCCTCGCGCACGAGGTGGGCCCGCACGCGCGTCAGTTCGCCTTCATCGGACTCGGCGAAATGCCTGCAAAGCAAGTCGGACACCGCCGCAGTGAGGACGGCGTCGCCGAGGAATTCGAGCCGTTCGTTGTGATGTGCGCCGAAGCTCTTGTGGGTCAGGGCGCGGTCAAGCAGCGTCAGTGCGTCGAAACGGTGGCCCACCCGGGCCTGCAACGCGTCGAGGGCCGGCGTCACGGCGTCATTGCGAGCGACCCCGGTACTTGATCAACAGGTACACGGGTTCGACTAGCTCGATTTCCTTGTCGTAGGCGAACTTGATCACGAGGCGCTCGTTTTCCTTGGTGATCTCGAGATCCTTGGCATTGATCGAAGTAATGGCGTACTCGATGTCTTTCTGGCGCTCGAAGGCTTTACGGATCTCCGGCACGGTGTTGCCGCCCGACGTGGCGAGCTTGTTGACCGCACGCTGAATGGTGAAGTATTCGTTCATCGTCGGCAGCACCTTGATCACCACCAACGCGACCGAGGCGACCAGCACGCCCCAGAACACGAGGCCGATCAGGGTGACGCCGCGCTGGTCACGACGGGTCCGCGCGGTACCCAGTCTTTTTGACGCAAGGTTCATCGAGATCCCTCCTCAGTGTTTTATTCGCCGGCTCACTGAAACGAACCGATTCGCTTGAGATTACCGAAATTCATCCAAACAAAGAAGGCTTTGCCGACGATGTTTGCGTCAGGAACGAAGCCCCAGTAACGCGAGTCCTGAGAGTTGTCGCGGTTGTCGCCCATCATGAAATAGTGGCCGGGCGGTACCTTGCAGACCACGCCCTCGGCGTTGTAGCGGCAGTTGTCGCGAAATGCGACGAAGTCCTGCATGGGAATGACGAAACCGGGTCGCTGAGTGTCGGTGAGGAAGCGGTGCTCGACATCACCGATTTTCTCGCTTGCTTGCTGCGCGTAGCGCAAGGAGTCCTCGTTGTAGAACTCCGGCAACGGCTCGGTCGGCACGGCCTGGCCGTTGATCGAAAGCCGCTTGTTCAGGTAGGCCACCTCGTCGCCCGGTACGCCGATCACGCGCTTGATGTAATCAACGCCCGGGTCGACCGGGTAGCGAAACACCATCACGTCGCCGCGCTTGGGATCGTTGTTCTCGATGATCTTCTTGTTGATCACCGGCAGGCGCACGCCGTAGTGAAACTTGTTCACGAGGATCAAGTCGCCGATCGCGAGCGTGGGGATCATCGATCCCGACGGGATCTTGAAGGGCTCGAACAAGAAGGAACGCAGCAGGAACACGGCCAGGATCACCGGGAAAAGGCCCGCGGTCCAGTCGAGCCACCATGGTTGGGCGAGCACGCGCTCGCGCGCTGCGTAGACGTTGCCATCGACCTGCGTGATGCCTTGGCGGTGCAGTTCGGCCCGGCGTTGCACATCCTGCGTCTCCAGCGCCGAGGCGGCGGCCACGCGTTGCGGCAAGAAATGCAGCCGTTCGGCAAGCCAGTAGCCGAAGGTCGACAGTGTCAAGACGAACAGCAGCAGCGAGAAGTTGCCGCTCCAAAAGCCCAGGTACCAGCCGCCCAGGAAAACCGCGAGGGCGCCGTAGAGCAGCCCGGTGATTGCACTCATGTCGGGTTCAGTCGTCCACTTGAAGGATCGCGAGGAAAGCTTCCTGCGGCACTTCGACCGTGCCGATCTGCTTCATGCGTTTCTTGCCAGCCTTCTGCTTTTCGAGCAGCTTGCGCTTGCGGCTGATGTCGCCGCCATAGCATTTTGCCAGCACGTTCTTGCGCAACGCCTTGATGTTCTCGCGGGCAATGATGTTGGCGCCGATGGCGGCCTGGATCGCCACGTCGTACATCTGGCGCGGGATGATTTCGCGCATCTTGCTGACCACCGCGCGGCCGCGGAACTGGCTTTGGCTGCGATGCAAGATGATCGAGAGCGCATCGACGCGATCGCCGTTGATCAGGATGTCGACCTTGACGACGTCGGCCGCCCGGAATTCCTTGAACTCGTAGTCCATCGAGGCGTAGCCGCGCGACACCGACTTGAGCTTGTCGAAGAAGTCGAGCACGATCTCGGCCAGCGGCATCTCGTAGGTCAGCACGACCTGGCGGCCGTGGTAGGCCATGTTGAGTTGCACCCCGCGCTTGAGGTTCGCCAAGGTCATGACCGGACCGACGGAGTCTTGCGGCATGTACAGATGCACCGTCATGATCGGCTCTCGGATCTCGGCGATCTTGCCCAGCTCGGGCATTTTCGAGGGGTTTTCCACCTCGATCACCTCGGCTTCGACGCCGCCCAGTTGCACTTGGTAGACCACGCTCGGCGCCGTGGTGATCAGGTCTTGGTCGAACTCGCGCTCGAGCCTCTCCTGCACGATCTCCATGTGCAACAAGCCGAGAAATCCGCAGCGAAAACCGAAGCCCAACGCCTGGCTGACTTCGGGCTCGTAGCGCAGCGAGGAGTCGTTGAGCTTGAGCTTCTCGAGGGCGTCGCGCAGTTGGTCGTACTCGCTCGCCTCAGTAGGGTACAAACCCGCAAAAACCTGCGGCTGGATTTCCTTGAAACCGGGCAACGCCTCGGTGGCCGGCCCCGCGTTGTTCGGGAGCTTTTTTTCCAGCGTGATGGTGTCGCCGACCTTCGCGGCCTGCAGTTCCTTGATGCCGGCGATCAAGAAGCCCACCTCACCGGCCTTGAGCTCATTGCGCGGTACCGACTTGGGAGTGAACACGCCGAGCTGCTCGAGCGGGTAGACCGTGTCCGTGGCCATCATGCGGATGCGGTCGCCCTTCCTGAGCAGGCCATCGACGATGCGCACCAACATCACCACGCCGACATAGTTGTCAAACCAGGAATCGATGATCATCGCGCGCGGTGGTCCGTCGGCCCGACCGCGCGGTGCCGGCATGCGCGCGATCACCGCTTCGATGATGTCCTCGATGCCCTCGCCGGTCTTGGCCGAACACGGGATCGCGTCATCGGCGTCGATGCCGATCACGTCTTCGATCTCTTCTTTGGCGCGCTCCGGATCAGCCTGTGGCAGATCCATCTTGTTGAGCACCGGCACGACCTCCACGCCAAGGTCGAGCGCGGTGTAGCAGTTGGCCACCGTCTGCGCCTCGACACCCTGACTCGCGTCAACGACCAGCAGGGCGCCCTCGCACGCCGAGAGCGAGCGGCTCACTTCATAGCTGAAGTCGACGTGGCCCGGCGTGTCGATCAGGTTGAGCTGGTACTGGCGGCCGTCGCGCGCCGTGTAGACCAATGCCGCGGTCTGGGCTTTGATCGTGATGCCGCGCTCGCGCTCGATGTCCATCGAATCGAGCACCTGAGCCTCCATCTCGCGATCGCTCAAGCCGCCGCAGCGCTGAATGATCCGGTCGGCCAGAGTGCTCTTGCCGTGGTCGATATGGGCAATGATCGAGAAATTGCGGATGTGGTCCATCTGACCTGCTGTGCTGGGAGGAAACCGCTCACGCTTCGGGCACGAAGGGGTGCAATCGCTGCGGCACAAGCTCCCGATCGCGCGGCGAGGCGAACGCGCATCACGAAGAGCTGAAGCCAAAAAAAAGGCACGTCAAACCGGTGACGCGCCTTCCAACAAAAAACGTTTGGCAACTGCTTCGTTGGACTTTCATTGTAGCCAAACCGAACCGCCCGAAAACCGCGCCGATGCTAGGTTTTACGTCGTTGCAGAGCACCAACATCGAAAAGTATGCACAGTTTATCAACAATTACCTGTGCGTGTCCTGTGGACGGTTTGACAAGCAGAAACTATGCATCGAATTTCGATGAAATACATCCTGTGTATCGTCAATTACATCGAATTCAGCAATTATCGATGTAAGTGCACACGCACTTAATGAAGTGTGTACTTCACAGTTCATCTAATAAATAAGCTCGCAACGAGGAGACCGACGGGCTCTGGCCGGTGAGCGCTGCACAAGCAAAGCAATGCGCCACCCCGCCTACTTGCCGGGTCGAATGATTGCGTACTGAGCCCATTCACCGCGGCGAAACAGCACATTGACAGGCTTGCTCTTGTCAAGTTTGGCGAGCACCGCCTCGAACTGTTTCACGTCGGTGATCTCGGTGTTCGCCACCGACACAATCACGTCGCCCTCGCTCAAGCCCGCGCGCGCTGCGGCTCCATCGGTCGTCTCGACGCGCACGCCGCCCTTGATCTTTAGCTCACGTTTGGCGTCTTCACCGAGATTGGTCACCGCCAGCCCCAGCGCCCCGGAGATCGCGCCGACGGACGGCGCCGGCTTGCTGCTTTCCGGCACGGACGCCGCACGACGCGCACGATCAGGCTCCAGTTCGGCCACCGTCACGCTCAGATCGCGCACATTGCCGCGGCGCAACACCTGCATCGTCGCCTTGCCACCGGGCTTGGTGTTGCCGACAAAGCGCGGCAAGTCGCTCGAGCGCTCGACCGGCTTGCCGTCGAACCGGGTAATGATGTCGCCCGGCTCCACCCCTGCTTTGTCTGCCGGTCCAGCCGCCTCGACCGAGCGCACGAGCGCCCCCGCCGAACGTGCGAGGCCGAGCGACTCGGCCACGTCCTTGGTGACTTCACCAATCTGCACGCCGATGCGACCCCGCGTGACGCGGCCGGTCGCGCGCAGCTGATCGGCCACGCGCGTCGCCTCATCCATAGGGATGGCAAACGAAATGCCCATGAAACCGCCCGAGCGGCTCAAGATCTGCGAGTTGATGCCCACGACTTCGCCGCGCATGTTGAGCAGCGGCCCGCCAGAATTGCCGGGATTGATCGCCACGTCGGTCTGGATGAAGGGGATGTATTCGCCGGTTTCGCGCGCCTTGGCGCTCACGATGCCTGCCGTGACGGTGTTCTCCAGGCCGAACGGCGAACCGATCGCGACCACCCACTCGCCCACGCGCAGCTTGCTGACGTCGCCGATCTTGACGGACGGAAGCCCCGTTGCGTCGACCTTGACCACCGCCACATCGGTGCGTTTGTCGGCGCCGATCAGGCGCGCCTTGAATTCACGCTTGTCGGTCAAGGTGACATACACCTCGTCGGCGCCCTCGACCACATGCGCATTGGTCATCACATAGCCGTCGTTGGTGAAAATAAAGCCGGAGCCGACACCGCGCTGCTGCTCCTCATCGGGGGTTTGCCCCGGTCTGGGGGAACCGCGCCGCGGGTCAGGTCGCGGCTGGCCGGGCATCTGTCCCGGCGGCACCCCGAAGAAACGGCGGAAGAACTCCTGCATGTCCTCGTCCATCTCCGGCGCACCGCCTGCGCCGCTGCGCGCACCGCGCACGCGCTCGGTGGTGCGGATGTTCACGACGGCCGGGCCGACCTGCTCGGCGAGGTCGGCGAAGTCGGGAAGCCCGCGTGCCCCCGCGGCGACGACCGGGCCGGCCACCACCGCTTGCGCCCGGCTTTCGTGCGTTGCCGGCAAAGCGGCACCAAACATCAAAACCAGGCCCGACAACCTCAGCGCCAACCGAGAGCGCACCTTTGACCGCGTGCGAACAGCTTCGTTACTCGTTTGCATACTCATCGCCTTTGCCAACACAAACACCAAGCCCGCGCCGGCATGACTGCAGGCGCTTGACGTCACGACCGGACACCGCGAAGTGTCATCGCCGCTGATCGAGCGCACCGGCAAAAGCGCGCAACGTGGCCACGGGTACGTCGCCGATCACTGTCAGCCACCAGTCGCCATGACGCTGCACGAGCGTCTGGGTCGCACCCATGGCCATCAGGATCTCGCGTCGATGCAGCGCCGCGTCATAGGCTTCGATGAACACCGAGACATAGGTGAGGCCATCGGAGTAGATCGCCTGCAGCACGGTCGGCGGCAGCGACGAGCCCCCTTCGCGCACCGCGGTCGGACGCTGGGTGAGAGCGTCGGCGGCCATCGTGCGCTTGACGCTGCTCACGTGTCGAAATCCGGGCGGCAATTGCCGAAACGTCCAACCTTCTCTTGCGAGGTCGACCTCCTGCAGGGACGGTCGCTGAATCCGATAACCCTCTATGCGCTTCATGGCCTGGATCACCAGCTCGGGCTGAGGCTTGACGCCGATCAGCACCTCGGAAAACGCCGAAGCCTCGAGGACCATGTCGCGTTCGTCGAACACCTCGGCGCGCAGCAACAAGCCGGACTGCTTCTCGGCCCAAAGTCGGTAGCCGAAGCGATAGCCGTCGCGCGGCCGCAGCAGCAACACGTTGGCGTCATGGCCCGCGACGCGACCTTCGCCGACAGGCCTTACGTCGTAGAACTGCACGATGTGCTCGGCGCCCGACGACAGCAGCGCCGGGAACTGGCTGGTTGCCTGCCGCGTCTCGATCAAGGCCACCCGGCTTTGGGGCCAGAAGCTATGCACCAGGTCGTTGTGGCGATAAACCTGCCGCTTGTAGCCGTCAAGCGCCTCGATACGCTCGAACTGATTGGCGCCTTCGCTGAAGTGGACGATTCGCGAACTCGCCACCGAACCTCCGGCGCTCACTACGAAAGTGCCCTGGAAATTGCGTCGCCCGGCCGCCTCGTGAATACGCCAAAGCCACTGTTTGACGTCGCGCGCCTCGACCAGCGGATCGCCCGTTTGCGCCCGCACTGGCGGTGCAAGCAGCGAAGCGGCGAGCAGCAGCGCGGCCAGCGCTCGCAGGGAAGCCAGCGCGGCCTGCATGCTCAGCGCGACCCGCCCACGGTGCCCAGGTCTTCAAACGTAGCGCTGCGCAGAAAGCCGGAAGGCACACCGAGCGCCGAACTGCCGCCGAACTGTTTATGGGCGGCGAGGTACTGATCGAGTCGCGCATCGCGGATCACGCGCCCGCTCGGCGCCACGCGCTCGGGTTGAACATCCGCAACGGCAACCGTGGGCGCTGCAATCGGTGCCTGCACCACGACCGCGGGCGCGGCAGACTGCGCGGTAGCGGCCACTGGCGCCAGCGCCAGTGGCGGGCCGGCGGGTGGCGGTGTGCTCAGGCGCGTCACGGTCAAGGCGCCAGCCACCGCCAGAAAGCCCGCAGCGATCGCCGCGGGCGGCGCCCAGCGGCGCATCACACCCGAAGCGCGGCGCGCATCGTTGCGCGCGGTGGTCGGCATCGCAGCCGGTGCCAGGACGACGGGCTCCTGCGCCAAACGCGCACGCAGCTTGCTCACGAATTCGGCGTCATCTCCGCGACCGCCAAGCTCGTCGGAGCGCATCGCATCGCCGATCAGCTGGTAGCGATGCCAGCGCTCGCGCATGCGCGCATCGTTGCGCCACAAGACCGACACCGTCGCGGCAGTCGACGCGTCAGCCTCGCCATCGACCAGCGCAGACAGCGCCTCTAGAGCCGCAAATTTGTTCTTGTCATCCATTGTCCACTCCATCAGCGACGCGCCATACGGCGCTCACCAGCGCTCACCGGAGCGCTTGTCCAGCAGCGGCGCAAGCCGCTCGGCGATCGCCTCGCGGGCCCTGAAAATCCGCGAGCGCACAGTACCGATCGGGCAACCCATTGCCTCGGCGATTTCCTCATAACTCAGTCCTTCAATCTCGCGCAGCGTGACCGCCTGGCGTAGATCTTCGGACAAATCCTCGATCGCCGAGTTCACTGCCCTGGCGATTTGCTTGGACGCCAACAAGGCTTCGGGTGTCTCGCCGTCAGTTAGTTCGTTCTCCACCCGGGAAGTTTCGTCGCCGTCCTCGTCGCGGCTGATGCGTGACGATTCCGTCACCAGCAAATCACGTTTAAGTTCGCCAAGCGCCTTCTTGGCAGTGTTGACGGCGATGCGGTAGAGCCAGGTGTAGAAGGCACTTTCGCCGCGGAACTGCGGCATTGCGCGGTAGGCCCGAATGAAGGTTTCCTGTGCGATGTCGGGCACCAGATCGACGTCACGCACCATGCGGCCGATCAGGCGCTCGATGCGCCGCTGGTACTTGACGACCAGCATCTCGAAGGCTCGGGTGTCGCCCTGCTTGACGCGGTCAACGAGCACGGCATCGGCATCGGCATCGGCGCTCATGGCTGCGCCTCTGGCGCGTTGCAATATTTGTCCTTGGGCCGGCCCTGCATGCTCATCCGATCAGCCGCCCGGATCGTCGGTCGCGCCGGTGTTCGCGGCCGGCGGCGGTGAATAGACCGCGCAACGTAACGCATGCCACTCGGCTGGGAGCCAAGCGCGCTCGACCGGCAGCCACGTGCTGGCATGACGCCGCCTCGTTCTCGGCGCAGCACGAAAGCGCAGCAACATAGCGCCGCCCAGATCGAGCGCAATGGCCACGGCGCCCGGTCGCGGCTCGCCGCCCGTGGGCCCGAGCCACCATTTCAACCCATCCCAGCGCAAGACCAGCGCAGGTCGGCGCCACGCCGCGTAGACGAGCCAGGCGGCGTGGGCAGTGACGCTCAGCGCCACCACCGCTCCGATGGCGTCGCTGCGCGCTGCGCCCCACACGGCACTCACGCCGACGGCCGCCAAGGCCAGGCCAAGCAGCGCACCGCAAGCCAAGCGAGAGGGGAGCACGTTCACGGTGACCGAAGGCGCAGCACGCATCGCAGGGCATGGGAGGCCGCGAGGGCGGGTCCGCGGGAGCCTGCCTCAGACGCGCTTGAAGACCAGCGTACCGTTGGTCCCACCGAAGCCGAAGTTGTTCTTCACCGCGAACTCGATCTTCATGTCGCGCGCCGTGTTGGCGCAGTAGTCCAGGTCGCACGCGGGGTCCTGGTTGAAGATATTGATCGTCGGCGGGGAAACCTGGTGGTGCAGCGCGAGCACGCTGAACACCGACTCGATGCCGCCGGCACCGCCCAGCAGGTGGCCAGTCATCGACTTGGTGGAGTTCACGACCAGCTTGCCGGCATGGTCCCCAAACGCCAGCTTGATGGCATTGCTCTCGTTGAGGTCGCCCAGCGGCGTGGAAGTGCCGTGGGCATTCAGGTACTGAACCTGATCGGCGTTCAAACCGGCATTGCGCAGAGCGGCCTTCATGGCGCGCTTGGGGCCGTCGACGTTGGGCGCAGTCATGTGGAAGGCGTCCGCACCCATGCCGAAGCCGACCACTTCGGCGTAGATCTTTGCCCCCCGCGTCTTGGCGCGCTCGTACTCCTCGAGCACCACCACCCCGGCACC
>NZ_JANMWL010000088.1:0-1671 GCF_031393925.1 Methylibium sp. | reverse complement strand
GCCGGGCCGTTGCGCCTGCAAACGCTCAAGCTCAAGGACTAAAAATATCGTGGCCGCAATCGACATCAAGGTGCCGGACATCGGCGACTTCAAGGACGTGGCGGTGATCGAGGTGCTGGTCAAGCCCGGCGACACGGTAATTGCGGAGCAGAGCCTTATCACGGTGGAGAGCGACAAGGCGTCGATGGAGATTCCGTCGTCGCATGCCGGCGTGGTGAAGGAGGTCCGGCTGAAGGTCGGCGACACGGTCAACGAAGGCAGTGTGATCCTGAGCCTGGATGCCGAGGCTCCCTCGCCCGCCCCGGTGGGAGAGGTCCGGGGTGAGGGTGGGCGCGCGGCACTGGACGCGCCCTCACTTGCAGTGCGCGCTCCGGCTGATACGCCGGAGCCGCTCGCCGGGCTCGCCGCAGGCGGTTCGAACGCCCCGACTCGCCCCCAACCCTCTCGCGGAGGGAGAGAGAGCGAGACAGCCGCGCAGTTTGCGGGGGCGGTCGATCTCGAGTGCGACCTGCTCGTGCTCGGCGCCGGCCCGGGTGGCTACTCGGCCGCATTTCGTGGCGCCGACCTTGGTTTGAAGGTCGTGCTCGTCGAGCGTTACGCCACGCTCGGCGGCGTCTGTCTCAATGTCGGCTGCATTCCGTCGAAGGCGCTGCTGCATGTGGCCGCGGTGATGGACGAGGCGAGCCACTTCGCCGACATCGGCATCGACTACGGTGCGCCCACCATCGATCTGGCCAAGCTGCGCGCCCACAAGAACAAGGTGGTCGGCAAGCTGACCGGCGGGCTCGCGCAGATGGCCAAGATGCGCAAGGTGACGGTCGTGCGCGGCTTGGGCAGCTTCATCGACCCCGGTCATTTGAAGCTTGAAGAAACCTCGGGTGAGGCACAAGCCACCACCGGCAAATCGCAGACCGTGCGCTTCAAGCAGGCCATCATCGCCGCCGGCTCGCAGGCGGTGCGGCTGCCCTTCCTGCCCGACGACCCGCGCATCGTCGACTCCACGAGCGCGCTCGATTTGCGCGAGGCCCCCAAGCGCATGCTCATCGTCGGCGGCGGCATCATCGGCCTGGAGATGGGCACGGTGTATTCGACCTTGGGCGCGCGCCTGGACGTGGTGGAAATGCTCGACGGCCTGATGCAGGGCGCCGACCGGGACCTCGTCAAGGTCTGGCAGAAGATGAATGCCAGGCGCTTCGACAACATCATGATGAAGACGCGCACCGTCGGCGCCGAAGCCACCAAGGAAGGCATCCGCGTCGACTTCGAAGGCGAGGGCGCACCGAAGGCGCCGCAGGTTTATGACCTGGTCTTACAGGCGGTGGGCCGCACGCCCAATGGCAAGAAAATCGGCGCCGACAAGGCCGGCGTCACGGTCGGCGAGCGCGGATTCATCGCGGTGGACATCCAGATGCGCACCAACGTGCCGCACATCTTCGCCATCGGCGACATCGTCGGCCAGCCGATGCTGGCGCACAAGGCGGTCCACGAAGGGCATGTGGCGGCGGAAGTGGCCGCCGGTGCGGTGCTCGGCGACGCCAAGCTCGCGAGCAGCGCCTTCAATGCGCGCGTGATACCGAGCGTGGCCTACACCGACCCCGAGATCGCCTGGGTCGGCTTGACCGAAGACGATGCCAAGGCGCGCGGCATCAAGATCAAGAAGGGCCTGTTCCC
>NZ_JANMWL010000072.1:0-12288 GCF_031393925.1 Methylibium sp. | reverse complement strand
GGCGCCATCACGACGCCGACGAACTGCGACAGGCTCGACAGCATGTGGGCCGCGTTGCTGATGACTTTTTGCGGCTGATCCGGCGCGATACGGGCCGCGTGGCCCGCCACCGAAAGCGGGTCGCGCTGCGTCGTCAGCATGGTATCGACGAAAAGCCGATAGCCGCGAGCCGTGGGAATGCGGCCGGCCGAGGTATGCGGACTGACGATCAGGCCCAGCTCCTCCAGATCGCTCATCACATTGCGGATGGTCGCCGGCGACAAATCCATGCCTGACGCCCGTGACAGCGTGCGCGAACCGACCGGCTGGCCTTCGGCGATGTAGCGCTCGACCAGCGTTTTGAGCAGTGTCTTGGCGCGGTCGTCCAGCATGTCCCGGCGATTGTAGGTGGCGGGTTTTGCGGCTCGCGGCAGCGGCGTGATGCGCCAAGACCGTGTGGTGTAATTTCTCTCACCATGGCGAGCCGCTTCCGTCACGCTGCCCTCGTGGGCAAGTACCAGGCGCCGGGCAGCCGTTCGGTGCTGGAGAGCGTCGCCGAGTTCCTGGCCGAGCAGGGGCTCGAGGTCTCGCTCGACGCCGCCACGGCCCTGGCCGCCGGCATCACCGCTTACCCCGCACTCGAGGCCGACGCGATCGGCGCGCAGTGCGATCTGGCCGTGGTGGTGGGCGGCGACGGCACCATGCTCGCCACCGCACGCGCGCTGTCGCGCCACGGGCTGCCGCTGGTGGGCATCAACCAGGGGCGCCTGGGCTTCATGACCGACATTGCGCTGGCCGATCTGCGCGAGACGCTGGCGCCGATGATTGCCGGCGACTACGAAGAAGAGCACCGCACCATGCTGGAGGGCCACGTCAAGCGCCCGGCGGGCGACGGCCATCACGTCATCTACGAAAGCTTCGCCGTCAACGACGTGGTGGTGAGCCGCGGCGCGAGCGCCGGCATGGTGGAGTTGCGCGTCGAAGTGCAGGAGCAGTTCGTCGCCAACTTCCGCGCCGACGGGCTCATCATCGCCTCGCCCACCGGTTCCACCGCCTATTCACTGTCGGCCGGCGGGCCGCTGCTGCACCCGGGCATCGCCGGCTGGGTGATGGTGCCGATCGCGCCGCACACCCTCTCCAACCGCCCGATCGTGCTGCCCGATACGAGCGAGGTGCGCATCGAGATCGTGGCCGGCCGCGACGCCAGTGTGAACTTCGACCACCAGAGCCTGGCCAGCCTGCTGCACGGCGACCGCATCTGCGTGCGCCGCAGCGAGCACCGCGTGCGCGTGCTGCACCCGCGCGGCTGGAGCTACTACGCGACCTTGCGGCGCAAGTTGCACTGGAACACGGGCGTGGGGTCGGACGAACACTTCTATTAAGACGCAGATGCTCCGACGCATCGCACTGCGCGACTTCGTGATCGTCCCCGCACTCGACCTCGAGCTGCACGGCGGCTTCACCGTGCTCACCGGCGAGACCGGCGCCGGCAAGTCGATCCTGGTCGACGCGCTGCAGCTCGCACTCGGCCACCGCGGCGACGCGGGCGTGGTGCGCGAGGGCGCCGCGCGCACCGAGATCAGCGCCGAGTTCGACACCCCCGCCGCGCTGCGCCCGTGGCTGGCCGAGGCCGGCTTCCAGGGTGCGGACGGCGGCGAAGACACGCTGCTGCTGCGCCGCACGGTCGACGCGCAAGGCAAGAGCCGCGCCTGGATCAACGGCAGCGCCGCCACCACCCGCCAGCTGCGCGAAGCGGGCGAGCGGCTGGTCGACATCCACGGCCAGCACGCCTGGCAGAGCCTGACCCGGCCCGACGCGGTGCGCGCGTTGCTCGACGGTTATGCGGGCATCGACACCACCGAGCTGGCCACCCGCTGGAGCGCCTGGCGCGACGCGGGGCAGAGCCTGACTGATGCGCGCGGCCGGCAGGCCGGCCTGGAGCGCGAGCGCGAGCGGCTGCAGTGGCAGATCGCCGAGCTGGCCAAGCTCGCGCCGGGCGCCACCGAATGGCCCGAGCTCAACGCCGAGCACCGGCGCCTGAGCCACGCGCAGGCCATCCTGGAGGCGGTGCAACGCGCCTTGAACGCGGTGCGCGAAGACGACGCCTCGGCCGACGCGCGCTGCGCGCAGGCGATCGCCGCGCTCGACGGCGTGCTCGACCACGACGCGAGCCTGGCCGCGCCGCTGGAGGTGCTGCGCAGCGCGCAGGCGCAGCTGCAGGACGCGGCACACACGCTCGGCGCCGCGCTGCGCCATGGCGAGCTCGACCCCGAGCGTCTGCAGAGCCTCGACGAGCGCCTGGCCGCCTGGATGGGCCTGGCACGGCGCTACCGGCGAGCGGCCGACGAACTCCCGGCGTTGCTGGCCGCGTGGCGCGACGAGCTGGCCACGCTCGACGCCGCCACCGACCCGGACGCGCTCGAGCGCGCGCTGCAAGCCGCCCGCACGGCGTTCGACCGCGCCGCCGAGGCGGTGTCCTCACAACGCCGCGCCGCCGCGCCGAAACTGAGCACGGCGGTGACGGCGGCGATGCAGCAGCTGGGTATGACGGGCGGTCGCTTCGAGGTGGCACTCGAGCCGCTGGCCGAGCCGCAGCGCCACGGGCTGGAGGCGGCCGAGTTCCGCGTCGCGGGCCACGCCGGCAGCACGCCACGCGCGCTGGCCAAGGTGGCCTCGGGCGGCGAGCTCTCGCGCATCGCGCTGGCCATCGCCGTGACCACCAGCGAACTCGGCGAAACCGGCACCTTGATCTTCGACGAGATCGATGCCGGCGTCGGCGGCACGGTGGCCGACGCGGTCGGCCAACTGATGCGTCGCCTCGGCCGCGACCGCCAGGTGCTCGCCGTCACCCACCTGCCACAGGTGGCCGCCTCGGCCGACCAGCATTGCGTGGTCAGCAAGGCATCCCGTGACGGCCGCACCGCCAGCGACGTGCAAGCGGTACAGGGCGAAGCGCGCGCGGGCGAGATCGCCCGCATGCTGGGCGGCGGCGGAGGTGTCGACGGTGCCACCGGGAGCGTTGGCGCCGCGAGCGGCACCAGCCTCGCGCACGCACAGGCCTTGCTGGCAGCGGCCACCAGCGCGGCCGCGGTGGCGACCGCCGCACCAGCGCCCTCGGCAGCCGCCACGCGCAAGCGGCAACGCGCATGAACCACAACGCCGCGTCGCCCGTCGCCGAGCGCGAGCTGGTGCTGGTGACCGGCATCTCCGGCTCGGGCAAATCGGTGGCGCTGCATGCGCTGGAAGACGCCGGCTTCTACTGCGTCGACAACCTGCCGCCCGAGCTGTTGCCCGAGTTCCTCAAACTCGAGCGCGCGCGCGCCGACCGCGCCGTGCGCCGACTCGCCATTGCGGTGGACGTGCGCAGCGCCGCGTCGCTGCCCCATCTGCTGCCGCTGCTCGACCGCCTGCGCGAGGCCGGCGTGCAGGTGCGCTCGGTGTTCCTCGACGCCAGCACCGAAGCGCTGGTGCGGCGCTTCTCCGAGACACGCCGCCGTCACCCGCTGGGCAAGGACGGCGCCGAGCCGCTCGAGCGGCGCGCGGGCCAGCACGGGCACCGCGCCCTCACCGAGGCGATCGAACTCGAGCGCGAGCTGCTGGCCGATTTGCGCGAGGTCTGCACCGTGCTCGACACCAGCCAGCTGCGCCCGGCACAGCTGCGCGAGTGGATGCGCCAGCTGGTGCAGGCCAGCGGCGGCGCGCTGACCTTGGTGTTCGAGTCGTTTGCCTTCAAGTACGGCGTGCCACTCGACGCCGACCTGGTGTTCGACGTGCGCGTGCTGCCCAATCCGCATTACATGCCCGGGCTGCAAACACTCGACGGGCGCAACCCCGCCGTCGCCAGCTACCTGGCGCAGCAGCCCGAGGTGGGCGAAATGCTCGGCCAGATCGAGGCCTTTCTCGCGCGCTGGCTGCCGGACTTCGAGCGCGACCAGCGCGCCTACCTCACCGTCGCCATCGGTTGCACCGGCGGCCAGCACCGCTCGGTCTACTTCGCCGAGCAGCTGGCGCAGCGCTTTCAGGCGCGCGGCGCCACGCTCGTGCGGCACCGCGAACTCGGCGCGAGCTGACGCGCACTCCATGTCGATGAGCGACCACGATTGCTTCGACCTGCCGTTGTTCCCGTTGCAGTCGGTGCTTTTTCCCGGCGGGCTGCTCGGCCTGAAGGTGTTCGAGGCGCGCTACCTCGACCTGGTCAGCGACTGCCTGCGCGCGCGCCAGCCGTTCGGCGTGGTGGCGCTCGAGAAAGGCAGCGAGCTCAAGGCCAGCACCACCGCCGTCGAGCTGGAGCGGGTCGGTTGCCTGGCCGAGCTGATCGAGGTCGACAGCCCGCAGCCCGGCATCCTGCAGGTGCGCTGCCGCGGCACGCAGCGCTTCGAGATTGCCGACACCACGCAGCAATCGGACGGCCTGTGGGTGGCACGTGCGCGGCGCCTGCCCGGCGACGAGGCGGTGCTGCCCAGCGCCGACCTCGTCGGCTCCGCACAAGGCCTGGCCAACGCGATCAACACGCTCAAGCAGCAAGGAAGCATTCCCTTCCTCGAGCCCTATCACTTCGACGAGGCCGGCTGGCTCGCCAACCGCTGGTGCGAGATCCTGCCGATCTCGCTGGCCGCCAAGCAAAAGCTCATGGAGTTGCCCGACCCGCTGGTGCGGCTGAAGCTGGTCGACGACTTCTTGCGCAGCAAGGGCGTGGTCGTCTGAATGGCGCGTGAGCCGCGTTTCGGGCCGGGCCAGGGCGGCGCGGCACTCGCCGGCCGGCGCAGCGAGCACGAAGCCGCGCTGGCTGCGGCGCCCGAGCACCCTGCCGCACTGGCGATGACGCCCGAACGCTTTGCCGAGCTGGGGCATGCGCTGGTCGATCGCATCGCCGCGCACATGGCGGGTTTGGTCGGGCGGCCGGTGACGCAGGGCGCGACGGCGGCGCAGGTCCGCGCGCTGCTGGGCGATGCGTCCTTGCCGCAGGCCGGCGCCGAGCCCGATGCGCTGCTCGACGAGGCCACGCAACTCTTGTTCGAGCATTCGGTCCACGCTGCCCACCCGCGCTTTCATGGCTACGTTGGCGGCGCAGCGGCGCCGATCGGCGTGCTGGCCGAGCTGCTCGCCGCGGCCGTGAACGCCAACGTGGGCCTGTGGCATGCCGCACCGATGGCCAGCGAGATCGAAGCGCAGACCGTGCGTTGGCTGGCCGAGCTGGTCGGCTACCCCGCGGGGTGCGGCGGGCTGCTGGTGAGCGGCGGCAGCATGGCCAACACGATGGCGCTGCTGGCGGCGCGGCGCGCGCGGCTGGGCAGCACCGTGCGCGAGCGCGGCCTCCAAGGGGCGGCGCTGGCGGTCTACGCGTCGGACCAGACCCACGGCTGGCTGCCCAAGGCGCTCGACATGGCGGGGCTGGGCAGCGCGGCGCTGCGTTCGATCGCCAGCGACGGCGCGCAGCGCATCGACCTGCGCGCGCTGCAGGCGCGCATCGAAGCCGACCTCGACGCGGGCGTGGCGCCGCTGATGGTGGTCGGCAGCGCCGGCACCGTCGCCACCGGCGCGATCGACCCCTTGCCGGCGCTGGCCGCGCTGTGCCGCCGTCACGGCGCGTGGTTCCACGTCGACGGTGCCTACGGCGCGCCGGCCGCCTGTCTGGCCGACGCGCCCCATCCGCTGCGCGCGCTCGGCGAGGCCGACTCG
Organism: Methylibium sp.; assembly: GCF_031393925.1. GTDB lineage: Bacteria > Pseudomonadota > Gammaproteobacteria > Burkholderiales > Burkholderiaceae_C > Methylibium. Next base: position 6,630 of record NZ_JANMWL010000072.1, on the reverse strand, counting down.
CTGGCGCTGGACCCGCACAAGTGGCTGTACGCGCCGCTCGAAGCCGGCTGCTTGCTGGTGCGCGAGCCGCGCCACCTGCAAGAAGCCTTTAGCCAGGAGGCCAGCTACTACGGTGCACCGGCCGAAGACGTCGGCCTCGACTTCCACCAGCTCGGGCCGCAAAACTCGCGCGGCTTTCGGGCGCTGAAGGTGTGGCTGGCGCTGCGCATGGCCGGACTCGATGGCTACCGCCGGATGATTGCCGGCGACATCGCGCTCGCGCGGCTCTTGTTCCAGCGGCTCGGCGCCACGCCGCGCCTGGAGGCGGCGACCTGCAGCCTGGGCATCGTCACCTTTCGCTACCGGCCAGCGGGTCAGCACGACGAAGCGGCGCTCGACGCGTTCAACCGCCGGCTGCTCGCGCACCTGCAAGGCGACGGCCGCGCCTATGTGAGCCAGGCGCTGGTCGGCGGTCGCTTCATGCTGCGCGCCTGCATCGTCAACTTTCACACCAGCGCAGCCGACATGCACGCGCTGGCGGCCCTGGTGGCCGAGCTGGGCGACGCGCTCTGGCAAGCGCCGTCCTGCGGCGCGCGCGCGGCGTGACGCGACCGCCGCCGCCGCTGCGTTTGGCCGTATTCCAACCACATCACCGGTCCTCGAGTTCATGCGCATCCTTGTCCTGAGCGACGTCAGCAGCCACATGCGCGGCGGCGTGCCCACCGAGACCCGCCAGCTGCTGCAAGGCCTGGCGGCGCGCGGCCACACGCTCGCGCTGGCGGCCGACGCCCCCCTGGGCGGCGCCGCGTTGCAGCACTTCGCGCTTGCCTTGCCCAGCGGCGCACCGTGGGGCAGCCGGCTGGCCGAGATCGTGCAGGGCTTTCGGCCCGATCTCGTCCACGTCATGGCGATGGGCTCACGCGGCCTCGCGGCCATCGCGCCGGTGCTGCGCGGCCAGCGCTGGGTGCTGACCATTCATTCGGTGCCGCCCCACGAACGCAAGCTGGCGCACTGCCACGGCAGCGAGACACTGCACTACGCGCTGCGCTCACTGCGTTTTGCGGCCAACAGCACGGCGTGGAAGTGGCTGCTGCGGCGCTCGCAGATTCCGCGCGTGGTCGTCCACAGCCGCTTCGTACAGCGCACCGTCGAGCGCTACGGTTACCCGGGCGAGGTGGCGCTCGTCCCACTCGGCTTCGAGCCGGGCACGCCCGCCGCCGCGCGGCCCGCCAACATGCGGCCGGTGGGCAACAGCCCGCGGCTGGTGACGGTGGCCGGCCTCGCGCACACCAAGGGGCAGCACGACGCCGTGCTCGCGATGGCAGCCATCAAGGATCAGTTTCCCGGCCTGCGCCTTCAGCTCATCGGTGAGGTTCGCGACGGCTCCTACCTCGCCTTTCTCAATGAGCTGATCGAACGCCATGGGCTGCACGGCCAAATCCGCATCACGCCAAACCTTGACGATGCGAGCAAGCAGCAGGCGCTGCGCGAGGCCGACTTCTATCTGCAGCCTTCGCACGAGGAAGGCTTCTGCCTGGCCTATATCGAAGCCGCCGCGATCGTGCCGCGACTGGTCGGCGCCGACACCGGCGCCATCGCCGCGATGAGCGCGGGCGATGCCGGCGCGCGGGTGGTTGCGCCGCGTGCGCCGGCCGCGATCGCCGCGGCGGTGCGCGAACTGGCCGCGGCATCGCTACCGGCCGATCTGCTCGGCGCGCGCAGCGCGCGGCTGGCGGCACGCTTCTCGTGGAGCGCCTATCTCGACGCGCACGAGCGGCTTTACGAGGGCCTGCGCACCTGACGCGGCGCCACGCTCACGCGAACAGCCGCCCGTGCAGGGAACCGCGTCCACAGGACGCGAGCGTTTCTTAAGCGGGTCGTCGGCCGGATCGATTGAGGCACGTTGGCGGCGAACAGCAGGTCGTGTTCCACCTGGCAATTAGTCCACTGAATCACTGAAATCGGAGCGCCGCTGTCCCGCTGTCCATCCGATGGGGCGCTCGCGTGACGCCGCGCTGCATCCGAACCGCAGCCGAGCGCGGTGGCGAACGCCAACTACCTCGCGGCCGCCAGCAATTTCCTGGCGCGCACCAGTTCGGGCCGCTCGGTGTCGTGCTGCGCGGCAAGCGCCTGGAGTCGGCCGTAGTACTCGCGCATCGCCGTGCGGTCGCCGGCCGCCTCGGCGGCGCGCGCGGCGCCAACGAGACCACGAAAGCGGTTCGGGTCGCGCTCGAGTGACCTGTCGAACTCGGCCCGAGCCCTGGCCGGGTGATCCAACTCGAGCAGCATCTCACCGAGCAGCTCGCGCGAGGGCACGACATTGCCTGGCGTCACCGGGTGCTTGTCGCTCGCCTCCTCGGCCTCGGCCGCGGCGCGCATCAGCTTGACCGCCTCGTCGCCGCGCTTCTCGGCCAGCGCGATCCAGGCGTTCACCGTCGTGATCTGAAAGTCGGTCTGGCCGGCCCAGTACGCGTTCTTGCCGGTCACCAGCGCCTCCTTCAGCGCTTCGAGGCGCTTCACGTCGGTGCGCGCGGCGGCTGCATCGCCGCTGCGCGCCGCGCCGAGCCCGCGTGCAAACACGAGGATCGCTTCGGACTGTGGAAACTTCGCCCACGCCAGGTCGGGCGGTGACAGCTTCAGCGCCGCCGCCTGCTGCCAGTCGCCGCGCTCGAGCGCGTAGCGCGACGGCATCGCGGCAAAGGCATAGGCGGCCACGAAGTTTTCGACGTTGACCTTGCGCAGCGCCAGCGCCTCGTCGAGCAGCGCCTTCGCGGCCTTGTCCTGCCCCAGCTGCAGGTGGCCGAACACCATGTAGTCCATCGCGTGCAGCGCATCGTAGGCACCGACGCCCGGCGTGGCACCGTCCTTCAATTCGGCCTTGGCCGCGAGGTAGGACGCGCGATTGCCCTCGACCACCTCGCGCCACTGGCCGACGCGCGAGTAGATGTGCGAGGGCATGTGCAGCGCGTGCGGCACCGACGGCGCGATCGCGCCGTAGGCACGCGCCGACGAGAGGCCCTTCGCGGCCAGTTCGGCGTAGTCGTAGTTGTGGATCAGGTAGTGCGCGACGCCGGGATGGTTGGGGTATTTCGTGAACAGCGGCTCGAGGATCTTGGCGGCCTTCATCTGGTTGGCGAAGCTCTTGTCGGCGGGCAGCGCGGTGATGTTGAGCGCCAGCGCATAAAGGATCTGTGCCTCCATGTCGGTCGGGTGCTTCGCGGCGAGGCCTTCCATCGCCTTTTCATAAGCCACCGCGCGCGGCCGGAAGTCGGTGTTCTGCCAGTCCTTGAAGAAGGTCGCGAGGGCCGCGATGTAGTCGCGCTCGCGTTCGGTCTTGGCGCCCACGCGCTCGGCCTCGGCCGCGGACGGCGCGCCGGTCTTCGACACGTTCGGGTTGGACGGCCAGGTGAACGGATTGCCCATGGCCATGATCGACGTGCCCCAATGCGCCATGCCGCACGCCGGGTCGAGCTCGAGCACCTTGGCAAACGACTTCTTGGCCGGGTCGAACCAGAACGAGTGGAACAGCGCCATCGCGCGGTTGAACTCCTGCTGTGCGGCGGCGTTGCAGGACACGGCAAAGCTCACTTGGCCGAGCTTCTCGGGCGGCTTGCCCTGCGCCGCTTCGGCGTCGTGGGCGCGGCTGGCGGGTGCGGCGGCGCACAGGGCAAGTGTCACGGCCAGTGCAATGCGGGTGGGTGTCGTCATGGTGGCCTCCTATGGGGCGAATTGGGCTGGCGTGGAATCGGGGGCTTAGGCCTGTGGCCGGATGCTTCTTCTTCTCAGAAGCTGAGCGATGCCGCCCCCGCCATCAGCCGCTCGTGCATCGCGCTGGCTCCGACAATCACGACACCTTCGATGAAGTCCTCCTGCGTGTAGCCACGCGACTTGACGCAGGGCGGACACGCCCAAATCGTGCCGCCCCGATGCACGAAGTCTTCGATGAGTGCCTTGAGCGGGTCGAGCGGCGCGACCTGCGCCAACTCGACGGCACGCTTGCGCACCAGATCGACCGCCGAGCTGGTCAGGAATGCATAGACCTTGAACCCGGCGGTGATGCCACCGTTGGCGATCGTGAACGCGACCGACGACAGTTCGTGGTCGGCGCCCCGGGTCATCAGGACGACCAGTTCCTTGCTTGAGTCCGACATGGTGGTGCTCCTTGGCAATTAGGATTTCATCAGCGTCGCGGCGCGTTGCGCGACGCCCCGGATGATCTGCCGGTCGATCACCACTGTCCAGCCTCGGCGTTGACCCTTTTGGCCTCAAACGCCGCCGGTAAGACCAACGACCCGACAAGCAGCAGCATCGAAGCGCGATCTCAGCATCGACACAAATTCGTTCTGTTCCTTACACACCAATTGACGGCTGGCACACCCATTGGGCCGGCGGTTTGCTCCGACTCCACTGCGGATCGTGACAGTGGGCCGTTTTACTTAAGTGGCACGCCGACAGGATGACGTGGCATTACCTTTGTGCAACCAAACAGGAGTTTTTGAATGAAGACGATTGCAACAAGCTTGATGTGCGCCTGCATGGCGCTGGCAGCTGGCGGTGCCGCTGCGGTAGACGACATGAAGAAGGGTGATTCGATGGCCAAGGACGGCATGACGAAGGACATGACCATGCAGGAGTGCAAGGACCACATGGCGATGTCCAAGGATGCCGCGAAGAAAGACGACGCCATGATGATGAAGAAGGACGCCAAGTGTGCCGACATGATGAAGAAGGACGGCATGGCCAAGGAGCCGGCGACGAAGTAGGCAACGACGGGATTTCGTATGCCGGGCCGGTCGGACCCTGTCCGATCGGCTTGGTTTTTGGCAGACTGATCCGTGCTCGGCCGTAGGAATTACGGCATCAATGACGCGTCTGAAAAATCGCCGGTGACCTTCTGGCTGCAAGCGCGCCTCTCGACGCGCAGGCGCAGGCGGCTCAGTTGAGGAGGAGGCTTTTCAGCAACCCGATTTCGGCCACCATCACGGCGCCGAGCACGCAGCTGAACGCGCCAACGAGGAAGGTCATCGAGGTGTGCAGCCCGGTCAGGTGGTCGGCGGACAGTCTGAGCGGCAGCGCAATCACCATCGACAGCAGCGCCATGCCGGCGATCGAGCCCAGGCCGAACAGCGCGATGTAGCCCAGCCCGATCGAGACCGACGGCGCTGCTTGCATGCTCAGCACGACCAGCGCGGCCGAACCGGCCAGGCCGTGCATCATGCCGATGGCCAGCGCTCGCATTGGCCAGCGCCTGGCGTGCGCGTGGTCGTGCGGCGACTCGGCATGCGCGCCTTCGCCGCGGTGGCCGTGAGCATGCACATGCTCGGCAGCACTTGCATGGCGATGCACATGAAAGTGGATGCGATCGCGCCAGAGCCGGCGCAGCACGTCGGCGCCGAGCACGATCAGCATCAGCCCGACCGCGGTTTCGAGTCCCGCCTCCCAGCCGGGTGAAATCGACTGACCGAACCAGAGCACGACGCCGGCGAACAGCATCAAGGTGAGCGTGTGGCCCACCCCCCAGGCCAGGCCCTGCCGCACGGTCTGCCGCAGCGAGTTCTGCCGGGTCACGAGCGTCGCCACCGCCGCCAGATGATCGGCCTCGGTCGCATGCTGCATGCCGAGCAGCAGGCCGACGAAGAGGACCGACAGCGCAGTCATGACGGCGCCCCGCCAAACTGCGGTGCGGTCGCGCGCTCGCGCAGCCATGCATACCAAGCATCCATGCCCTCGCCGGTCTCGGCCGAGACACGCAGCACTTCGATGTCGGGGTTGGCCTGGCGCGCATAGGCGATGCAGCGCTCGACGTCGAAGCGCAGGTGCGGCAGCAGGTCGATCTTGTTGAGCAGCATCAAGCTGCTGGCGCGAAACATGTGCGGGTACTTGATCGGCTTGTCTTCGCCTTCGGTGACCGACAGGATCACCACCTTGGCGCGCTCGCCCAGGTCGAACAAGGCCGGGCACACCAGGTTGCCGACGTTCTCGATCATCAGCATGGAGCCGCGCGGCGGGTCGAGCTGTTGCAGGCCGTGCGCGAGCATGTCGGCTTCGAGGTGGCAGCCGGTGCCGGTGTTGATCTGGATCACCTTCGCCCCGGTGGCGCGGATGCGTTCGGCGTCGTGGGTCGTCGCTTGGTCGCCTTCGATCACGCTGATCTCGTGCTGGCCCTTCAGGTCGCGCAAGGTACGTTCGAGCAGCGAGGTCTTGCCCGAGCCCGGCGAGCTGACGAGGTTGAGCGCGAGGATGCCGCGCCCCGCGAGCCAGCCGCGGTTGCGCTCGGCCAGCAACTGGTTCTTGGCGAGGATCGCCTGCTGCAGGTCGATGGTGCGGCCGGGGGCGGATGGGGGCGCGGCGGGAACGTGAGCGTGGTCGTGGCCGTCGTGGTGGTCATGGTCATGGCCGTGCCCATGCGTGTGCCCATGCGTGTGCCCATGTGCGTGGTCGTGGTGGTCGTCGTGATGCCCGTGCGCGTGGTCGTGCTCATGCGCATGCACGCTGCCATCGGCATGGGTATGCGTCATGGTCGTTTCGCGCAGCATCGTCATCGCGTCGCCGGTCTGGGCATTGGTGAGGACGACTTCATTGCCGTCCGAACAACCGCAGGTCGTACACATCACGCCACCTCCATTTCCTTGACCTTGAGTTCCTCGCCCG
>NZ_JANMWL010000040.1:0-2423 GCF_031393925.1 Methylibium sp. | reverse complement strand
TAGAGACGGTTCTGGGTAGCTGGGACAACCGTCGCGGTGAGCTGTTCGCCTATTCGGCCAACCCCCGGGACGATGAGCTCACCGCACGCCTGCGCCCGCGCTTTGCGCACTGGCGTTCAATCACGGCGTTGGACGACGAGGCGCTTGCAAAGCAGATTCATGACGACGGTATCCATGTCCTTGTCGATCTTGCCGGGCACACCGACCTGAGCCGCCTGCCTGTGTTCGCGTGGAAGCCTGCACCAGTGCAAGTGAGCTGGCTGGGTTACTTCGCATCGACCGGCCTCGCGAGCATTGATTACTTCATCGCCGACCCGTTGTCGGTACCGGCCCCGCACCGCACGCACTTCAGCGAAACCTTGTGCTACCTGCCGGACACGCGCTTGTGTTTCACGCCGCCGCTGGGCAGCGAGGCGCTACGGCCCGGGCCGCCACCTGCGCTGGCGCGCGGCCACCTCACCTTCGGCTGCTTCCAGGCGTCGACCAAGATCAACGACCGCGTGCTGCAGGCGTGGTCGCAGATCCTGCGCGCACTGCCCGCGGCTCGGCTGCGCTTGCAATGCAAGCAGTTCGATGACCCCGGCCTGCGCGAGCGGCTCAGGTGCCGCTGCATCGATGCCGGTATCGACGAAGCCCGTCTGTCGCTGCACGGCGCAACGCCGAGGGAGGCCTACCTCGAGGCGCATCACGAGCTTGACATCCTGCTCGACACCTTTCCCTACCCCGGCGGCACCACCACCTGCGAGGCGCTGTGGATGGGCGTGCCGACCGTCACGCTCGCAGGCAACAGCTTGCTGGCGCGGCAAGGCGCAAGCCTATTGAGTTGCGTTGGCTTGCACGACTGGATTGCCGAGGACGAGGCAGACTACGTGCAGCGGGCCGTGCGACTGGCCGCTGACCTAGCCGGCCTCGCCACGCTGCGAGCCACGCTTCGCTCGCAAATGCTCGACTCGCCGCTGGTCGATGCGCCGCGTTTCGCGTCACACCTACAGGCAGCGCTGCAGAAGATGTGGGGCGACCGGGGCGCCGCCCGCTGTCGGCCCGGCGCGGCGCCCGAAAGCGACAATGCCTGAGTCGCGAGCCGCTGATCCGATTACTCCATCACCGAAACCTCATCATGGTTCTTACTCGACTCCTCAAGGGCATCCTGTCGGGCGACGCCCGCACAACAGCCAGCAACCGCGAGCCGCCGCCCGCCACTGCGTTGGCGGCTTCGCAAGGGCCGCGTGTGCTGAATGTCGGCGGTGGCAACAAGCAGATCGCGATTCCCGAGCACTACGGCGCCTGGGAGCATTTGCTGCTGGACATTGCACCCGGCCCGGATGCCGACATCGTGCAAGACGCGCGCGAGCTAAATCGCCTGGGCCCTGAACAATTCGACGCGGTCTATTGCTCGCACAACCTCGAGCATTACTTTCGGCACGATGCCGTCAAGGTGCTCGCGGGCTTCATGCATGTGCTCAAGCCCGACGGCTTTGCCGAAATCCGTGTGCCGGACATGAAGGCCGTCGTCCAGCACATGGCGAGCACCGGCATGGACATCGACGACGTGCTTTACCAATCGAGCGCCGGTCCCATCATGGCGCACGACGTGTTCTACGGTTGGGGCAAACAGATCGAAAGCTCGGGCGTCGATTTCTACGCGCACAAGTGCGGCTTTACCGCTCAGTCGCTGGGGGCCATTCTTGGCCGGGCAGGCTTTCAGCGCGTTCTCGTGGCCGAGGCGAGCACCGGCTTCGAGATCCGGGCGCTGGCCTTCAAGCGCGAGCCGAGCGACGTGCAAAAGGCGCTACTGAAGCTCTGACTCCGCTGGCGCCTTCGGCCAAGGGCTGATCAGCGCGCCGCCGCGGCGATTGCAATTTTGCTCATTCGGTCAGTCGACGGACGATGCTTCGATCGCGCTCGGGGCGGCCGGCACAAGCGTCCGCCCTGGAAATGGAAAAGGTCTCTTGCGAGACCTTTTCCGAGACAGCGGGACCGAATTAACGGCAGCTCGACGGCATGTACTTCGGCAGAATGGTCCCACCGCACGTCCAAATTACTTGGCCAGTGGCCGAGGAGTAGTCGCCCGTCAGAGTAACCGTGCTGCCCGTGATCGCGGCGTCGCCCTTGGCCGTTGCAGTGATGACGCCCACGGTGGCGGAGGAATACGCGTATGCCACCGAAGCCACGTAATTGCTGACCTGATTAGCAATCGCCCCCGACACACTGCTCGGCATTGCGCCAATCGTGCCGGCCGCTTCAGCAACCGAAGTACGGCCCGACGAAGCCGCCAGCACTATTTCCGACACCTTGGCGCGCACGGTGTAGTCGCGGTAGGCCGGCAGCGCGACGGCCGCCAGGATGCCGATGATCGCCACGACGATCATCAGTTCGATGAGGGTAAAACCTTGTTGGACGCGTTTCATTTGAAGTTTCTCCTG
>NZ_JANMWL010000039.1:0-6746 GCF_031393925.1 Methylibium sp. | reverse complement strand
CTGGCCGCGGCCGACGAGGGCCTGTGCATCCTCGTGCTGCCGCACAACCAGGGCAAGGGCGCGGCGGTGCTGCACGGACTCGAGGCCGCCGCGGCCGAGGGCTACACGCATGCGCTGACGATGGATGCCGATGGCCAGCATCCGGCCGCGCTGATCCCCGCCTTCATGCGCGCCGCGCGCGCGCGGCCCGAGGCGATGATCCTCGGCCGCCCGGTGTTCGTCGCCTGCGCGCCGCTGCTGCGCGTGCGCGGACGGCGCATCTCCAACGCCTGGACCGACCTCGAGACCCTGGGCGCGGGCATCGCCGATTCGCTCTACGGCTTTCGCGTCTACCCGATCGACGCGCTGGTGGCGGTGATGGCACGCCAGCGGTGGATGCGGCGCTTCGACTTCGACACCGAGGCGGTGGTGCGGCTGGCGTGGCGCGGCGTGAAGCCGATCAACATCGACGCGCCGGTCAAGTACCTGAGCGCTGAAGAAGGCGGCGTCTCGCACTTTCGCTACGGCCGCGACAACGCCTTGCTGACGTGGATGCATACGCGGCTCATGCTCGAGTTCGTACTGCGCCTGCCGCAGTTGTTGGCGCGGCGGATCACCAAGCGTCCGCCGTTCCAGCGCTGACCTGCGCGGCGCATCGCCGCTTGCCTGGTTGCGCTCACTCCCACCGGGGCCGCGAGGAGCCCCGCACGCAGCAGCAGTGCCTCGTAAGCCTTCGCAGACGCGCTCCGCGCCGCTTCACCCCCGAGCCGGTGGGCGTCGCACACCGCCGCAGCGCCACGCGATGCTAGGGTTGCGGGTGTCCCGGTGCGAAAGCCTGCTGCATGCTCTGTCTTGCCCGTCGTCGCCTGTTGCAAGCCGCCCGTGCGGCACCGCTTGCTGTGCTGCTCGGCGGCTGCGCCGCGCCCCTGCCCCAGACCCTGATCGGCAAAAGCTCGCCGCTCGCGCTGACCTTGCTGGGCGAAAGCATCGAGGCCCATGGCCGCACCGGGTTCCAGGCGCTGCGCGACATCAACGTCGGCTACACGGGCGAGTGGCGGCCACTGATCGGGCGGCTGCAGCCGGCGCTGGTCGACGCCGGCTTTCGCGGCAGCTCCGAGGAGCGCCTGCTGCTCGGCAGCAGCCTGGTGGCACAGGCCCACACCGGCCCGAGCGGGCGCAAGCAGGTGCTGCGCGGCAGCCTCGCCGCGCCGGGGCGGCCTGACCGCGCACAAGGCGACGTGCAGGTCTGGTTCAACGGCCAAGAAGCGCTCGACACGGAGAAGCGCGCCGCCGCCGCGCTGGTGGCCGACGCCTACGCGCTGTTCCTGCTCGGCCCGCTGGCGCTGGTCAAGCGCGACCTCATCGTCGAGCTGGGCGATGACGGCGCCGTCGATGGCCACGCCTGCCGCACGCTGCAGGTGCAGCTGCGTCCGGGGCTGGGTTTTTCGCGCCTGGACCAGGTGGCGCTCTACATCGACCGCGACGACGCCCTCATGCGGCGCGTGCGCCTGAGCCTCAACGGCCTGGCCTCGACGCAGGGCGCTGTCGTCGAGGTCGACACCGCCGACCACGTCAAGCGCCACGGCGTGATGTGGCCGACGCGTTTCAGCGAGCGGCTGCTGCGCCCGATACCGCTGCTGCCGGTCCACGACTGGCGCCTGATCGGCCTGGACGTCAACCGCGGCTACGGCGTGCTCGACATCGCCCGTCCCACCTTCGGCGGCGCCGCGCTGCGGCCGGCGCTGAAGTTGAGTGGCAGCGGGCGCGGGTGAATCGGTGGGTGCGCCGGGCGACGCTCTGCACCTGCGGCGAACTCGGGCAAGGTCGGGACGAAACGTCTTTGCTCCAACATCGGGGCGAGAACCTGCAATCCGCCATGGGCCGCCACAAGAGGGCCGAGCACGCCTTCGGCGGACAGCACCGCAGTTGCGAGGGGCGCTTACCTCAGGCCGCCATGCCGCCGTTGATCGAGATCACCTGCCCGCTGATGTAGCCCGCCTCGTCGCTGGCCAGGAAGGCGGCGAGCGCGGCCACCTCGTCGGCGGTGCCGGCGCGTTTGGCGGGCACCAGTTGGGCGATCGCCTTGGCGTCGAACACGGCGTCAGTCATCGGCGAGGCAATGATGCCGGGCGCGATGGCATTGACGGTCACGCCGCGGCTCGCGACCTCGAGCGACAGGGCGCGCGTGGCGCTGTTGATCGCGCCCTTGGCCGCGGCGTAATTGACCTGGCCGCGGTTGCCCACCAGCGCCGCCACCGACGACAGGTTGATGATGCGGCCCCAGCGGGTGCGCAGCATCGGCAGCAAGAGCGGCTGGGTCACGTTGAAGAAACCATGCAGCGACACGTCGATGACGCGGTGCCACTGCTCGGCGCGCATGCCGGGGAACACCGCGTCGTCGTGAACGCCCGCGTTGTTGACGATGATCTGCACCGCGCCGCCCGCCAGCATGCGCTCGCAGGCGGCGCGCGAAGCCTCGGCATCGGTGAGGTCGAACGCCAGCGCCTCGGCAGCGCCGCCCTCGGCGCGGATCGCCTCGGCAAGTTGCAGCGCCGCGTCGAGCCGCGTGTTGGCGTGCAGCAGCAGCGCGGCGCCGTCGCGTGCGAGCCGCCGCGCGATGGCACTGCCGAGCGCACCGCTGGCGCCGGTGACGAGGGCGCGTTTGCCGGCAAGCGTCATGGCTGCTCCATCGAAAGCGGCGTGTCGAGCACCACGACGGCGCGCCCGTCGACCAGCAGCGCGCCGTGCTCGTCGCTCACCGCGAAGCCGTAGAGGATCTGCCTGGCATCGCCCGCCAGCCGCTCGGCGCGTACCTGCAAGGAGCCGACGATCTGGTCGAGACGCGGCACCGTGAGTCGCACGTTGCGCACGCTCGCCAGGTAGCCGGGGCGCGCAGCCGTGCCGGGCGGCGCGATCAGCGCGCCATGCAAGGCCATCGCCTGCGCGGCGTATTCGATCGCCGTCACCGACAGCAGGCCCGAGGGCGTGCGCAGGGGGTTGTCGGCATGCGTGTGGCTGGTCGCGCTGCAAAGAATCTCGGTCGCGGACCAGTGCTCCAGCCGCTCGAGCAGGCACATGCTGCCGTGGTGAGGAACGCGCGCGGCGATGCCGTCGCGCTCGAGGGTGGCAGGCGCCAGGCTCATGGGCGGGCGGGCGGCTCGAGGCGCACGTCGAGCGACAGGCCGTCGAGGTAGTCGAGCACCAGCACGGCCGGACCGCCGCGCGCCAGCGCCTGCAGCAACGGCAGGCAGCGCGCCGCCGGCACACCGGTACGCAGGGCGTCGAGCCCGGCATGGCCGCAGCCGCTGGCCGGCGCCGCGCTCAGGGCGAGCGTGAGCGTGGCCAGCGAGGGCGCGCCGGGCGTGGCGTCGAGCAGCAGCGCGGCGCCGAAGGCATCGGGCAGCGGCCGCACGCCTTGCAGCGGCTCGGGATAGGGCACGTCGCCGGCCACCAGCAGCACCGCACGACCGAGCGCGATGGACTGCGTGAGCGCTTCCAGCAGCCCCGCGCCGAAGCTCGCATCGTGCGCGCACAGGCTGCTCGACGGTGCGCGACTGGTGGTGGCGATGTGCCAATAGCCCGCCGCCGCGTTGTGAACCGAGTTGGTGAAGCGCGTGGGCGAGACGGCGCGCTCGGCGCTGGCGAGCGCCTCGCACAGCGCATGGCAGTTGGCGGCGTCGCCGCTCGAGGCGGTGAACACCGTCGCCAGCGTGTGCGGGTCGACGCCAGCCTGCGTGCAGGCCTGGTCGGCCACCGCCATCGAGAGCTTGACGATCGCCCCGGCGCGACGCCGCTCGGCCGGTGGCAGCAGCGCAGGTGCGGCCAGCACGGTGGGCGCAACGGCCCAGCCGGTGGGGTCGCGCAGCAGTGCCTGGCCGAGCGACCAATCGACCAGTCCCGGCCCCAGCAGGCCGATGCCGCGCACCGCCGCACGCAAGCTCGGGTCGCGCGTGCCGCTCATCGGGGCGCCTTCGCGCTGCGCGCTGGTGCGCCGAACGGTCGTTCACCACGGCACGGCGGCACGGCCCGTGTCGGTTTGCAGCGTCCCTGCCGGCTCATCGCCCCGCCCCGAACACGAGACAGGCGTTGGAGCCGCCGAAACCGAATGAATTGCTCGCCACCACGCGCAGCGCCGCGTCACGGTTGGCGACTTGGTAGTTGCACTGCAGCGCGGTGTCGGGCGTGCGCCGATTCAAGCCGCCCGGCATCAAACCGTGCTCCAGCGCGAGCAGCGCGATCGCCGCCTCCACGCCACCGGCCGCGCCGAGCGTGTGGCCGGTCGCGCCCTTGGTCGAGCTGCAGGCGAGCGCCGTGCCGAACACCGTGCACACCGCCAGGTCCTCGGCGGCGTCGTTGTTGGGCGTGGCGGTGCCGTGCAGGTTGAGGTAGTCGACCTGCGTTGGCGCCAACCCCGCCTGCGCGAGGGCGCCGCGCATCGCCTCGGCGGCGCCGGCACCTTCGGGGTGCGGGCTGCTCATGTGATGGCCGTCGCTGCTTTCGCCCACGCCGAGCAGCCACGCGCGCGGCTCACTCGCGTCGCGCTCGAGCAGCGCGAACGCGGCGCCCTCGCCGAGCGACAGGCCGCGGCGCCCTGCGTCCCAGGGTCGGCAGATGTCGCGCGCCAACAGTTCGAGGGAATTGAAACCGTAGAGCGTGGTGAGGCACAGGCTGTCGACGCCGCCGACCACGGCTGCATCAATGAGGCCGAGCGCAATCATGCGGGCCGCGCTGCCGAACACCTTGGCGCTCGACGAGCAGGCGGTGGAGACGACGAAGGCCGGTCCGCACAACTGCAACGCCTGCCGCGTGAAGCGCGCCACCGAATAGGTGTTGTGCGTCTCGGCGTAGCGAAAATCGCCCGGCAGCGCGCCGCTCACCGGATCGCGTCGACGGTAGGCCAGCTCGGTCTGCAGGATGGCGGAGGTGCTGGTGCCGAGGAACACGCCGACACGCCCGGCGCCAAAGCGCAGGCGCGCTCGCTGCACGCTCGCGGCAAAACCGTCGGCCTGCAGCCCGAGCCACGCGAGCCGGTTGTTGCGGCAGTCGTAGTCGGCCCATGCGGCGGGCAGAGGCTCGGCGTCCACGCCTTCGACCTCGCCGATCCAGGTGGCGAGGTTCGCGGTCTCGAAGGATCGCCGTGACAGGCCGCTGCGACCGGCGCGCAGCGCGGCCAAGGTGGCGGCGCGGCCGGTGCCGAGCGCGCTGGCGACGCTGTAGTTGGAAATGGCCAGCGGGGTCATGACGAACCCCTCTTCGACAGGCGCCTGCTCCCCGAAGGGGCGGTCGCTTGCTCGGGGCGGCCCGGCACTGCGCTCATGCCACGCGCCCCGCGTGGCGCGCCGGCAGCGCCGCGTCGAGCGTCACGCTGGCCAGGCGCCGTGTGCGGCATTGCTCGAGCAGTGCCGGCAGCACCGCCAAAACGACCGGCGCGCCGCTCACGCTGCGCGCCGCATGGCCGTCGTGCAGCAGCAGGATGTCGCCGCCTGCGAGGCCGCGCGTGAGCCGCTCGAGCACGCGTGCGGGGTCGCGCTCGCGGGTGTCGAAGCCGCGCCGCGTCCAGCTCACCAGGTGCAGGCCCAGGCGGTACAGCACCGGGTCGAGGAAGGGGTTGCGCAGGCCGGCCGGCGCGCGAAAGCAGCTCGGCCGGCGGCCGGTCACGTCGAACAGCACCTGCTGCGCGCGCTCGATTTCGGCGGCCATGCCGCGCGGGCCGAGCAGCGCGAAGTTGTGGCGGTGCGCGTAACTGTGGTTTTGCACCTCATGGCCGCGCGCGACGATCTCGCGCGCGAGCGCCGCATGCGCCTGCACGCGCTCGGCGATGCAAAAGAAGGTAGCGCGCTGGCCGTGGCGCTCCAGCAGGTCGAGCACCGAAGGCGTCACGGCCGGATCGGGCCCGTCGTCGATGGTCAGCGCAATCTCGCCGCGCGCCGCCGCCGCCTCGGGCAAGCGCGTCACGTTGGGCCCGAGCAGTCGGCTTCGCGGCCACAGGCCCGCGGCCGTGAGCGCCGCATGGTTGAGCATCACCCCGCCCAAGGCCCACGGCGCCGCACCGGGCACCGCCAGCGCCAGCACCGCAGCAGTGCCGTGCCATGCGAGGCTGGCGCGCACTAGCGGCGGCATCGGCCAGGCAGCGGGAGACGGGGAGACGAGGGACATCGGCAGGACAGCAGAGGGATAGAGCCACCGTGCGGGGCGCGGGAGAAAGGACAGGGGGACCGAAACCGAAATTTTCCCACAGCGGTGATGGCTGACGGCTTGCTCGGGGGTGTTGGCAAACAGGGGCTTGGGGCTTGCGTAGAGGCGCCGCGTCGCACACCGCGAGCGACGTCGCGCGACGGGTCGGGTGGCCGATCGGGCAGCGCAAAGATCCACCGCTCGTCGGCGCCGCGAACCGCCAACGCGCCTTAGCGCTCGCGCGCAGCGCCCTCGCGCCGCGCAAACGCCGCTGCCAGCAGCAGAGCGAGCAGCGCGCCAGGTGCGACCACCCGGCCGATCGCCGACAGCGCCGGTATCTCCGACAGCGCGATCAGGCCGAACGAGATCACCGTCGTGAGGTTGGCCAGCAGCAGCGAGGCCAGCGTGTCCTCGTCGACCTGACCCTGGCGGCGCAGCTGGTCGAAGAACAAGGTGTAGTTGGAGCCGACCGCCACCACCAGCAGCAGCCCGACGAGGTGCAGGATGCCCAGCGCCACGCCGGCCAGCGACAGGCCCGCCAAGGTCAGCAGCACCGCGATCGCCAGCGGCTGGCAGACGGTGACGAGCCGCCG
>NZ_JANMWL010000254.1:0-1720 GCF_031393925.1 Methylibium sp. | reverse complement strand
GCCGAAGAGTTCTCCAAGCGCGGCGTGCCGGTGTTCCTGGCCGACGTGAAGGGCGACCTGACCGGCATCGCGCAGGCCGGCAGCATCGGCGACAAGCTCGCCAAGGTACTGGCCGAGCGCGGCCTGCCCAAGCCCGAGCCGTTTGCCTGCCCGGCCACGCTGTGGGACGTGTTCGGCACCCAAGGCCACCCGGTGCGCGCCACCATCTCCGACATGGGCCCGCTGCTGCTCGGTCGCATGCTCGCGTTGAACGAGATCCAGCAAGGCGTGCTGTCGCTCGTGTTCAAGATCGCCGACGACAACGGCATGTTGCTGCTCGACATGAAAGACCTGCGCGCGATGCTCCAGCACGTGGGCGACAACGCCAAGCAGTTCCAGACCGAGTACGGCAACATCAGCGCCGCCAGCGTCGGCGCGATCCAGCGCGGGCTGATGCAGATCGAGGAACAAGGCGGCGCGAAGTTCTTCGGCGAGCCCATGCTCGACATCGGCGACTTCATGCAGACCGTGGGTGGCCAGGGCGTCATCAACATCCTGGCCGCCGACAAGCTGATGAACTCGCCGCGCCTCTACGCCACCTTTTTGCTGTGGATGCTCAGCGAGCTGTTCGAGACGCTGCCCGAGATCGGCGACCCGGACAAGCCCAAGCTGGTGTTCTTCTTCGACGAGGCGCACCTGCTGTTCAACGAGGCGCCCAAGGCGCTGGTCGAACGCATCGAACTGGTGGTGCGGCTGGTGCGCAGCAAGGGCGTGGGCGTCTATTTCGTGACGCAGAACCCGCTCGACGTGCCCGACACCGTGCTCGGCCAATTGGGCAACCGCGTGCAGCATGCGCTGCGCGCCTTCACGCCACGCGACCAGAAGGCCGTCAAGTCGGCGGCCGACACCATGCGGCCGAACCCGGGCCTGGACATCGGCGCGGCCATCACCGAACTCGCCGTCGGCGAGGCGCTCGTGAGCCTGCTCGACGATAAGGGGCGCCCCGGCATCACGCAGCGCGTCTTCGTCATCCCGCCGGGCAGCCAGATCGGCCCCATCACGCCCGAGCAGCGCAAGGCGCTGATGGCGGGCTCGCTGGTCGCGGGCGTGTACGAGAAGTCGGTCGACCGCGAATCGGCCTGCGAGAAGCTCAAGGGCCGCGCGGTCGCCAGCGCGGATGCGGCACCCACCGCGGGCGGTGCGACCAGCGGCGGTGCGCCCGGCACGGCGAGCGTGCCGGCGCCGTCCGGCGGCGGCATCCTCGACGGCCTCGGCAGCGTGCTGTTCGGCAGCACCGGCCCGCGCGGCGGCAGGCACGAGGGCCTGGCGCAGTCGATGGCCCGCTCGGCCGTGCGCACCATCGGCAGCTCGGTCGGCCGCGAGATCATTCGCGGCGTGCTGGGGGGCTTGTTCGGGGGCGGCAAGCGGCGCTGAGCCGGCGGGTCGTCACCAGGAGGGCGCGCGCTGCGTGGCTTCGATCGAGGCGCCCGCCTCCCCCCTGGCCGGCAACGGTCAGCGCGCCTCGGCCACCGTCGGATGCTCATCGTCGTGGCTGCTGGCCAGCAGCGTGCGGTAGCTGACGAGGTCGCTGCCGTCCATCGAGTCGGACCCGTCGTGACTTGCACCCGCCACCGCGCTCGGCGTCGCACCGAGCGCAAACGCTCTTCCCAGGCCGGCGTAGAGGTAGCGCTCACCGAAGGCCATTTTCAGCGCCGTGAAGGTGGGCTCGCCGGTGCAATGG
>NZ_JANMWL010000249.1:0-6015 GCF_031393925.1 Methylibium sp. | reverse complement strand
GAAGTCGTCGGCGTCGAGCGTGGTGGGCAACAGCGCTTGCGCAGTACCCAACATCAGCGCTTTCGCTTCACCCACGAACGCAACGATGGCGGCGCTGTCGTACTCCGTGTCGAAGTGATGCCCGAAATAAACGTCGGACTTTGGCGGCTGGCCGTGGTGCCCGGTCACCGCCCGCGCCCAAGCGTTCAGGCCCGACAGGTGGTCGACCGTCTGTTCACCAAGCCAGGCGTCGTCGATGGCAGCTTGTTCGACCAGCTTCGTCCACGCCACATGCCCAAGCGTGTCGTGCCGTTCGGTGTAGCGCTTGACGGGTTGGCGCCCCCGCAACTCCTCGAACAGATCGGGGCGCTGGCTTTGAAAGGCCTCGGAAAACTTGCCGAGGTCGTGCAGGCACAGCCAGAACGAGACCCAGGCCACCAAGGCTTCTTCCGAAGCAACGCCGAGCTTGTTGGCAAGCCAGCGACGCAAGCCGGGCGCGGCCTCCAGGTAGGC
Organism: Methylibium sp.; assembly: GCF_031393925.1. Taxonomy (GTDB): domain Bacteria; phylum Pseudomonadota; class Gammaproteobacteria; order Burkholderiales; family Burkholderiaceae_C; genus Methylibium. The sequence continues at coordinate 5,523 of NZ_JANMWL010000249.1, read as the reverse complement.
GGCGGCAACCGCAGCCACGTCGAGGCAGTGATACGGCAGCAGATGAAACGCCGCTTCCGATCCCTCGACCGGCCGGGCCTTGCCCCAATAACACCAAGAGCTGTTCATGACGGCGATCGTTGCAGGCGCGAGGCTCACCGGGTGATCCTGACCAACGCTGCCCGCAATTTTTCTTCCACCATTTCCCGCAACCCCGCCGGCCCCAGCACCTCCACCTCCGGCACATGCCGCAGGATGTCCATCACCAGCTCGCGCGGGTCGGCATACGGCAATTCCAGCAGGTAGGTTCCGTCGGCATCGAAGCGCCCGCGCTGCTTGGGGTGCCAGCTCTCCGCTGCCACCCAGCGCGCGCGCTCGGCGCTGAAGCGCAGGCGCGCCCATTGCACGGCGCGCCCGGCGAAGATGCCGTAGCCGGTGCCCAGCACCGCGTCCAGTTCGGACTCGGGTACGTCGATGGCGGTCGTGTCGAGCACGCGGGCGCTGCGGATCGCGTCGGCGGAGAAGCTGCGCAGTGCGCGCGCTTCGTGGCACCACGCGTCCAGGTACCAGTTGTCGCGGTAGTGAATCAGCCGCTGCGGCGAGAGCTCGCGCTCGCGCGTTTGGTCACGCCCTCGCCCGTGGTAGGCGACGTGCAGGCGGCGCCTGCGCAGCAGGGCCGAACCGACGGCCTGAAAGTGCGGCAGGTCGAACTTGCGCGCGCCCACGGTCAGCACGCGGATGCGCTTGGCCACCTCGGTGTCGGCGTTGGCGCCGCTGCCGAGCATCTGCGCCAGTCGCGCCGCGAGCGGTGCGATGTGCGGCCCGAGCAGGCCGCCGCTGTCCAGGTTGGCCAGCAGGTGCTGCATGGTGAGCAGGGCATGGATTTCTTCTGCGCTGAGCCACAGGCCGGGCAGTTCGTACTGGGTGCCGGGCAGTTGCGCGGCGGCGTCGAGGCACCAGCCGGCGCGGTCGCGGTCCCACACGACCGGGGCGTTCATGCGGTCGCGCAGATGCGCGATGTCGCGCTTGAGTGTGGCGGGTGAGACGCCCAGTTGCGCCAGCAGCGTGGCCTTGACGGCGCAGCCGCCCGCGTCGAGCAGGCGCTTGATTTTGTACAGACGCTCGGTCTGCGACACGCTGGCCTCCCCGCGCCCGATCTTGTTGTCGGGTCATGGTATCGCGGCACCCGGCCGCTCCCGGGCCGGCCACTGGCGCGGGCGCGGCCGTCAGTGCGCCATCAGCACCGGCACCGTCATCGACTTCAGCACCGTGCGCGAAGCGCCGCCCAGCACCAGTTCGCGCGCGCGGCTGTGGCCGTAGCAGCCCATCACCAGCAGGTCGGCGCCGACGTAGGCGGCCAGCGAGAGCAGCATGTCGCCCGCCGCATCGGCCGGGATGGCGGCGTGGCGCTCGATGCGCGCCGCAACGCCATGCAGGCGCAGGTAAGCCTCGAGATCGCTGGTGCCGCCCGCTTGTGCATCGGGGTCGAGTTCGGCGGTGATGTGAATGGACTGCGCCTGCCCGAGCAGCGGCAGCGCCGCCGACACCGCCCGCGCCGCCTCGCGCGTGGGCTTCCAGGCGATCAGCACCGCGCGGCCGAGGGTCGCAAAAGCGCCTGCGTAGGGCACCACCAGCGCCGGCTTGCCGCTGGCCACGAGCACCGAGGCGACAAAGTCCGATGGCACGCCCAGGGCCTGAAGGTCGTCACCGTCATGCTGGCCCAGCACCAGCAGGTCGCTGCACAGGGCGTGGCGTGTCACGCCCGCCACGAGGGGCTGGCCGCCCAGTTCGCGCCAGAGCATCGGTGGCGTGGCAGCGAAATCAGGGCGATCGAACAGCCTGCGGGCGTCGTCGCGGCGCTTGGCGGAGAGCTGCTCGAACAGTAGCGTCACGCCGGCCGCGCCGTCGGCGCTGGCCAGCTTCAAGTCGAGCAGGGTCGGCGCGACCCCGAACAGCGCGGTGACGGTGGCGTCGTGCCGCGCCGCCACGTCGCGCGCGAGCGCCAGGCGCACCGCGCTGCGCGGCGAGGCGTCGAGGTGCAACAAAAGGGATCGCAGCGAACTCATCGTGGTGCTCCTTCATCGTGATGCGGGCGAGGTCTGCCGAGCATCGTGCCGCAGCCGCGGGCGGCGGCATTGCGCTGGATCAAAGCGGGCGAAGGCGCCGACGCCGGAGCACGCGGTGGCCTCGGGCCGCCATGCCGATGGGGTCAGCGTCACGGACGCGCACCGAGCTCATCGCCGGGCGCCAACGCCGAGGCCAGGTCGGGCGCGATGCGGGTGCTGCCGATCAGCGCGTCGAGCCCGGTGCGCTGCACCATCTGCAGCGGCTCGTCGCTCAGCTCGCACAACCACAGCGTCACGCCCTCCTGGCTCAGGCGGCGGTGCAGTTGCCGGATCGCATCGACGCCGCTGGCGTCGATCCAGATCAGCCGGCGCATGCGCAGCACGAGGCGCTGCGTGCCCGGTGGCAACGCGTCGGCAAGCGACTCGATCTTGCCCACCGCACCGAAGAACAGTGCGCCGTACACGTCGATCACCTGCACGCCGGCCGGCGCCCCGGCGACGTGCATGGGCTCGGCACGAAACAGCGTGCCCATGCGCCAGATGAAGAACACGCAGGCCGTCACCAGGCCGAGTTGCACGGCCACCATCAGGTCGAACACCACGGTCAGGAAGAAGGTGCCGAGCAGGATGACGCGATAACCGAGCGTGTAGCGCATCAGATGCGCGGGCGCGAACTCGCGCCACTCGCCCATGTTCCAGGCCACGAACAGCAGGATGCCGGCCAGTGCCGCCAGCGGCACATGGCTCGCCAGCGGCGCGGCCAGCAGCACGATCAGCAGCAGCGTTGCGGCATGCACGATGCCGGCCACCGGGCTGGTCGCGCCGGCGCGCACGTTGGTGACGGTGCGCGCGATGGTGCCGGTGGCCGGTATGCCGCCGAAGATCGGCACGATCATGTTGGCCACGCCTTGCGCCATCAGCTCCTGGTTGGGGTCGTGCTTGGGCAAGGTGGACACCTGATCGGCCACGCGCGCACACAGCAGCGACTCCACCGCACCGAGCAGCGCCAGCGTGATGGTGGGGATGACGAGCTCCTTGGCGCTGGCCCAGCTGAAGGGCGGCAGTTCCAGCGCCGGCAGCCCTTGGGGAATGCCGCCGAAGCGCGTGCCGATGGTTTCGATGGGCAGCTGAAGCAGCGCGGTGGCGAGCGTCAAACTCACCAGCGCCACCACCGGGCCCGGCAACCGGCCCGCCAACTTGACGAGCCGACTGCGGGCCATGCCCTGCGGCAGCGGCGTGCCGACGATGAACAACTTGGGCCACAGCGCGAGCCCGGCGACGCACAGGCCGCCGATCGCCAGCGCGCTGGGGTTGAAGCTGCCGGCGTGATCGATCAGCGCGCCGATCTGCGCAAAGAAGTCGGCCGAGACCTTGGGAATGCTCAGGCCCAGCACGTCCTTGAGCTGCGACAGCGCGATCAGCACCGCGATGCCATTGGTGAAGCCGATGATGATCTGCACCGGCACGTAGCGCACCATCGTCCCGAGCTTGAGGAGACCGAGCACGAACAGCAGCACGCCCGACAGCGCGGTCGAGATCAGCAGGTTGGTCAGGCCGTAGCGCTCGACGATGCCGAACACGATGACGATGAAGGCGCCGGCCGGCCCGCCGACCTGCACGCTCGAGCCGCCCAGCGCCGAGATCAGGAAGCCCGCGACGATGGCGGTGACGATGCCCTGCTCGGGTTTGACGCCGCTGGCGATGGCGAACGCCATCGCCAGCGGCAGCGCCACCACGCCCACGGTGAGGCCGGCGCCGATGTCGGCGACGAGCCGCTGGCGGTCATAACCGCGCAGCGCGTCAAAGAGGCGCGGGCGAAACGGGTGGAGTCTTGACGAGACGATCCCCTTCACCGAGGACTCCCCGCCGGCAGGCCGTGGGGTCTTGGGGTCTCAGTCATCGCCGGGCCGCCCCAAGAGGGCTGAGCGCCCCCTCGGGGGGCAGCACCGCAGGTGCGCGGGGGTTGTCCTTCAGTTCGGCGCGCTTCATCTCGAGGTAAGCCGCCTCGTCCATCTCGTGGAGCTGCCGCGGGTAGCGCTCGGTGGCTTCGAACCAGTCGTGCAGCCGGCGCTCGAGCCGCTGCGGCTCGGGCAGCGAGGCCGCATCGAGATAGGCGGCGATCGCAAGGTAGTAGCGCATCGTGTTGCGCTCGATCAGCCCGCGCACGCCGGCCACCGGACGCGGCGCTTCTGCGGACGCTCCGGGCGCGTTGCTGAAGCCGACCTTGCTGCGCCCCAGGGTGCTCAGGTAGCCCAGCATCGCCACGCGTGCCGCCAGGCCGTAGCCATACGAATAGGTGAGGTGGACGAACGAGCGGCCGTCGGGCAGCGGCATGGCGTCAAAGGCGATGCGGTAGTCGCGGGTGCCGAGCGGCCCGCTCGCGGCACTCATCTGCACCTGCAGGTAATCGCTGGTCGATGCCGACACGCCGTAGGCGAACTCGAGGCGGTAGGCGTCGGTGACCGACTGGTCGTGTTTGCGGCCCAGGCGGATGGCCACCGTCGATGTCGGGCCGCGGCCGGCGACGGTGCAGCGCTTCACGTTCAGGTGCAGCATCAGCACGTCGCACCAGGCCGGCGCATCGTCGAGCGCCGCGCTCACGCGGGCGAAGGGATGCTCCAGCACGGCGTAGATGTCGCCGACGAGAGCGTCGGGCCGCTCCGCCGACTCGAGCACCACGGGGCGGCCGAACGGGCTGCTGCGCAGCTGCTCTCCCATCGTTTCAAAGCGCGCCTTCAACGCCGCAGCGTCGGCGGTGTTCTCGGCGTGTGCAATGCCGGCCACCACCAGGCCGATGAGCCCGGCCAGCGTCACGCGGCAGAGCAATCTCATACAGGTGCGCATGCCGCTCAGCGCGACGGCGGAAAGTCGGCGTAGCTCAGCGCGATGCCGACCCGGCTCTTGCCGTTGCCGGTGGCCGGGGAGACGCTCACCACCATCGCCGAGATGCGGTGGCCGCGGGTGAGCCGGCGGCCCAGGATGCTGTCGGTGTCGCGGGCAATGACGCCGATCTGCCGCAGGCGCGAGCCGAGCAGGCCGAACAGGAGCGGCACGCGGACATAGGCGCCCACGCCGCCCACGCCGGCGCTCGCCGTGCCCAGCGCGCGCAGCTCGATCGACATGCCTTTCCTGCAGTGGCGGGCAATGATGTTGCCGCGGCGCGAGCCGTCTTCATTGACGCCGTCGGTCTCGCTCAACTGGATGGTGCGGCCGCTGTTCATGCTCGTTGTCCCGTCGTGCGCCGTTCAGAAGGCCTGGCCGGCCTGCTGGCGCAGTTGCTGGTACCACAGCGCGTAGCCGGCGTCGCCCCGGCGGGGCTGACCTGTAGCGCCTGGCTCTGGCGCGCCAGCTCGGCCGAGCGTTGAAGTCGCGTGACGGCGCAGCCGGCCGTGGCGAGCAGGGCAAGGCTTGCGGCAATCGCGACCGCAGTAGTGACTAAGGGGCGTTTCATAAGACAAGTGCGGTGGTCGGCGCTGCA
>NZ_JANMWL010000217.1:0-4705 GCF_031393925.1 Methylibium sp. | reverse complement strand
GCTGCCGCCGATGGCCGCGCGGTTGTTGCCACCCAGGCCCCATCCTGGAACGCCACCTTGCTGAGCGCGCAGGTCCGACGCACCGAGCTTCACGCCCAGCGAGCGACCGAAGGTATCCGTCGCCTCGACGATGCGAGCTTCGATCAACACCTGGCGCACCGGGATGTCGATGCGGGCGATGATTTGTGCCACCTCTTCGAGCTTGGTGGGCGTGTCGCTCACGAACAGCTGGTTGGTCCGCGCCTCGTACACGATGTTGCCGCGCGAGGAGATGATGCGACTGCTGGACGCGCCGCCCTGACCACCGCCTCCGCCCTGCCCGGCCTGTTGCCCGTTCAGCCCCTTGGCCACCTCTTCAGCCTTGACGTAATTCAACTGGAAGGCTTGCGTGCGCACCGGTTCGAGCGCTGCGATTTGCGCCTTTGATTCCAGCTCGAGCTTTTCTTTGGTGGCGATCTCGTCCTTCGGTGCAATCCACAGCACGTTGCCGTTCTTGCGCACGCCCAGGCCCTTGGCCTGCAGGATGATGTCGAGCGCTTGGTCCCAGGGCACGTCTTTCAGGCGCAGGGTCACGTTGCCGGTGACGGTGTCGCTCGTCACCACGTTGAAGTTGGTGAAGTCGGCGATCACCTGCAGCAACGCGCGCACCTCGATGCTCTGGAAGTTGAGCGAAAGTTTCTCACCGGAATAACCTGGACCCTGCGTCAGCTTGTTGGGGTCGACCTTCTGCGGCCGCACCTCGAGGACGAACTGGTTGTCGGTCTGATAAGCGCTGTGTTCCCACACGCCGGTCGGCTCGATCACCATGCGAACCTTGTCGCCGCTTTGCACCGCGGAGACGGTGCGCACGGGAGTTCCGAAGTCGGTCACGTCGAGGCGACGGCGCAGGTTTTCAGGCAGACTGGTTTTCAGGAATTCAACCACCAGGGTCTGGCCCTGTTGGCGAATGTCGACACCCACCTGATTGCTGGGCAGCTCGACGATGACGCGCCCGGCACCATCTTGCCCGCGGCGAAAGTCAACACTGCGCAGCACTTGCGGCGCCTGGTTCTGACTGTCCGCAAAACGCACCGGCGCTGGCGCCGTTTGCGCGACCGTACCGGCCGACGGGGATGCCGCGGCAGGCGCGGTGACATTGCCCGAGGTCTGCACGGTGAGCACCAAGGTCTTGCCTTCCAGCTTGGCGGCGTACGTGCCGGGCTGCTTGAGGTTCAGCACCAATCGCGTGCGGTCGCCGGCCTGCGCCACGCTTGCAGAGCGCAGATTGCCAGAATTGATTTCGATGCTGCTGCGACCGAGCGCATTGGCCACGCCCGGCAGATCGATGGCAATGCGCGGTGGCGTCTGCACGGTAAAGCCGGCAGGCACGGCGGCCAGCGGCTCGCTCAACTCGATGCGCACGACGTCGCTTGCGCCTTGCTGCGAGCTGTTGATTGATTGGATCGTGTTGTCTGCCCAGGCGCCGAGCGCCGAGCAGAGCAACGCGAGCGCGACGGCTGGTGCGCGCAATTGCTTCATGGTGGTGATCTCCCCAATATTTTTCATCGCGCCTTCTCCTGCAACTGAAGGGCAGAGGGACGCTCTATCCATTCGCCCGCGGCATCCTGGACCACTTCGCGTACGGCCACTTCGGTTTCGGAAACCTTGGTGATCTTTCCGTAGTTCTGACCGAGGTAGTCGCCCGCCTTGACCTGATACAGCAGGTTGTCCACGCGCAGCAGGGCCAGCGGGCGCCCCTGCTTGGAGACACTGCCCACCATGGTCATGGAATCCAGCGGATATGCCTCGAGCGGCTCCTTGCGGCGGTTCGTTTCGCCGGCCAGCAAAGAACTCGACTGCCTGGTTTCCTGCTTGAGGGCCACAGCGAGTTTCTGGTTGCTGAAGGGCTCGACCGCACGGGCCTCTTCGTAAGGCTGCGGGTCGAAACGCTTGGGCGGCGAAAGCGGTGCGATGTTCGGTCGCACTTCGCGCTTTTGCTGATCCATCCAGGATTGAAGCTCTTCCTGTTCACCACTGCAGGCAGACAGTATCAGGCCGAGCGCGACGAAGAGCGGCGCCGCCGCTTGCATGCGAGTCATCATTTCTTGGCCCCTGCCTTGGCGGCGGCTTCCTTACTCTTGCGCTGGGCCTCCACCTCGCTCGGGTCGAGATAGCGGTAGGTGCGCGCGAGCGCATCCATGGTCAGATTTCCGGCGCCGACGCCGGCGACTGCGTTGCCGCTGATATTGAGGTTGTGCAAGGTCACGATGCGCGACAGGTTTGCAACGTCGGCTGCAAACGAGCCCATGTCGTGATAGCGACCCGACACCCTGATCGTGATCGGCAGCTCGGCGTAGTAGTCCTTCACCGCCACCTGCCCCGGCCGGAACAGCTCGAACTGCAGGCCCCGGCCGAGCCCGGCCTGGTTAATGTCGGAGAGCAAGGCGTCCATCTCGGCTTTGCCGGGCAACTGCTTTTCAAGTTGCGTCACGTACTCTTGAACCTGGATCTTTTGCTTGCGCAACTCGCCGAGGTTGACGGCTTGGGCCAGCTTGGCGCGATAGTCCTGCTTGAGGCCGGGCTCACGCGCACGTTCGGCCTCTAATTCGTCGGCGGTCGAAGAAAGCAACACGAACCAGCCGACGATCACGAGGCCGGTGGCCAAGGCCGCGAAGGCGGCAAGCTTGGGCAGCCAAGGCCATTGGCCCGGCTCGTTCATGTTCAAGCCGCGGAACTGCCCCGACAGGTCAAGAAAGACCGAGTTCACGTCGACATTTGCATTTTTGTTGGTCGCCATTGCTGCTACCTCAAGAACGCTTTGGCGTCGACGCCGGTGCGGCCGGCGCGGAGGCCCCGCCGGCACCCGGTGCGGCCTTGTCGGCCGGCTGCTTGTCCTGCGGACGCTTGAGCGTGACCCTTACCGAGAAGTCAAACAGTCGTTTTTGCTCGCGATTGGCAGTCTGCACTGTGGCCGCCTTGATTTCGATCAGTTCCGGCTTTTCCAGCCATGGTGAGCTGTAGGCCGTATTGCGCAGGAACTGCGAAACGCGCTCGTTGGTCTGTGCGATACCGTTGACCGCCACCACCTGCCCCTCCTGCTTGATCACCGTGAGGTACACACCTTCGGGTGTCTGCTTGACCAGCTCGTTGAGGAGGTAGACCGGAATGTTGCGATCGGTTTGCAGGTTTTCGACCGCCTGCTGACGGGCCTTCAGACCATCGATCTCGGCCTTCAGGGTGGCAATGTCCTTGATCTGCTCGTCGAGCTTCTTGATCTCGGCCGTGAGGTATGCATTGCGCCCCTGCTGCGTGCCGATCATCTGCTGCAACACCAGATACCACAGGCCGGCAATCACCACGCCGACGGCGGCGGCCGCACCGAGACCCGCGAAGAAGGCGCGCTTGCGGCGCTGCCGGCGCTCTTCGCGGTGCGGCAGGAGATTGATCAGGATCATTAGAGGAACCTCCGCATCGCCAAACCGCACGCGGTCAGGTAGGCAGGCGCCTCACGACGCAGCTTGCTTTCCCGCACCGCGGAGCCCAGGCGCATGCCATCGAAGGGGTTCACGACCATCGACGCAAAACCGGAAAGTTCGGTGACGCGTTCTTTCAGACCCGGCAGCGTGGCGGTACCGCCGGCGAGCATCACGTAATGCACTTTGTGATGCGGAGTGCTGGTGAAGAAATACTGAAGTGCACGGCCGATCTCTTGCGCCAGACTGTCGACAAAAGGCACCAGCAGGCTTGATTCGTAGTCTTCCGGAAGGTCGCTGGCCAGCTTCTTCTGCTCGGCCTCTTCGAACGAGAAGCCGTACTGGCGCGAAATCATCTGCGTGAGCTGCGAGCCTCCGAACGCCTGATCGCGGTCGTAGAGCAGCTCTTCGTCGCGCAGCACCTTCAGGCTCGTGGTTTCGGCGCCGATCTCGAACAGCGCCACCAGCGCGTCCCTGCCCTCGTTGGGCAAGGCGGTGATGATGCGCGTCATGGCCAGGCGCGACGCGTGCGATTCGATATCGAGCACGACCGGCTTGAGGCCGGCGGCTTCGGCCAGACCCTGGCGGTCCTGGACGCGGTCTTTGCGCGACGCCGCAATCAGCACCTCGACGTCACCGGCGGAGGTGGGGCTGGGCCCGACCACGCAGAAGTCGAGGCTCACCTCGTCGAGCGAGAACGGAATGTATTGATTGGCTTCGGACTCGACTTGGAGTTCCATCTCCTCGTCGCGCAGGCCGGCCGGCAGCATGATTTTCTTGGTGATCACCGCCGATTGCGGCATCGCCATGGCGACGCGTTTGGTGCGGCTACCGCTCTTACTGATGACCCGGCGCACGGCGTCGGCGACTTCATCGAATTTCTCGATCTGGCCGTCGGCGATCCAGCCCTTCTCGAAGCTTTCGGTGGCGAACCGCTCCAGCACGTATTCGCCAGAAGCAGATTGCCCGAGCTCGACAAGCTTGACGCTCGAGGAGCTGATATCCAGCCCGACGAGCGGCGCCTGCTTGCCTCCCATCACCCCATCAAGAAAGCCCACACGGTCTCCCGCTCGCCGCTGTACGGCTGTTAATAAACTACTTCGATGCTAGCAGCAAAGTTTTTATGCCCGAACGCTTTTGCTGCACGCGGGGCAAGCCTGCAACGCCCCCACGTTGCAAAACTCACACGGCGAACAAGCTGTCACCAACACCCGCGCAATCGGTCTCGAGCGCCGTGCGCAAACTGGGTCGGC
>NZ_JANMWL010000199.1:0-9192 GCF_031393925.1 Methylibium sp. | reverse complement strand
GCCAAACGGGCCGATCAGGATGCCGGCGGCCAGGTCACCAATGATGGCGCCCAGACCAAGCGCCTTGGCCAGCGGCACCGCCAGGACGGCGGCGCCGAGGAACACAAGCGCGCCGGTGAGCCAGGGGGTGACAGCGCTCATGATGTCGCTCCCCCTCCCTCTGGGGGAGGGTTGCACTGCTGTTCTCCCTCTCCCCGCTCTGGGAGAGGGCTGGGGTGAGGGCAACGCGCGCTCACGGCTGCACCTGCGACGTCACCGCCTTGCCCGGCCGGTCGCGCTGCGGCACTTCGCATGCGGGGCAGGCTTCGATGTCGGCCATCTCGGGCCAACCGGGGTAGCTGAGGAGCCGCTGGCGGTAGGCGGCAACATGGTCGGCCAGTGCCTCACGGCTCACGCCATGCGCACCGTGCATCAGCAGCGGCGGCAGGAAGCGCAGGCCGCAGAGTGCGGCGGTCTGCTCGTAGGGCGGCAGGAAGGCGTCGAAGAAGTAGCGGTTGTAGCCGTCGGGGTGGTAGGCCGACGCCGGGCCGCCGGTCGAGGCGACCAGCCACACGTCCTTGCCGCGCAGCGCCGTGCCCGGCCCGTTCGGCCCGTGTCCATAGGCCCAGCCGAGCGTGAGCACGTCGTCGAGCCACAGCTTCATGAGCGGTGGCATCGCGTACCAGTGCAGCGGGTGCTGCCAGACGATCAGGTCGGCACGCTCGGCCGCGGCCTGCTCGGCGGGGACGTCGATCACGTAATCGGGGTAGCGCGCATAGAGGTCGCGCACTTCGATGGAGGGCGCGACGGGCGTGCTGGGTGTGCCCGACGCGGCGGGCGTGGAGCGCGTGGTGGTGGTGGTGGCTGCAGAGGCATCGGCGCCGAGCTGTCTTGCCGCGTCGAGCAGCGCTCGGTTCACGCGCGACAGGCGCAGGTCGGGGTGGGCGGCAAGGACGAGCACATGGGACATGGCGTTGCGGCAGCTTGGGGGAAGCACGGACGGCGCGTCAGGCAGCGAGCGCGCGCGCGCCGCTAACATAACCGACGTCCAGACGCAAAAACGCGGCGGGACCGTGCAAGGGCGGTGATCGGGGTGGCCTATCCAAAGGGCGGCGTGGGCAAGTCCACGCTCGCGACCAACCTCGCCGGCTTCCTGGTCCGCCAGGGCCATGCGGTGATGCTCGGCGACGCCGACCGCCAGCAGTCGGCGCGCATGTGGCTCGGCCTGCGACCGACCCATCTGCCCGTCATTGCAGGCTGGGAGCTTGACGCCGATCGCCTTGCCAAGCCGCCCAGGGGCACCACGCATGTCGTGCTCGACACGCCCGCCGGGCTGCACGGCAAGAAGCTCGACGAGGTGATGAAGATTGCCGACCGCGTGCTGCTGCCGCTGCAGCCGAGCATCTTCGACATCTACGCCACGCGTGATTTCCTTGACGCCTTGCTGGCGCGGCGCAAGAGCGAGCGCGTGGACGTGGCGGTGGTCGGCAACCGCGTGCGCGAAGGCACCATCGCGGCCGAGCAACTCGCTGCGTTTCTCGCCAAGCTGGGCGTGCCGGTGCTCGGACACCTGCGTGACACGCAAAACTACATCCACCTCGCAGCGCGCGGGCTCACGCTGTGGGACGTGGCGCCGAGCCGGGTTGAAAAAGACCTCGAACAATGGGCACCGCTGACGCGCTGGGCGCTCGCCTCCTGAAGCGCAGCGCATGACGCCCTTTCTGACAGCGCATCGGCGTTCGCACTGCGCGCGCTTTTGGCAACCCCTAGAAGGGACACCGCGGCCGCGCCGGGACCGCTACTACCATCGCGCGCAAATCATTCAAAGTCGGGGGAACAGAGTGCCATGAAAGTCTTGCTGATCGACGATCACCCGTTGATCTTGTCGGCACTCAAATCCGTGATCCAGGGCCTGGGCGAAAACGTCACCGTGGCCGGCGTGTCCAGCGCGAACGCGGCACGCGCAGCACTCGTCCTGGACGCCGATTTCGACCTGGTGCTGCTCGACCTGCAGCTCGGCGACGCCGACGGCTTTGACCTGCTGGCCGAACTGCGCGCCGCCTACCCGGCCTTGCCGGTGGTGGTGGTGTCGGGCAGCGACCGCACCAGCGACGTGATCCGCGCGATCGACCTGGGCGCGATGGGCTTCGTTCCCAAGCGCACCCACAACGACATGCTGTTCGAGGCGCTGCGGCTGGTCATGTCGGGCGGCGTGTACGTGCCGCCCATGACGCTGGGCGTCGAAGGTGCCGCTGCGGCGGACCCCCCTGCCGAGCAGGAGACCGTGCCCGGCTACATGAACATGATCGGCACGCAGGCCACGCAGGGCGACTTCCAGGCCGTGCCCACGCTGGCCACGCTCGGCCTCACGCCGCGCCAGACCGACGTGCTCGCGCTGCTGCTACAGGGCAAGCCCAACAAGCTCATCGCGCGTGAACTCGAGGTCTCGGTCGAAACCATCAAGGACCATGTGGCCGCGGTGTTGCGCGCGCTCGGCGTCAACTCGCGCACGCAGGCCGTGCTGGCGGTCAGCCAGATGACGCAGCAAGGCGGCCGCGTGGCAAGCCGCGCGAGCGCTGACGATTGTTCATGAGGTCTCGGGCGGCATGAGCCCGCACGGCCGCCCGACGAGCGCAGCCCGAATGCGTAGCACGAAGCACCTCTGATGAGCGCCCTGCCCCTGCCGGCGACGGCCGACGCCGCGTTGACGGCAACCTCACCGCCACCGCCACCGCCACCGCGGCCAAGCGAAGCGGACCTGCTGCCCGACCTGGTGCGCTCGCTCTACGGCCAGGCCGGCGTGGCTCTCGCCGGCCACCTGCTCGGCGTCGTCATCGTGCTGGTGATCTTCAGCGCGGTGGCGCCCCGCACCGAGCTGGTGGGCTGGAGCCTGCTGTTCGTGGCGCTGTGGACCATTCGCGTGCTGATCGTGCGCCGCTACCGGCGCGCCGGGCCGGCCGCCGCCGAGCTGGACGCGGCGTCGTGGCAGCGCCTCTGGAACGCCGGCTCGCTGGCGACCGGCGCGCTCTGGGGCTTGGCGGGCTGGATGTTCTACGGCGACGGCCGTGCCTTCCACCAGTCGGCGCTGCTGCTCATCCTCTACAGCTACTGCGTCGGCGCCATTCCCTTGCTAGCGTCGCACTACCGCATTTACTTCGCCTTCACGTCGCTGTGCTTCGTGCCCGTCACCCTGCGGGTTGCGCTGCCCGGTGACCCGGACGCGCTCGGCCTGGCCGTGGTGCTGGCGCTCATCTTCATCATGACCTCGATGCTGGCGCGCAGCTACCGCCGCGTGTTCGAGCAGGCGATCTCACTGAAGGTAGGCACCGAGCGCCTGGCCGCGCAGCTGCAGGTCCAAAAGACCGCCGCCGACGAGGCCCGGCGCGTGGCCGAGGCGGCCAACCGCGCCAAGACGCAGTTCTTTTCCGCGGCCAGCCACGACCTGCGTCAGCCCCTGCATGCAATGGGCCTGTTCGCCGAGGCCTTGCGCGCCAAGAGCCGCGGCGACGTGGAGGTGACTCAGCTCGTCAACAGCATCAACAGCTCGGTCGATGCGCTCGAAGGCCTGTTCGGCGAACTGCTCGACATCACCCGCATCGACAGCGGTGGCGTGGCGGTTCATGCGGTCGATTTCAGCCTGCGCGAGCTGTTCAAGCGGCTCGAATTGCAGGGCGCGCCGACCGCCTTCGAGAAGGGCCTGGCGCTGCGCTTTCGCGGCATGCACCGCGCCGTCCATGCCGACCCGCTGCTGGTGGAACGCGTGCTGCGCAACCTGGTCGCCAACGCCATCCGCTACAGCATCGACGGCGGCGTGCTGGTCAGTGCGCGCCAGCGCGGCGGCGCGGTGTTGCTGCAGGTGTGGGACACCGGCGTGGGCATCACGGCGGCCGAGCAGACGCGCATCTTCGACGAGTTCTACCAGGTGCAGGGCAGCGCACCGCTGGGCGCGCACGAGGCCAAGGGGCTGGGGCTGGGGCTGGCGATCGTGCAGCGGCTCGCGCGGCTGATCGATGCGCCGCTCGGCCTGGCGTCGGTGCCGGGTCGCGGCAGCGTGTTCACGCTCACGCTGCCGCTGGGCCGCGCGCCGCGCCCGCCGACGCCTCTGCCCGACGCCGCGCGCGCCGCCCTCCTGCTGCGGCTCGAGCAGCGCCGCATCGTCGTGGTGGAAGACGAGCCCGCCGTGCGCGAGGGCCTGTCGGTGTTGCTGCAAAGCTGGGGCGCCACGGTGGTGGCGCTGGACAGCGTGGCGGCGGTCGAAGACTGGCTGCGCCAGACGCCGCCGCCCGAGGCGCCGCACCTGGCCATCGTCGACCACCGCCTGCCGCACGGTCGCAGCGGCCTCGCCGCACTGGCACTGATGCGCGCGGCGTTCGCGGCTTTAGCGGCGCCGCTGCCCGCGATCCTGGTGACGGGCAGCACGATGGTCGGCCACGAAGACGAGGCGAGCCGCCACGACGTCCATGTGCTCATCAAGCCGGTGGCGCCCAACAAGCTGCGCGCGATGATCGCCTTCAAGCTCGGCCTGCGCTGAGCCGCGGAGCACGCGGCAGCACGCCGCGCATCGCATCGTCTTGCGCAACGCCGGGGCAAATGCCCGCGGCCCGTCGCGCGGCGCGGGCATGAGCCCGCACTGCCGCCCACAAGGGCGAATACCAGGCTGCGCAGCGCGCAGGAACCCGGGTGACCACAATCACGCGATGCACCCGACCCGCCCTCGCCAGCGCCTGCCAGGTCGGGCCGCGCTGCCCGCACTGACGCTGCTCGTCGCCGCGGCCACCGCGGCCACTGTGCATGCCGCCCCGTTCGCCTACATCACCAACCAGGGCGACCACAGCCTGTCGGTCGTCGACCTGGCCACGCAGCAGGTGCGCACGACCATCCCGGTGGCCAAGTCGCCGGCCGGCGTGGTGGCCGTCGGCCGCGTCGGCAAGGTGTTCGTGACCGCGCCCGGCGACAACGCGGTGTCGGTGGTCGACATGGCGAGCGAGCGCGTGATCGCCACCTTGCCGGCCGGCGCCGGCGCGGTCGGCATCGACGCGGCGGCCGACGGAGCGCGTGTCTACGTGGCCGACTGGTACGGCGGCCATCTGCTCGGCTTTGACACCACCAGCCACCGCGAAGTGCTGCGCGTGCCAATCGGGCAGGCGCCGGCCGGCGTGGCGGTCGCGCCCGACGGCAAGACGGTGTTCGTGGCCGAGCGCGACGACGACACGGTGGCCGTGGTCGATGTGGCGAGCGCACGCGTGGCCAAGCGCATCGCGGTCGGCCACCATCCCTTCGCGCTGCTGATCGACGCGCCGCGCCAGCGGCTCTATGCGCTCAACGTGCTGAGCGACGACGTGTCGGTGATCGACTTGGCGAGCGCGCGCGTGGTCGCCACCGTCAAGGTCGGCAAGGCACCTTATGGCGCTGCGCTGGCCGACCACGGTCGGCGGCTCTACATCACCAACCAGCACGCCGACAGCGTCTCGGTCATCGATCCCGCCACGCTCGCGGTGGTGCAAACGCTCGGCGGCTTTGGCTACCCAGAAGGCGTGGCCGCGGCAGGCGAGCGGGTGCTGGTCGTGAACTGGATGGACGACAGCCTTGCCGTGCTCGACGCCGCCTCCGGGCGCTTGCTGCACACCATCGCCACCGGGCGCAATCCGCGCGGCTTCGGTGCCTTTATCGGCGAGCCCGTGCCGAAATAGGCGCGCCGCCTGGCCGACACTTGGTGCCGCTTTCCCGCTTTTCCAAACCCGCACTTTCCCCGTGCTTGACCCCAGGAGACTTCCGATGCTTTCACGCCGGCATGCCGCGCTCGCGGTGCTGACCCTCGTTTCCACCGGTGCCGCGTTTGCGCACGGCCCGACGCGCCAGAAGGTGGTCGAAAAGATCACCATCGACGCCCCCGCCGAGGCGGTGTGGGCGCAGCTCAAGGACTTCGACGCGCTCGCCAAATGGCACCCGGCCGTCGAGGCGAGCCCGGCCGACCAGGGCAACACCGAAGGCTCGGTGCGCACCGTCAAACTCAAGGGCGGCGGCGGCCTGGTCGAGACGCTGGAGAAGTACAACGCCCAGGCCAAGTCCTACACCTACCGTGCCAAGGACGGCGGTGCGCTGCCGGTGACCAACTACCTGTCGACCTTGAGCGTGAGCGACGACGGCGGCAAGTCCACGGTCGAATGGCGCGGCGCCTTCTACCGCGCCTACCCCAACAACAACCCGCCGCCGGACCAGAACGACGAGGCCGCGGTCAAGGCAGTGACCGGCGTCTACCAGTCGGGGCTGGCCAACCTGAAGAAGCTGGTCGAGAAGAAGTAGGCCCGGGTGCCGCCAGCCTCGTTGGCTGGCGCGCTAGAAAACGAAACGGCTCAACGCGTAGAAAAGCGCCGCGATCAGCGCCGAGGCCGGGATGGTGAACACCCATGCCCACACGATGCGCCCGGCCACGCCCCAGCGCACCGCCGAGAGCCGGTGCGTCGAGCCCACGCCGACGATGGCGCCGGTGATGGTGTGCGTGGTCGACACCGGAATGCCCAGGCCGGTGGCGAGAAACAGCGTGACCGCACCGCCCGTTTCGGCGCAGAAGCCGCCCACGGGCTTCAGCTTGGTGATCCTCTGGCCCATGGTCTTGACGATGCGCCAGCCGCCGAACATGGTGCCCAGCGCAATGGCGATGTAGCAGCTCCAGATCGTCCACCACGGCGGCGAGGTGTCGGCGGCGCCAGCGTAGCCCGAGGCAATGAGCAGCATCCAGATGATGCCGATGGTCTTTTGCGCGTCGTTGCCGCCATGGCCCAGGCTGTACAGGCCCGCCGAGACCAGCTGGGCGCGGCGAAACCAGCGGTCGATGCGCAGCGGCGTGCGGCCGCGAAACAGCCACGCCACTGCCACCATCAGCATCGAGCCGAGCAAGAAGCCGAGCAGCGGCGAAACGATGATGAAGGCCATCGTCTTGGCCACGCCGCCGCCCATCAACGCCCCGGGCCCCGCCTTGGCCATGACCGCACCGACGATGCCGCCGATGAGCGCATGCGAACTCGACGACGGAATGCCGTAGTACCAGGTGACGAAGTTCCAGGCGATCGCGCCGACGAGGGCGCCGAACACCACGTTCGGATCGACCACGCCCGGCTCCACGATGCCCTTGCCGATGGTCTTGGCCACCGACAGCTGGAACACGAACAAGGCCACGAAGTTGAAGAAGGCCGCGAACAGCACCGCCTGCTGCGGCTTGAGCACCCCGGTGGACACCACTGTGGCGATCGAATTGGCGGCGTCGTGAAAGCCGTTCATGAAATCGAAGGCGATGGCCAGCATCACCAACGAGGCCACCACCCAGAAACCGAGCTGCACCGACTGCATGTCAGTGGCTGCGCCGCGCGTCGCGCACACTGCGAAGCATGAAGCGCAATGAGCGTCGGGCGTGTTTCATCCTGGCCGTCGGCTCAGGAGTTCTCGAGGACGATGCCCTCGATGAGATTGGCCACGTCCTCGCAGCGGTCGGTGATCGATTCGAGCATCTCGTAGATGGCCTTGAGCTTGATCAGCTCGCGCGTGTCGGGCTCCTCGCGGAAGAGCTTGCTCATCGCCGCACGCATGACGCGGTCGGCGTCGCTCTCCAGATGGTCGATCTCCTCGCAGGTCTTGATCGCCGCCTCGGCCGCGCTGGGCTCGCTGATGCGCGGCAGCAGGCTCACCACATGCTGCACGCGCTCGCAGCAACGCGCGCTGAGCTCGCCCAGGCGCAGCGTCTCCTCGGTCATGCGGCGCACGTCGTAGAGCGTCATCGTCTCGGTGGCGTCCTGCAACAGGTCGAGGATGTCGTCCATGGCATTGATGAGGCCGTGGATTTGCTCGCGGTCCAGCGGCGTGATGAAGGTCTTGTGCAGCAGGCGGTTGACCTCGGCGGTCACCTTGTCGGCCTGGCGCTCGGCCACGTCGACCGCAGCAGCCTGGCGCTCGCGCTCGGGCAGGTCGGTGTAGTTCTCGATCATCGCCATGAAGGCGCGTGCGCCCTCGACGATGTGGTCGGCATGCTGGTTGAACAGCTCGAAAAAATTGCCTTCACGCGGCAGCAGTTTGCCAAACATAAGAGAGGGGCTCCCGGAAGATGCGGCGCAGAGGGCGGCGCCGGGCGGAGCGGATTGTCACATCACGGTCACGAGATGATCAGCCCACTGCTGCTGCCCTTGCCGGCCTTGCCCGCGAGGCCGCTGGCGGCGCGGCCGGGCCGGTCGGGCGGATCGTAGAACTCGAACGGTCCGCGAAAGCGCTCGATGCGCTCCAGCAAGCGCTGGAAATCGTCGCGGTTCTCGGCCGGGTGAAAGGCGTCGGTGTTGACGGCCAGCACCGGGCTCGCGCGGTGGTTGGCGAAGTAGCGGTGGTAGCCGTCGGCCAGCGCGCGCAGGTATTCCTCCGAGAGGCCGCGCTCGGCCGCCAGGCCGCGCTTCTTGATGCGCGCCATCAGCACGTCGGGTTCGGCCTGCAGCCAGATCACCAGGTCGGGCGCCGTGGCCTGTGCGCTGTGGCGCTTGTAGATTTGTTGATAGAGCGCGAGGTCTTCGTCGCCGAGCGTGAGCAGCGCGAAGATCCGGTCCTTGGCGAACAGGAAGTCGCTCACCACGCCGCGCTCGAACATGCCGGGCTGCGCCAGTTCCTTGAGCTGCTCAACGCGGTCGAACAAGAAGCTCAGCTGCGTGGGCAGCGCCAGCGGGTTGCCGCGCCCCGCGCCCTGCCCGCCCATGTGTTGGTAAAAGCGCTCGAGGTAGGGGTTGTCGGCCGCATGCTCGAGCACCAGCCGCGCGCCCCAGTGCTCGGCCAGCGCACGCGCCAGCGTGGTCTTGCCCACGCCGATCGGGCCTTCAAGGACGACATGCCTGAAGCGCATGGCCGCATTCCGTCTCGTGTGTCCCGCGCCGCTCATGTCCATCATTCAGACGATGTTGGAGGCGCTCGGCGGCAGCATCGTGTGCACCGGGATCGGTAGCGAGGAAAGCGACATGGCGAGAAGGGCGACAGCGGAAGTGGCTCGCGATTATCCCGGGCAGTCCACGCGCCTCATCGGAAACTCGACCGCGCGCGTGCGACCGCGCCGCTCGCCCTCGATGCGCGCCAGCAGCGAGCCGTCGCCGAGCAGCCGGTAGCTGATGCGCTGCGCAAAGTCATGCAGCGGGTTCTCGAACACGATGCCATCGGCGTGCGCACTCGCGGCCCGGAACGACACGCTCG
>NZ_JANMWL010000168.1:0-6332 GCF_031393925.1 Methylibium sp. | reverse complement strand
TGCCGCGGGCCGCGTCGACGGTGGTGACCCATCCGTCCTGCACGATGCGTGCGACGAATGTCAGCAGTCGCCCCATGCGGTCGCGTGTGTCAAGGTGGGCGTCGGCGATCACGCCGCCGAGGCCAGGCGCGGTGAGGAAGTAGCGGTCGAGCGTCATGCGGCGGTTGTAGGGGTTGGCCAGCGCTTCGGCCGAAGTGACGCTGCCGGCCGCGCCGGTGTAATCAAACTCGCCGAGCACCGCCAATCCGGCGCTGGTACCGCCGATCGGCACGTTGCGGCTTTGCAGGGCCTTGATCTTTTCTTCGAGCGGCGTCCCCTTCCACAGCCTGATGTAGTCGCTCTGGTCGCCGCCCGCGATGAAGAGGGCATCGGCATTGGCGACGCGCTCGAGCACGAAGGGGTCGAACGCCGCCTCGCGCGTCTTGATGACCAGGGTTTCGACCGAGTCGACGTTGCCAATCGCTTTGATGTAGGGGTTGTAGCCGTCGGCGCCGCTGGCGCGGATGACAACGAAATCGCCGCCGCCCGCCTTGCCGATCATGAACGCGAAGGCTGCATCCACGTCCGGCCCACCGCCCATCAGCACCACGCTTGGCCTGATTGGGTCGGCCACCGTGACATTTGCGGCGCTGCCGACAAGGTAATAGTCGTAGCCCTTGACGGTGGCGCCCGTCGCCGGCTTGGCAGCGGCGGTCGAGACGAAGGCACAGGCCAGGACGGCACTAAACAGAGTGGCGACTAGGCGCGCGGCAGCGCTGGTGTTCGGCATGGTGGGTCGGTCCCGTTGGCGCCGGAATGCCCGGCGGTCGGGCCGGATGATTGAACCAGTGCCCGCAGACGTCAAGCGCGCCGAGTGAAACGCAGCCCGGCTTTGCCGGTGCGCCCTGCGTACAGCGCGCGCTGCGTCGTTCATTCGCCGCGGATTTCGGTGGCCCGAGCCCCCCGGTTCCAGGGTGTCCTGCATGCCGATTGCCGCTCGCTCGGCGGGTCAGCTTCCGAGGTGCGCCATGTTCAACATGATTGTTCGACTCGGCCCCGCGGCCTGCTTGCTGGCGGTGGCGGCTTGCGCGAGCCGTTATGGGGCGACCGCCCGCAGGATGTGTCGGCGCCGCCGCGCGGCAATGCGACCGTGCGCGCCGTGGTGTTTCAAGCGACGCCGCCGTCCGATCCGGTGGCCAAGCCCAAGACGGCCGCAGTGGCCGAGGTCGTTGCGGCCGCCGCGGCGCCCGCGCGAGACCGTGGCAAGCGCAAGACGACGCGCGCCGTTGAAGCCCGGCCGATCGCCGCCGCCCCGAGCCGCGCCGCAGCCAGTGCGCCACGTCCCGCCCTCACTGCCGTGCCAGCGCAGCGCTACCAGTACACCGTCGAACTCGACGCGGGTGGATTCCAGACCCTCACGACCTACCAAAACCAGGGCCTGAATGTCTATGACCGCGTGCAGGTCGAAGGCAAATCGCTGACCGCCTTGCGCGAGTGATCGTCGGGCGCCACCTTAAAACTCGTACTCGGCCTGCAGCCGCAGCGTCTTGCGTGGCGCTGCCTGGTTGGCGGCGAACAGCAGGCCGATGCTGTACTTGACGTGCTGGTGGTCGCCGACCCGCACCCGGCCGAACAGCGCTGGGCCGACGATGTGGCTCTGCTCCGATGCCGGCGCCCAATCTCGCCACGGGCCGACCTCACCGAAACCCTGCAGGCCGACCTCGAAGCTGGGCTTCCAGCGGTACTTGATCTGCCATTGGTAGCCGAGTTCGGTGTTCGATGGCTGCTCGGCGCGCACGTGCTTTACGAGCAGCAGGTTGAGGTTGGCCTGCAGGCGCCCTCCGCCGAACTCGGTCTGTAGCAGCGGGCCCCAGCGCAGTTCGTAGCCTTCGCTGCGCTCCTTGGGCCGCTCGACCTCGAGGAGGAAGCCGACATCGAGCGGGTACTTGCCGGTCTCGGTGAGCTGAAACTTGTTTTCCCACTCCCAGGCGTCGAAGCCGTGCTTCTCGTCGGGTGGCTTGTGCCAGATGGCATAGAGCTCGGTGAACCACCAACTCGTCGCGCCCCAGCCGAAGCCGAGCGAGTAGGCGCTCTCGCGGCGGTCGTCGCGCAGCTTGCGACTGCCGGCCTTGAAGTCGATCTCCTTTTCGCCTTCCTCGACGATGGGGCTGATCACATAGTCCGAGGGGCCGGCGCTGACGGTCATCGGCAGGGCCAGACATGAGGACACGAGGGCGCCCAGCGCCCCCGCTTTCAAAGCGGTTCGCATGCAGGAAAACTCCGGATTCGAGAACGAAGAAGGGGGCGGTGCTTGCGCGCGGCAGCGAGTGCCGCCGGCCGCTAGCTGCTGCTGCTGCGGTACACGCGCGCGGCGCTCAGCTGGCGCGTGACGAGTCGGGTGCCGGCAAAGATCAGCGCCAGCACGGCGACATAGAACATCAGCTGCACGCCCGAGGGGCGCGCGTCGTAGCCGAGCAGCGCATGCAGCACGGCGCCGAGCGCGGAGTCGCCGGAGAGCAAGGCCGAGCTGTCCCACAGCGGCGTGCTCCAGCGCTCGACCAGCCCGGATTGCGTCAGCGCCTTGGCAAGCTGGCTGGCGATTGCCGCGGCGAGCAGGGCGATCAGCACGTTGGTCGCGGCGAACAGGCGCTGCGTCGGAATGCGTGACAGCCCGGCATAGGTGAATACGCCGACCACCACGCCGCCAGCCAGGCCGAGCGCGCCGCCCAGCAGCAGGCCGGACGTCGGCCCGGCCGAGCCGGTTACCGAGCCGGCCACGAACAGCACGGTCTCGGCGCCCTCGCGCAGCACCGCGAGCGCGACCGCGACGAACAGCGCCCAGGGCGCGCGCTGGCCCTGGCGCACGGAACTGCCCAGCCGGCGCGCGTCGGCAGCCATCTCGCGGCCATGCGTCGAGACCCAGACGCAGTGCCAGACCAGCATGACCAGCGCGACCGACAGGATGCCGACGTTCACGAGGTCCTGACCGATGCCGTCGGCCCAGGCGCTGATGTGCCCGGCCAGCGCCGCCAACGCCAGCGCGCCCAGCACGCCTGTTGCCACGCCGGCGCCCAACCAGCGGGTGCGTCCGCTCAATTCCTTGGTCGCTGCGGCGATGATGCCGACGAACAGCGCAGCTTCGAGCGTTTCTCTGAAGACGATGAGCGCGGAGGCAAACATCAGCGGCGGTCCTGTGCGGGCATCGCTCGGATCACTCGGCGACGATCACGCCCTTGGCGGTGTCTCCGTGGTATTCGCCGAAAAACTCGTAGCGTCCGGCTTTGAGCGGGCCGATGAAAAGCGCGACTTTCGCGCCGGCCGGGATGACCTTCTCGCGGTTCAGGGCGTGACTCTCGAATTCCTCGGCGGTGCCGTCCTGGTTGTGTACCACCAGCTTGACGCGCTGGCCGGCCGGCACTTTGAGTTCAGTCGGCTCGAAGCGATGGTTCTTGATCACGAGCTGGGCTTCTGGGTCGGCTGCCAAGGCAGAGGGAGTGAAGCCCGCCAAGCCGAAACCCGCAGCTGCGAGGGCGAATAGCAGGGACAGGCTCGGCTTGCAGGTGGAGGTCATTGCGGATTCATTCGTTGGACGGATTCGACGATCTTAATGCGACTTATTCTCAATGGCAAGACCAGCAGACCAGAGAGGTGATCTGTTGACCGCCCGGGAGCGGTCTGCCATGCGGCGCCGCCGTTCAACGGCCAGCCACGTCGGTGCGCGGTGGTCAGGGCGCCGAGGCGTCAGCAATGCAACGGGTGGGGCGGGTCCCGTCGAGGCGCACCGGGCTCGTGTCAGGGCGCGTCAGGCGCCGTCGTCGTTGTTCAGGCGCGGCAGCGCGACGCCAGCGCCCAGCGAAAGCAAGCCGGCACGGGCATAGGTGAGCAGCTTTTCGCGCGTGTCGACGATGTCGAGGTTGCGCATCGTCAGCTGCCCGATGCGGTCTTGCGGCGAGAAACTCGACTCGCCCTTTTCCATCGTCAACCGCTCGGGCTTGTAGGTGAGGTTGGGCGAGGCGGTGTCGAGGATGGAGTAGTCGTTGCCGCGGCGCAGCTCGACGGTGACCTCGCCGCTGATCGCGCGTGCCACCCAGCGCTGCGCCGACTCGCGCAGCATGATCGCCTGCGGGTCGAACCAGCGGCCCTGATAGAGCAGGCGGCCGAGCTTGCGGCCGCCGTCGCGGTATTGCTCGATCGTGTCTTCGTTGTGGATGCCGGTGACGAGGCGCTCGTAAGCGATGAACAGCAGCGCCAGGCCCGGCGCTTCGTAGATGCCGCGGCTCTTGGCTTCGATGATGCGGTTTTCGATCTGGTCGCTCATGCCCAGGCCGTGGCGCCCGCCGATGCGGTTGGCCTCCATCAGCAAGTCCACCGTGCTGGCGAACTCGACGCCGTTCAGTGCCATCGGCCGGCCTTCGTCAAAGCGCACCGACACCTGCTCGCGCGCAACCGCCACGTCTTCGCGCCAGAACGCCACGCCCATGATCGGCTGCACGATCGTCATGCCGCTGCTGAGGTGCTCCAGGTCCTTGGCCTCGTGCGTGGCACCGAGCATGTTGGAGTCGGTGGAATAGGCCTTCTCGGCCGACATCTTGTAGGCAAAGCCCGACTGGCTCATGAAGGCCGACATCTCGGCGCGCCCGCCCAGCTCATCGATAAAGGCCTGGTCGAGCCAGGGCTTGTAGATCTTGAGGTCGGGGTTGGCGAGCAGGCCGTAGCGGTAGAAGCGCTCGATGTCGTTGCCCTTGTAGGTGCTGCCGTCGCCCCAGATGTTGACGTCGTCTTCCTTCATCGCCGCGACCAGCATGGTGCCGGTGACGGCGCGCCCGATCGGCGTGGTGTTGAAGTAGGTGAGGCCCGCCGTCGAGATGTGAAAGGCGCCGCTTTGCAGCGCCGCGATGCCCTCGGCCACGAGCTGCGTTCGGCAGTCGACCAGGCGCGCTTTCTCGGCGCCGTAGAGCAGGGCCTTGCGCGGGATCTCGTCGTAGTCGGGCTCGTCGGGCTGGCCCAGGTTGGCGGTGTAGGCGTAGGGAATGGCGCCCTTGTTGCGCATCCAGTGCAGCGCGGCGCTGGTGTCCAGGCCGCCCGAAAACGCGATGCCGACCTTTTGGCCGGCGGGTAGGTGCTGAAGGATGGTTGCCATGGCGGAGCTGCGTGCGGATCGAAGGGGGGCGATGGGGCGTCAACCGCGTATTCTCGCCGCTGCGTTTGGAGACCTGTCATGCCCGGAGACACCCTGCCACCCCATGCCGTCGAGGCCCACGACCGCGCCGCGTGGCGGCGCTGGTTGACGCGGCACCACACCCAGGCCGCCGGCGTTTGGTTGGTGATGGCCAGGAAGGACAGCGACCATGAAGCGCCGAGCGTTGACGAAGCCATCGACGAGGCGCTGTGCTTCGGTTGGATCGACAGCAAGCAAGGCCGCCTCGACGAGCGTCGCTCGCTGCTGTGGTTTGCGCCGCGCAAGCCCAAGAGCGCGTGGTCGGGGCCGCACAAGCGCCGGGTCGAGGCGCTCGACGCAGCCGGGCTCATGCACGCGAGCGGCCAGGCCAAGGTCGACGAGGCGCGGCGTCACGGCTTGTGGGGCATGACGCCGTGAGGCCGCAGGTTTGCGCGCGCCCGGGCGGGTGTCGCGCGGGCTTCTACAGACTGGTGCGCAGCGACCAGATCTCCGGGAACAGCACCACGTCGAGCATCTTGCGCAGATAGCTCACGCCGCCCGTGCCGCCGGTGCCGCGCTTGAAGCCGATGACGCGCTCGACGGTGGTCACATGGCGAAAGCGCCAGAGCCGAAAGGCGTCTTCCAGGTCGGTGAGTTCCTCGCCCAGCTCGTAGAGATCCCAGTGCGCTTTTGGGTCGCGATAGACCACCAGCCACGCGGCCTCGACGTCGGCGCTGGCGGTGTAGGGCTGGGTCCAGTCGCGCTCGGTTGATTCAGGGGGTACCGGCAGACCGCGGCGCGCGAGCAGGCGCAATGCCTCGTCGTAGAGCGAGGGCGCGAGCAGTGCGGCCTTGACCTCGGCGAGCCGCTCGGGCGCATGCGCGTGGGCCTCGAGCATGGCGGCATTCTTGTTGCCGAGCGAGAACTCCACCGAGCGGTATTGCCAGCTCTGAAAGCCGCTGCTCGCGCCCAGATAGGGCCGGATCGCCGAATACTCGGGCGGCGTCATCGTCGCCAGCACGTCCCAGGCATGGACCAGCTGCTCCATGATCTTGCTGACGCGCGCCAGCATTTTGAAGGCCGGCTGCAATTGGTCGTTCGCAACGCTGCGGATGGCGGCGCGCAGCTCGTGCAGCATGAGCTTCATCCACAGCTCGCTGGTCTGGTGCTGCACGATGAACAGCAGTTCGTCGTG
>NZ_JANMWL010000147.1:0-27974 GCF_031393925.1 Methylibium sp. | reverse complement strand
GAAATGGCGAGCGCTTCACCGAGCAGCGCGCCGACGTTTTCGAGGTGCGCCAGCACCGCAGCGGCGTCGTCGTAGCCCTCGCGACAGTGCGCCGCGCTGTCGCCATCGAAGCTGAAGGCGTAGTACGCGCACCCGGTCTCGCTCCTGGTCTTTTCAACGAAGCGCAATGTCAGCGCCTTGAACTCGGCCAGCTTGCCGGGCGCGACCTTGAAGTAGGGAACGATGCCGCAGCAGGTGTCGGGGTTGCTCATGGGATGTCTCCTCGGGTTGCAGGGACGGTGAGCGTGCCTTGCCACCGCGGCACTTGCCAGCGGATGAACCCGACCCACAAACAACATGGATATTCGAGCTTGAAAGACTGTTGTTATGTACAGTATCAATTTCGCTGCCATGTCTGTCTTGACCGCTCCCGCCTCTCTTGTTGCCGCCCGGCTGGCCGCGTCTGCGCTCGCGCTGGCGCGGCTCGGTGCACCGGTGTGGCGAGCCGGCGATTGGGCGTCAGTCGGCGCGCCCACCGAGCCCACCGGCTGGCCGGCACTCGATGCCGAGCTGCCCGGTGGTGGCTGGCCGCTGGCGGGCCTGTGCGAGCTGTTGCTGCCCGCCGGGGCGAGCGGCGAGCTGGCGCTGCTCGAACCCTGGCTCTGCAGCCTGCGCCGGCGCAACCTGGGCTCGCAGGAGCTGCTGTGGGTGGCGCCGCCCGGCACGCCCTGCGTCAGTGCCTTGCAGGCCATGGACCTGGCGCTCGCGCGGCTGGTGTGCGTCAACCCGGCGAGCACGGCCGACGCCGCCTGGGCGGTCGAGCAGACGTTGCGCTCGGGCAGCTGTGCGGCGGTGCTGTGGTGGAGCCCCGGGCCGAGCGTGGCCGTCACCCTGCGTCGGCTGCATCTGGCCGCTCAGGCCGGGGCCACGCCGCTGATCGCGCTGCGCCCCGCCGCGGCGCGCTCGACCAGCAGCCCGGCTCCGTTGCGCCTGGCCTGCACGCCGCGCCCCGGCCGGCAACTGGCGGTCGAGGTGTTCAAGCGCCGCGGCCCGCCGATGAGCGCCGCGCTCACGCTGCAGTTGCCGTGGCCGGCTGCGGCGCGCCGCACCGTCAGTCCGGTCGCCCCAGTCACCGCCATCAACCCGGGAAGCCACGATGTTGTGGGTCGCCCTGCACCTGCCCCAGTTGTCGCTGCAAGCCCTGCCCTGGTCGCGAGCCGGGCTTGAGACGCTGCTGCCGGTGGCGGTGGTCGAGCAGCACCGGCTGCTCGGCGCCAACCGCGCCGCGCGTGCGCTCGGCGTGCAGGTCGGCCAGAGCGTGGCGACCGCCCTGGCCTTGCTGCCGCAGTTGGTGGTGCAGCCGCGCGACGAGGCGCGCGAACGCGCCTTCGTTGCGACCCTGGCGTTGGCGCTGGCGGCCTTGACGCCCAAGCTGAACCTCCAAGCCAGCGGCGTGCTGCTCGAGGTACGCGCTTCGCTGCGGCTGTTCGGCGGCGTGCGCTGTCTGCTGCGGCGGGCCCAGGCGATCGCCCACGACTGCGGCGCCCATGTGCGGCTGGCCTGCGCACCGACCGCGAGCGCCGCCTGGCTGCTGGCCACCAGCGGCAGCGTGCGGCGGCGCACCTTGCAGTCGTCCCACTGCGCGCGCCAGCTCGACCGCATCCCGCTCGGCGCCCTCGATGCCCTCCTGCCGCTCACGCCGCGCCAGACCGAGCTGCTGCAGGCGCTCGGCGTGCAGCGCCTGGGCGAATTGCGAGCGCTGCCGCGCGCCGGGCTGCAGCGCCGCCTCGGCCGTGCGCTCGCCACCACGCTGGACCGCGCCTATGGCGACGCGTCCGACCCGCGGCCGTGGTTCGCGCCGCCCGAGCGCTTTGAAGCCAGGCGCGAGCTGCTGCAGCGCGCCGACGATGCTGCCGTGCTGGTGGCCGCGATCGGGGCGCTGCTGCCGGCCCTGGGCGGTTGGCTGCAACTGCACTGGCACGCGGCCACCGTGCTCAGCTTGCGGCTGCGCCACGAACATCGCCGCGAGCCGGTGCCCGACACCGTGCTGCGCCTGCAACTCTCCACGCCCAGCCGCGACATCGCCCAGCTCGCGCTGCTGTGGCGCGAGCGGCTGCAGCGCCATGCCCTCGCGGCGCCGGTGTACGAGCTGATACTTGCCCTGGAAGCCTCGGTGGCCCACGGCGGCACCCCTGGCGAGTTGTTGCCGACGGCCGGCGGCGAAGGCCAGGGCCATGCGGCCCTGCTCGACCGGCTGGTGGCGCGGCTCGGGCCCGAGCGCGTGCTGCGCTTCGAGCCGCTCGCCGACCACCGGCCCGAGCGCGCGCAGCGCGGCGTGCCGGTGACCGAGACGCTGCGGGTACCCGCCGAGCCACCGCCCGGCGCACCGCCCCGCCCGGCCTGGCTGCTCGAGCCGCCGCAACCGTTGGCGAGCGACGCGCTGGGGCGGCCGCTTCATGGCGGGCTGTTGCGGCTGTGCTCGCGCGCCGAGCGCATCGAGGCCGGCTGGTTCGATGGCGGGCTGGCGCGGCGCGACTATCACGTGGCCGAAGGCAGCGACCACCGGCTGCGCTGGGTCTACCGCGAGCGCCGTGCCGACGCGCCAGGAAACCAAGGCGGCTGGTTTCTGCATGGTTGGTTTGGCTAGTCCCTGGACAGTTCAGATGAAACGTCTCACTGGAACGACGAGGCCGTTTGTTCGCCGTGGCTTTGCGCAGCCCGGCCTTCCTCCAGAGGGGGAAGGAGCAAAGAGCGCAATGGGGGGCCGATTGCAGACTCTCGCGCTCCGTCAGCGTTTCTCGCGTCGCGAGTCGCGGGTCGCGCCAAGCGCGGTGGGGCAACTGGCAACTGACATGAGCGTCGCCACGTACCGCGCAAGCGGTCCCCGAGAACGTCGGGTGGCTCTTTCACTGCCCGCGGGCTGAACCATGCCGCAGGCACCCCATCCCAAGACGCCCTTGCCGGCGTCTCCGCCCCTGCCTGCAGCGCAGCTCACACAGCCGGGTTTGCCGGCCTATGCCGAGCTGCATTGCCGTTCCAATTTCAGTTTCCTGGTGGGCGCCTCGCATCCCAAGGAGCTGGTCGAGCGGGCGGCGCAGCTCGGTTACGAGGCGATCGCGATCACCGACGAATGTTCGGTGGCGGGCGTGGTGCGCGCGCATGAAGAGATCAAGCGCCAGCGCGAGGAATACGGCCGCGAACTCAAGCTCGTCATCGGCAGCGAGTTCAGGCTGGGCGCCGCGGGCGCCACACCGGGCTTGCGCCTGGTGCTGCTGGCGATGAACCGCGAGGGCTATGCGCAGCTCTGCGGTCTGGCCACGCTCGGGCGCTGCCGCAGCGAAAAAGGCAGCTACCGGCTAGGCACCGACGACCTGGATGCCGCACTCGCCGGCCAGGGCCACGCGAGCGGCCTGCCCGACTGCCTGGCACTCTTGATCCCCGACCGCGACGCTTCGACCGAGACGCTGTGTACCCAGGCGCGCTGGCTTGCCGGCACCTTCGGCGAGCGCGCTGCCATCGCCATCGAGCTGCTGCTGTGGGCGGGTGACAGCGTGCTGGTCGAGCGGTTGGTCGAAGCGTCGACGCGGAGTGGCCTGCCGCTGGCCGCGGCCGGCGACGTGCTGATGCACGTGCGCTCGCGCAAGGCGCTGCAGGACACGCTGACCGCCATCCGCGTCAAGCGCACGGTGGTCGATTGCGGTCATGCGTTGGCGCGCAATGCCGAACAGCACCTGCGCTCGCGGCTGTCGCTGGCGCGGCTCTACCGGCGCGAGTGGCTGGCTGCCAGCGTGCGCCTGGCGGCGCGCTGCGAGTTCTCGCTCGACGAACTGCGCTACGAATACCCCGAGGAGATCGTGCCCAAGGGACAAACCGCGATCGGCCACCTGAGCGCACTCGCCTGGTCGGGCGCCAAAGACCGCTACCCGCTGGGCATTCCCGAGTCGGTCGGCCGGCAGATCGACAAGGAGCTGAAGTTGATCGAGGAGCTGCGCTACGAGGCCTTTTTCCTGACCGTACACGACGTGGTGCGCAAGGCGCGCGCGCTGCGCATCCTCTGCCAGGGCCGCGGCTCGGCGGCTAATTCGGCGGTGTGCTATTGCCTGGGCATCACCGAGGTCAACCCGATGGACACGACCTTGCTGTTCGAGCGCTTCATCAGTCGAGAGCGCAACGAGCCGCCCGACATCGATGTCGATTTCGAGCACGAGCGGCGCGAAGAAGTCATCCAGTACATCTACGGCAAGTACGGCCCCGAGCGCACCGCCCTGGCCGCCGCCCTGGCCACCTACCGCACGCGGAGCGCCGTGCGCGACGTCGGCAAGGCGCTCGGCCTGGACGAGGAGCGCATCGACCGGCTGGCCAAGAGCCACCAGTGGTTCGACGGGCGCCACCAGCTCGACGAGCGGCTGCTCGAAGCCGGCTTCGACCCCGACTCCCTGGTGACCCGGCAGTGGCTCGAGCTGACTTCGGCACTGATCGGTTTTCCGCGCCATCTGTCGCAGCATGTCGGCGGCTTCGTGATCGCGCGCGATGAGCTGACAAGGCTGGTGCCGATCGAGAACGCCGCCATGAAAGAGCGCCGCGTCATCCAGTGGGACAAGAACGATCTCGACTCGCTCGGCCTGCTGAAGGTCGACGTGCTCGCCCTGGGCATGCTGAGTGCGCTGCGGCGCTCGCTCGACCTGATGACCTTGTGGCGCGGAGCGCCTGCGGCCACCGCGAACCCAGCGGCGCGCGGATGGGAAATGCACGACATCCCGCGCGAAGACGCGCCCACCTACGACATGGTCTGCCGCGCCGACACGGTGGGTGTGTTCCAGATCGAAAGCCGCGCCCAGCAAAGCATGCTGCCGCGCCTGTTGCCGCGTCGCATCTACGACCTGGTGGTCGAAGTGGCGATCGTGCGGCCCGGGCCGATCCAGGGCGGCATGGTGCATCCCTACTTGCGCCGCCGCCAGGGCAAGGAGTCGTCGAGTTCACCCAAGCCCGAGCTGGACGTGGCGCTCGCGCGCACCCTGGGCGTGCCGATCTTCCAGGAGCAGGTGATGCAGATCTGCATGATCGCCGCCGGTTTCAGCGGCGGCGAGGCCGACGGCCTGCGTCGTGCCATGGCCGCCTGGCGACGCAGCGGCCAGGTGAAGAAGTACCAGGACCGCATCATTGAAGGCATGGTCGGCAACGGCTACGAGCGTGCTTTTGCCGAGCAGCTGTTCGAGCAGATCAAGGGCTTTGGCGACTACGGTTTCCCCGAGAGTCACGCCTACAGCTTTGCCTTGCTCGCCTACTTCAGCGCGTGGATGAAGTGCCATGAGCCGGCGATCTTTCTGGCCGCCCTGCTCAACTCGCAGCCGATGGGTTTTTATTCGCCCTCGCAACTGGTTCAGGACGCCAAGAGGCACGGTGTAGAGGTGCGTGCCATTGACGCTCTGTTCAGCCACTGGGATTGCACGCTCGAAGCACCGAAGGCGGTGGGCGATCCGCATCCGGTGGGCGCCGGCCACGGCCCATGCCGCCCGATCGGCTGGCAGGGCGATTCGCGCGCGGCCACCGCAGCGCAGGCCCGCGCGCAGCCGGCGGTGCGACTGGGTCTCTGCAGGGTGGCGGGTCTGGCCCGGCCGGCCGCCGAGCGGCTGGTGGCAGCGCGCAGCGAAGCGCCGTTCGCGAGCATCGACGACCTGGCGCGGCGCGCTGGCTTGGAGCCGCACGAGTTGCAGATGCTCGCGCGTGCCGATGCCCTGGTCGGCCTGGCCGGCCACCGCCGCCAGCAGACCTGGGTCGCGGCCGGGCAGCACCGCCACCCTGCCCTGCTGGCGCAGGCACCGCAGCTCGAGGACGCGCTGGCCCTGCCCGTCGCGCCCGAGGGCGAGGCGATCACGCTCGACTACGCCGCCACCGGCCTGAGCTTGCGCCGCCACCCGCTGGCCCTGCTGCGCCCACGGCTGGCGGCGCGGCGCGTGCGCAGCGCGGGCGAGTTGGCCACCTTGCGCGACGGTGCCAGCGCCTGGGCCTGCGGCATCGTGGTGATGCGTCAGCAGCCCGAGACGGCCAAGGGCACGATCTTTGTCACCCTCGAAGACGAGACGGGTTCGATCAACGTGATCGTCTGGAAGCGCGTGCGCGAGTTGCACCGCCAGGCGCTGCTCGCCTCACGCCTCATGGCCGTGGCGGGGCAGTGGCAGAAATCGCCCGAGGGCGTGATGCACCTGGTGGCGCGGCGGCTGGTCGACGTGACGCCCTGGCTGGGCCGCCTGGGCACCAGTTCGCGGGACTTTCATTGAGGCTCGGGCCGAAGCGCCGAAGCGAACTCGCACCGACGCCGTCGCGCCTACTCGGCCTTGAGCCGCTTGATCATCGCCGCGGCGGTGAATATTTCGAGCTGGGTTTCGAGCCGGATCACCCGGCCGGTCAGGTCTTCGATCTTCATCTGCTGCAGCTTCATCGCCTCGGACTGCCGACTCACCTTGTCCTCGAGCTTGATCATCGAGGTGAACGCACCCCAGACCCGGTCGGTGACGCCCATCAGGCGGCCTTGCGCGCGCTTGCCGCCCCTCTTGTCGATCTTGTCGATCTCGCCGCCTTGGTGGTCTTGGCTTCCATCGCCCCGATGCGCTTGTTGCTCGCCTCGATGAAGGCGAGCGCATCGTCGATGGATGCCCCCGCGCGCTCGGCAGCGCCCCTGGCGGCATCGGCGAGCGTGGCCAGTTCCGCGTCGGCCTCCTTCGACTCGTAAGCGAAGGCGCCGCGGCGCATGAGTTCCGAGACCGGCAACTCGAGCCGCTTGGCCTTGGCAGCGATGGCCTTCTTGTCCTGGACGGTGGCTTGCACCACGATGCGTTCGACGGCGGCTGCCATGCGATTTCTCCTTGTCGATGCCGATTATGGACAGTGTATGTACATGATCGGCCCCGTCAATGCGGCCGGTGCAATTCCCTGTCGGCGTTCTTGCTCCCTCGCGTCTGTAGGGAGGGCTGGGGAGAGGGAGCAAGACCGCCGGGGCTTTTTTCGCAGCCCCGGGTCAACCCGAACTCTCTGCCCAGAGAAGCGAGGGAGCAGCGGCCTTGCACCGACACGCTCTCGAATCGCGGCACACGTTTGACCTCTTGTTTACGACCGCGCTTTAGTAATCGCTGCCCGAGCCGCCCGGCGCCAGGTTGTCGAACTTGGTGAGCGGTTTGAGGAAGGTGAGCTTGGCGGTGCCCACCGGGCCGTTGCGCTGCTTGGCGATGATGATCTCGGCGACGCCCGGTTCCTTGGAGGACTCCTTGTTGTAGTAGTCGTCGCGGTAGATGAACATGATCACGTCGGCGTCCTGCTCGATCGCGCCGGATTCGCGCAGGTCGCTCATCATCGGCCGCTTGTCGGTGCGGCTCTCGACGCTGCGATTGAGCTGCGACAGCGCAATCACCGGGCACTTCAGCTCCTTGGCGAGCGACTTCAGGCCGCGCGATATTTCACCCAGCACCGTGGCGCGGTTCTCGTCGCTGCCGCCGCCGCTGCCGCTCATGAGCTGCAGGTAGTCGACCACGATCAGGCCGAGCTGGCCGCATTGCCGTGCCTGACGGCGCGCACGCGCGCGCAGCTCGCTGGGGGTGAGTGCGGCGCTCTCGTCGATGTAGATGCTGGCCTTGCCGAGCTTGTCGACCGCTTCGGTGAGGCGCCCCCATTCGTCGTCGCGCAGCCGTCCGGTGCGCAGGTTCTGCTGGTCGATGCGCCCGAGCGAGCCCACCATGCGCAGCGCCAGTTGCGAAGCGCCCATTTCCATCGAGAACACCACCACCGGCAGGCCCTCGTTGACAGCCACGTGCTCGGCGATGTTGAGCGCAAAGGCGGTCTTGCCCATCGAAGGGCGCGCCGCCAGCACCACCAGGTCGCCGGGCTGCAGGCCGGCGGTCATGCGGTCGAGGTCGTAGAAGCCACAGCGCACGCCGGTCACTTCTTCGGCGCCGTTCTCGGCCAGTTCGGTCACGCGGTCGATCAGTTGCACCACCAGCTCGGTCATCGGCAGGAAGCCCTGGCGGTTGCGCGAGCCTTCTTCACCGATGCGAAAGATCTGGGCCTCGGCCTCGTCGAGAATTTGCGAAACCGCCCGGCCCTGCGGGTTGAAGGCCTTGGTGGCGATCTCGCTGCTCGCCTCGACGAGCTTGCGCAGGATCGCGCGCTCGCGAACGATCTCGGCATAGCGGCGCAGGTTGGCCGCACTCGGCACGCTCTGCGCCAGCGCATTGAGGTAGGCCAGACCGCCGACTTCATCGGCCTTGCCGAGCGACTGCAGCCGCTCGTGAACGGTGATCACATCGGCCGGCTTGGTCGCGTTGATCAACCAGCCGATGGCCGCATAGATGAGCTTGTGGTGGAAGTTGTAGAAGTCGCCTTCACCGAGCAGGTCGCCGGCACGGTCCCAGGCGCCGTTGTCGATCAGCAGGCCTCCGAGCACGCTCTGCTCGGCCTCGTCCGAGTGCGGCGGTATGCGCATGCGCGCGACCTCGTCGTCCACCGGCCTTGCCACATCGGGTATCTGGAAAACAGCTGCCATTGGAGGATGCTAGGAAAGTTAAACGTTTGCCGCCAGCGCAAAAGCGTGAGGACTTGTCCGCGAATCTGTGGGCAAAGCAGGGGGTGAGCTGTGTACAGCCGGTGGATTCTCGAGCTGCAAAAGCGAAAGGGCCGGCATGCGCCGGCCCTCCCACTCAACGCACGGCGGCGTTCAGTCGGTTTCGCCGACCACCATCACGTTCACGTCGACCAGCACGTCGGTGTGCAAGGCCACCGTCACCGGGTGCTCGCCGACGGTCTTGAGCGGACCGTTGGGCAGGCGCACCTGCGACTTGACGACCTCGAAGCCGGCCTTGCTCAGGGCGGCGGCGATGTCGTGGTTGGTGACCGAGCCGAACAGGCGGCCATCGACGCCCGCCTTCTGCGTGATGCTCACGGCCTTGCCACTGAGCTTCTCGGCTTCGGCTTGCGACGCGGCGAGCTTGGCGGCGGCCGCCTTCTCGAGTTCGGCGCGCTTGACTTCGAACTCCTTGACCGCCTTGTCGGTGGCGCGACGTGCGGCACCGCTGGGGATCAGGAAGTTGCGCGCGTAGCCGTCCTTGACGCGAACGACCTCGCCGAGGTTGCCGAGGTTGGCGACTTTTTCCAACAGGATGATTTGCATGGTGCGGCGCTCCTCAGGTGCGGTGCTGGTCGCTGTACGGCAGCAGCGCGAGGAAGCGCGCCCGCTTGATGCAGGTCGACAGCTGGCGCTGGAAGAAGGCACGCGTGCCGGTCAGGCGAGCCGGCGTGATCTTGCCGTTCTCGCCGATGAAGTCACGCAAGGTGTCGACATCTTTGTAGTCGATCTCGGTGACACCGGTGACGGTGAAGCGACAGAAACGCTTGCGGCGAAACAGCAGCGATTGGGTGTTGCGCTTGGGGCGCTTGTCTTTGCCGAATCGGCCTTTACCACGGGGCGGGGGCATAGTGAACTCCTGAAAAGCAAAAAACTAGAGACTCAAGGCGATGGCGTGACAGGTGTCGTCGCGTCGAACTCGGTGATGTGTAGCAACACGCCCTTGCCGTTGCGGGTATTGCCGAGAAAGCCTGCAAAGCCTGCGGTGTCTCCCACCGCGAGCTTGCCGATCTTCTCGGCCACCGCGCCGATCCCCACCGCGCGCATCTCCAAAGAAACCTTGCGGGGGTGCCCGGCTTCCGACACTTGCGACTCGTGCCTGAGGCTCAAGTCGAGGGCCGGCAAGCCGGCGGGCGTGTAGCGCATCTGGCCACGCTCCACCACCTGGGCCTGCAAGACCACGCGATTCATGCCGCGCAGTCGACAGGGCGAAGGGTGACGCGCGACTTCACCGAACTCAGGCGGCCGCTTCCTGCTGTGTTTGTTGTTGCTGCTGCTGCGGCGGCGCCTTGCGCGACTCTTCGCGCTCGACGGCCTTCATCATGACCGAAGGCGCGGTCTCGGCCTTGCTCTTGAGCACGGTCAGGTGACGCAGCACCGCATCATTGAACTTAAAACCGGTCTCGATCTCGTCCAGCGTTTCCTTGCTGCACTCGATGTTCAGGCAAAGGTAGTGCGCCTTCGCGAGCTTGTTGATCTGGTAGGCCAGCTGGCGACGGCCCCAGTCCTCGACACGGTGAACCTTGCCACTGGCCGCAGTGACGAGGCCCTTGTAGCGCTCCAGCATGGCCGGAACCTGTTCGCTTTGATCCGGGTGGATCAGCAGCACGATTTCATAATGACGCATCGGATCTCCTTGTGGGTTTGCGCCTCGGCACAAGGCCTCGGCGCGAAAGCCGCCCCGCTTGAGTCACGTCAATGTCGTGGCCAGGGTGCGGCAAGGCGAAACCGGCGATTATAGAGGCACGCCTGCGCTCAGCGCGGGTTCGGCGAACGAAGCCGCTCGACGAGCGCCAGTGCCTCGGGGCCCGGGGCCGGGCTCACCAGACTCACCAGCACGATCACTGCAAAACCGACCGGCACGCCGAACACGCCGGCCGAGATCGGCTGGATGCCCCACCAAAGACTCACCGGATCGGTGACTCCCAGCGCCTCGCGCAGCCCCACCTGGTTGTGGACCATGTAGTAGAGCGTCGTCAGCAGGCCGCAGATCATGCCGGCCACCGCGCCCAGGCTGCTGGCGCGCTTCCAGAAGATGCCCAGCACGAGCGCCGGAAAGAAGCCGGCCGCCGCCAGCGAGAACGCCGCGGAAACCAGGAACAGGATGTCGGCGGGCCTTTGCGCGGCCACGTAAGCGGCCGCGAGCGCCACCACCAGCAGCAGCATCTTCGACAGCGTCACACGCCGCGAGGTCGGGACGGCCGGATTGATCATCTTGTAGTAGAGGTCGTGCGACAGCGCGTTGGTGATCGTCAGCAGCAGGCCGTCGGCGGTGGAAAGCGCCGCGGCCAGCCCACCCGCGGCCACCATGCCGGAGATGACGTAGGGCAGCCCGCCGATCTCGGGCATGGCCAAAACGATGATGTCGCCGCCGATCTTCATTTCGCCGAGCTGCAGCACGCCGTCGTGGTTGATGTCGACGACCGACATCAAGCTGGCGTCGACCCGGGCCCAGTTGCCGATCCAGGCCGGCAACTGGTCGAACGGCGTGCCCACCACGTTGGTGAAGATTTCGTACTTGACCAGCACCGCCAATGCGGGCGCGGTCACGTAGAGCAGGAAGATGAAGAACAGCGACCACGTCACCGACTCGCGCGCCTCGCGCACCGAAGGCGTGGTGTAGTAGCGCGTCAGGATGTGCGGCAGCCCGGCGGTGCCCACCATCAGGCAGAACACCAGCGCCAGGAAATTGCGGCGTGAGTCGTCGAACAGTTGGCGCTCGCCCGCATCGCCCTCGGGGTTGCCGGCGAACTGCTGCGCATGGTCGGGCATGCCGGCCAGCGGCCGGGCACGCGCCTCGTTGCCGCTCTTGGCAGCCTGGTAGACACGCCGCGCCTCGGCCTCGGTGGTGGGCAAGGCGCCGAGCGCGCGCGCGGCCGACTGCACCTCGGGCAGCGGCGCCTCTGCGGCACGCAGGTCGGCCAGCCGCTGCTTGGCGGCCACGCGATCGATCTGCATCGCCACCGGCACGTTGTCGAGCTTGGCCGCCGCGTCGTCGGCGCGCTGCCTGTAGGCTTTGATGACCTCGAGTTCCTTCGCGTCGGTCTTGAGCTGCTGCTCGGCGGCGCTGATTTTTTCGAGCTGGAGGCCGTAAATTGCCTGCGGCAGCGGCACGCCCGTCTGCTTGACCGAGAGCCACACCACCGGAGCGAGGTAGGCCACGATCAGCACGATGTACTGCGCCACCTGCGTCCACGTCACCGCCCGCATGCCGCCGAGGAAGGAGCAGACCAGCACACCGCCCAGGCCAACGAACACGCCGATCTCGAACGCGAAATCGGTCAGGCGCGCCGTGATCAGACCCACGCCGTAGATCTGCGCCACCAGGTAGGTGAACGAACACAGGATGGCGCTCACGATGCCGACCAGGCGCGCGCCGTTGCCACCGTAGCGCTCGCCCAGGAAGTCGGGAATGGTGAATTGGCCAAACTTGCGCAGGTAAGGCGCCAGCAGCATGGCGACCAGGCAATAGCCTCCGGTCCAGCCCAGGATGAAGGCCAGGCCGTCGAAGCCGCTCAGGTAGAGCGTGCCGGCCAGGCCGATGAAGGACGCTGCGCTCATCCAGTCGGCGCCGACGGCCATGCCGTTGTACATGGCCGGCACGCGCCGCCCGGCAACGTAGTACTCGGCCTCGTCGGTGGTGCGGCTGAGCAGGCCGATGCCGGCGTAGAGGCCCACGGTGGCGAGCAGGAAGATCACTCCGATCCAGCGCTTGGGCAAGCCCAGGCGCTCGAGCGCCCCCAGGGTCAGCACGAAGGCGAGGAAGCCAACCGTGTACCAGGCGTAGACGCGGTCGAGACTGCGCTTGAAGGCGGCCGCGCGAGCGACTTCAGTGCCTGGCGGCGCTGCCATGCTCTTGGTCCAGCCGGTCCATGCAGCGCGCGTACAACCACACCAACAACAGGTAGATCGCAAGCGAGCCCTGCGCGGCCATGTAGAAGCTCAGGGGCCAGCCGAAGAAACGGAAATTCAGGTCGCGCGCAAAGTACACCAGCACGAAGCTGGTCACGAACCAGATCGACAGCAGCACCGCGGTGAGCCTCGAGGTCTTGCGCCAGTAAAGACTCATGGACAAAGACCCTGCGCGACAAGGGCGCGGCACAGACTCACCTTTTCGAGCAGCGCGAACAACCACACCCAGGCCAGCGCCACGAAGGCCAGCAGCGGCAGGTGGCGATCGATCACGGCGCGCGGCGTGACGACCCGCAGCGCCGCGGTGAAAGGGCGCACCAACACGCCGAGCACCTGGTAGAACAAGTTGCGCTCGCGCCCCGCGCCGGCCATCAGGCCCAGCAGCCAGCGACCGAGCATCGAGAACAAGGCGATTTCAGCCACCAGCTTGATAGCGCTCACCAACAGCAGCATGCGTCGTCTCGGGGCAAAACGTGCGGGGACGCGATTCTGGCCGCGGGCCCCGCTGCTGCACAGTCGCGGCTAACCCGCGGCGAGACGCGGGGACGCAATTCGGCGCATCAGCGGCTGGCCGGGCGCTGCCACATCAGCGCTTGGCCAAACGCTGCCAAGTCTCGACCACGGTGTCGGGGTTCAGCGACATCGACTCGATGCCCTCGGCGGCCAGCCAGTCGGCAAAGTCAGGATGGTCGCTCGGCCCCTGTCCGCAGATGCCGATGTATTTGCCGGTGGCGCGGCAGGCGGCGATCGCGCGCGAGATCAAGGCCTTGACGGCCGGATCGCGCTCGTCGAAGTCGGCCGCCAACAGCGCGAGCCCGGAATCACGGTCCAGGCCGAGCGTCAGCTGGGTGAGGTCATTCGAGCCGATCGACATGCCGTCGAAGTGTTCGAGGAAGGACTCGGCCAGGATCGCGTTGCTGGGCACCTCGCACATCATGATCACGCGCAGGCCGTCGGTGCCGCCGGCCGCGGCGCGCTTCAAGCCCTGCTCGGCCAGCATGGCGACCACGCGCTTGGCCTGCTCGAGGGTGCGCACGAACGGCACCATGACCTCCACGTTGACGAGGCCCATGTCGGTGCGCACGCGACGCAGCGCCTCGCATTCCATGGCGAAGGCTTCGCCGAATTCGGCGCTGAGGTAGCGCGAAGCGCCGCGAAAACCCAGCATCGGGTTCTCTTCCTCCGGCTCGTAGCGCGAGCCGCCGATGAGTTTTTTGTATTCGTTGGACTTGAAGTCCGACAGCCGCACGATCACCGGCTTGGGCCAGAACGCCGCGGCGA
This sequence comes from Methylibium sp., assembly GCF_031393925.1. Classification (GTDB taxonomy): domain Bacteria; phylum Pseudomonadota; class Gammaproteobacteria; order Burkholderiales; family Burkholderiaceae_C; genus Methylibium. The sequence continues at coordinate 14,191 of NZ_JANMWL010000147.1, read as the reverse complement.
TGGTGGCAATGCCCTCGGCCAGCTTGTCGACGTAGAAGGCGCGTGGCGACGCATGCCCCCGCGCCACCGACTCGACCGCCTTCTTCAGGTCGGCATGCACGTTGGGGTAGTCGAGGATCGCCTTCGGGTGAACGCCGATGTTGTTGTTGATGATGAACTCGAGCCGCGCCAGGCCGACGCCGGAATTGGGCATCTGGCAGAAGTCGAAGGCGAGCTGCGGATTGCCCACGTTCATCATCAGCTTGATGGGCGAGTACGGCATCTCGCCGCGCTGCACTTCGGTGATCTCGGACTCGAGCAGGCCGTCGTAGATGTAGCCGGTGTCGCCCTCGGAGCAGACCACGGTCACGAGCGCACCTTCCTTGAGCCGCTCGGTCGCATCGCCGCAGCCGACCACCGCCGGGATGCCCAGCTCGCGCGCGATGATCGCGGCGTGGCAGGTGCGCCCGCCACGGTTGGTGACGATCGCCGAGGCGCGCTTCATGACCGGCTCCCAGTTCGGGTCGGTCATGTCGGTGACGAGCACGTCGCCGGGCTGCACCTGGTCCATGTCGGCCAGCCTGTGGACGATGCGCACCGGCCCGGTCCCGATCTTCTGGCCGATGGCGCGGCCCTCGACCAACACCGCGCCCTGCTCCTTCAATTTGTAGCGCTGCTCGGCCTTGCCCTCGGACTGGCTCTTCACCGTCTCGGGGCGCGCCTGCAGGATGTAGAGCTGGCCCTTGCCGTTGTGCTCGGTGCCGTCCTTGCCCCACTCGATGTCCATCGCCCGACCGTAGTGCTGCTCGATGACGAGCGCATAGCGCGCCAGCTCGGCCACGTCGGCGTCGCTGAGCGAGTAGCGGTTGCGCTGCTCGGGTGCGGTGTCGACGGTCTTGACCAACTTGCCGCTGGCGGCCTTTTCCTCGGGCGTGGTGAAGCTCATCTTGATGAGCTTGGAGCCGAGATTGCGGCGGATGATGGCGAGCTTGCCGGCGGCGAGCGTGGGCTTGTGGACGTAGAACTCGTCCGGGTTCACGGCGCCCTGCACCACCGTCTCGCCCAGGCCGTAGCTCGAGGTGATGAACACCACGTCCTTGAAGCCCGATTCGGTGTCGATGGTGAACATGACGCCGGCCGCGCCGAGGTCGGAGCGCACCATGCGCTGCACGCCGGCCGACAAGGCCACGTCGTGGTGCGCAAAGCCCTTGTGGACGCGGTAACTGATGGCGCGGTCGTTGTAGAGGCTGGCGAACACTTCGCGCGTTTTGGCCAGCACCTCGTCAATGCCCACCACGTTGAGGAAGGTCTCCTGCTGGCCGGCAAAGCTCGCGTCCGGCAGGTCTTCGGCGGTGGCCGACGAGCGCACCGCGAACGACGCGCCTGCGCTGGTTTCGGTGAGCCGTTCGAACTCGGCACGGATCGCCATTTCGAGCGTTGCCGGAAAGGGCTGGGCCTCGACCCAGCCGCGGATCAGCGCGCCCACGGCGGCCAGCGCGCGCACGTCATCGGTGTCGAGCGTGGCGAGCTTGGCGTTGATGCGCTCGGCCAGGCCGCCTTGTTGCAGGAACTCGCGAAAGGCGTGGGCGGTGGTTGCAAAGCCACCGGGCACACGCACGCCCGAGGCGGCGAGCTGCGAGATCATTTCACCGAGGCTGGCGTTCTTGCCGCCGACCGCCTCGACATCGGTCATTCTCAGATGTTCGAGCGGGACGACCAGGGCGGTCGCATCGAAGGTGGACATGGGCAAACTCCGTGATGTGATGAATGCGGGTTGCCCGCTCGCGTCCAGGCGCGAACCCAGCCGACCGCGCTCACGCCATGTCTTGTTGTTGTTGGCGTGGGGCTCATGCTGATGCGGGCAGAAATTGACGTAGATTGTACGGACCCCCTCCCTGCTGCCCTCGCGCGCCGGCCCATGCAAAACCGCACCGTGTTCTTCATCTCCGACAGCACCGGGATCACCGCCGAGACCTTCGGAAATTCCATCCTCAACCAGTTTCCGGGCCGCCCGCGGCATGTGCGCCGGCCGTTCATCGACACCGCCGACAAGGCCTACCAGGTGCTGCGAGAAATCGACGGTGCCGCCGAGCGCGAAGGCCTTCGTCCGATCGTCTTCATCACCTTGATCGATGCGGCGGTGCGCGACATCGTTAATCAGTCGAGAGCGCTCGTGCTCGACATGTTTCGCACCTTCGTCGAGCCGCTCGAGATCGAGCTGGGCATGAAGTCCAACCACCGCGTCGGCCGTTTCGACGACGCCGCCAAGAGCCAGGAATACACCAACCGCATCGAGGCGATCAACTTCTCGCTCGCCCACGACGACGGCCAGTCGTCCAAGAACCTCGACATCGCCGACGTGGTGCTGGTGGGCGTGAGCCGCTCGGGCAAGACGCCGACCTCGCTGTACCTGGCCATGCAGCACGGCGTCAAGGCGGCCAATTACCCGCTGATCCCCGAGGACTTCGAGCGCAACGCGCTGCCGCTTCCGCTGGCGCCGCACAAAGGCAAGTGCTTCGGCCTGACGATCGCGCCGGAGCGGCTGCAGGTCATTCGCCAGGAGCGCCGGCCCAACAGCAAGTACGCCTCGATCGAGAACTGCCGCGCCGAGGTGAGCGCGGCCGAGGCGATGATGCGGCGCGAAGGCATCTCGTGGCTGAGTTCGACGCACAAGTCGATCGAGGAGATCGCCACGACCATCCTGCGCGACATCCGCCCGGACCGGCTGATTTACTGAGCGCGCGTCGATAGACGCCAAATTCCAGCGCGCAGCCAGCGCATTGGTGCAGACGGGTGATGCCTTGCGTGAGGTCCGGCGGCGCAAAGCCGCGAGCGGTCTTTGCTCCTTCCCCCTTTGAGGAAGGCTGGGATGGAAGCCGGTCATGTCTGCGCAAACCCGCGGCGCTCTTGCTCCCTCTCCCCTCGGGGGAGAGGGTTGGGGTGAGGGCGGGGGCGGAGCCGGCCGGCGCTGCGCAAGACCGCGGCCGGGCGGTCGGCTGCGCTCCAGTGCGGTGGAGCACGCCGCCCGCCCGCGGCTTTGCGCCGCACCGTCACTCTCATATCGAAGCGAAGCAGCGCCCGCATCGGCCTACTGAGCGCCCACGCCCATCTTCCTGGCCGACCAGCTACCGGCGCCGACGGCCGCGCCCATCAGCCAGAACAGGGTCGCAGCACCGAGGCTCGCACCGAGGATGCCGAAGCCCAGCGGCATCAGCGCGCTCGACAGATTGATCGCCATCGAGCGCAGCGCGATGGCTTCACCGTGCCGCGCGTCGGGCGTGATCTGGTAGAGCGTCGACATGATCATCGGCTGCACCGCGCCCAGCGCCAGCCCGAGCACCACCGCACAGGCGGCCATCGGCCAGGCGCTGTGCGCGAAGGGATAGACCGCGAAGGTCAAGGCAGTGAGCAGCATGGCGCCCGACAGCACCGCGCCCTCGCGCAGCCGCTCGGCGACGAGCGGGATCAGCAGGCGCACGCCCGCCACCGCCAGCGCAAACGCACCGAGGATGAGGCCGATCGCCGACGCGCTCAGGCCGCGCTCGTGCCCGAGCACCGGCACCGCGAAGCTGTGGACGTCCCAGCTGCTCGACAGCAGCCAGTTGACAAGCAAGAGGCGCCGCATCGGCGTGGCACGCAGCAAATCCCAGGCGGCGCCCCGGCCGCGGTTTTGCGCCGGGGACGGCGCTGCGGCGGCTACCGGCACGCGCCGCGCCGCCGCCAAGCCCACGAGCGGCAGCAGTGCCAGCACCGTGAAGGCCGCGCCGTAGCCGGCGCCGTCGATCAGCACGCCGGCCAGCACCGGCCCGACCACGTTGCTCAGCGCTGGCGCCAGGCCGAGCCAGCTGAACACGCGCTTCAAGTCGTTGGTGTCGCGCGCCAGCCGGCCGACGGTGCGCTGGATCGCAATCATCCCGAAGTTGGCGCCGCCACCCGAGAGCACCGCGGCCAGGCACAACGCCGCATAGCGCCACGGCAGCGGCAGCAACACGGCCAGCGCCGCGAGCGCACCGCCGGCCACGGTGAGCGCCACCGCCACGCGCACCGGCCGGTGGTAACCGTGGCGGTCGACCATGCGGCCGGCGCGCAGCGCAAGCGCGATCGGCGCGGCGGCAAACAGCGCCAGCAACACGCCGACCGCCCAGGCGCTTTGCCCGTCCTGCAAGGCCAGCAAGGGTGCCGCCATGCGCACGCCGGCCATGCTGCCGTGAAAGCAGAGCTGCGCCCCGATCAACGGCAGCAAGGCGGCCGTGAGCGACGCGGCGGGCGCGGTGGCGGCGGGCCGCGGTGCGCTCGCCGACATGGCGCTCAGGGCTGCGGCGCTTCGGCCGGGTCGTCGAAGGCGGCGTCGGTGGGCAACAGCGCGCGCGCCTCGGCCTCGGGCAGCGCCTGCACGACGCGCAGCTGGCGGTCGATGGCACGCGTGCGCACGGCGGCGGCATCGATGGTGTTGCTGGCTTCTTCGAGCTTCTTGCGCGTCTTGGCGAGCACCTCGCCGAAGCGGCCAAACTCGGTCTTGACCGCGCCCAGCACCTTCCAGACTTCGGAGCTGCGCTGCTCCAGCGCCAAGGTGCGAAAACCCATCTGCAGGCTGTTGAGCACGGCCAGCAAGGTGGTCGGCCCGGCCAGCATGACGCGATGCTCGCGCTGCAGCGCCTCGCCCAGGCCCGGGCGGCGCAGCAGCTCCGCATAGAGGCCTTCGGTGGGCAGGAACAGGATCGCGAAGTCGGTGGTGTGCGGCGGCGCCAGGTATTTGGCGGCGATGGTGCGGGCCTCGTCGCGCACGCGCAGCTCGAGCGCGCGGGCGGCCGCGTCGGCGGCGTCCTTGTCGGCGCGATCCTGGGCGTCGAGCAGGCGCTCGTAGTCTTCGCGCGGGAACTTGGCGTCGATCGGCAGCCACAGCGGCGCGCCGTCGTCACTGCGCCCGGGCAGGCGAATCGCGAACTCGACGCGCTCGTTGCTGCCAGGCACCGTCACCACGTTGGTGGCGTACTGCTCGGGCGTGAACACTTGTTCGAGCAGACCGGCCAGCTGCACCTCGCCGAACACGCCGCGGCTCTTGACGTTGCCGAGCACGCGCTTCAGGTCACCCACGCCCTGCGCCAAGGTCTGCATTTCGCCCAGCCCGCGGTGAACCTGCTCCAGGCGCTCGGCCACTTGCTTGAAGCTCTCGCCCAAACGCAGCTCGAGCGTGGCGTGCAGCTTTTCGTCGACGGTGGCGCGCATTTGTTCGAGCTTTTTCTCGTTGTCGGCCTGGATCGCGCCGAGCTTCTGTTCGACCGCCACGCGCATCTCCGCGAGGCGCCGCTCGGTCGCCTCGGAAAGGGCTCGCAGTTGTTCGCTTTGTGTGTCGGCAAAGCGCTTCAAACTGTTGGCCTGCTGTTCGGAGAGTCGCCCGAGCGTCGCGTCCTGCGCCTCGCGCGAGCCCTGCGCCTGGCTGGCCAGCGACGCGGTGGCGATGCGCAAGGTGTCGGTGAGCGAGGTCTGCGTGGCGGCCAGCTGAGTGCGAAAGCTGTCGATCTGTTCGTTCTGCGTGCGCGCCACGTCGCCTTGTTGGGCAAGCAGGGTCTGCTGAAAGTTCGCCAAGGTCGCGCCGAGCTCCTGGCGCGTGAGCGCCGAGCTGCGGCCGATCTCGGTGCGCAGCGCCTCGGCATTGCGGCCTAGCTCTTCGCGCAACTCGCGGTTGTCGCTGGGCCGCAGGGCGAGTCGGGCGAGCCAGCCGACCAGCAACAGCGTCAACGCCGTGAGTGCAACGAGCAGCGGGAGCATCCAGTCGGTCATGCGTTCGATTGTCTCAGCCGCTGCCTGCGTCACGGCGCGCCACCAGCGCGGAAATCGCCGCGCACATCACCGCACTCGGCGCCGATCGCGCCCGCGCCGCGCCAGCCCGAAGCCGCCCTGCACCACGAGCGCGAGCACCGCCGCCGGCACCGCGCCTGAGAGCAACACCGCGGTGTCGTTGAGCGCCAGCCCCGCGACGATGCGCTCGCCGTAACCGCCCGCGCCGATGAAGGCCGCCATGGTGGCGGTGCCGACGTTGATGGTGGCCGCCGTCTGCACGCCGGCCAGCACCGTCGGCGCGGCCAGCGGCAGCTCCACCTGCACGAGCTGCTGCCAGCGGGTGAGGCCGAGCGCGCGTGCCGCCTGCGACAGGCCCGCGCCCACGCCGTCGAGCCCCGTCTGCGTATTGCGCACGATCGGCAGCAACGCATAGAGAAACAGCGCGACGAGCGCCGGCACGAAGCCGATGCCGCCGACGATCACGATCAAGAAGGCCAGCAGCGCCAGCGAGGGAATCGTCTGGATCACGCCCACCGTGGCGAGCAGCACTTGCCCGAGGCGCGGCCGCAGCCACGCCAGCACGCCCAGCGGCACGCCGACCACAACGGCCAGCGCGAGCGAGCCGAACACCAGCAACAGATGCTGGCGCGTCAGGCGCGCGAAGTCGTCGGCCAAGAGGCGTGACCAGAAGCCGTGCGCCGTGCGGGCACTGGCGACCGGGGCGGCGGCGGCGGCGGCGGCGGGCGGCGTTGGCGACGCCAGGCTCGCCACGAACTCGCGCGCCACGTCGGCATAGGGTCGGCCATCGAGCTCGGCGGCGGCGTTCATCGCGATCATGCGGCGCTCGTCGATGCGACCAGCCAGGCCTTGCAGTGGTGCTGCGTCCAGGCCCGTGCGCATCAGCAGCACGGCGTCGTAGCGCGGAAAGAAGTTGCGGTCGTCGCGCAGCACGCGCACGGCCGAGCGGCCGATCTTGGCGTCGGTGGAGTAGATGTCGATCACGTCCACCTGCGACTGCTCGAGCGCGGTGTAGGCCAGCCCGTGGTCGAGCCCCGCGGGGGTGGCGAACGGCAGGCCGTAGGCGCGCTGCAGTGCGGCCCAGCCATCGGCGCGGCCGAGGAATTCATGCGACAGGCCCAAGCGCAGCCCGCGTGCCGCCGGGCTGGCAAGGTCAGACAGAGTCGCGAGACCCAGGCGCTCGGCATCGGCCTCGCGCAAGGCCAGCGCATAGCTGTTGTTGAAGCCCAGCGGCGCACTCGCCTTCAGGCCACGCGGCGCGAGCCAGGTGTTGATCTGGGCCAGCGACGGATTGCCTTCGCGCTGGAGCAGTTCACGCACGATGGTGCCGGTGTACTCCGGGTAGACATCGATGCCGCCGCTGGCGAGCGCCTGCTCCAGCACGGCGGTGTTGCCCAGCCCCGGGCGGTGCTCCGCGGCCACGCCCGCCATGGCCAGGCTCTCGGTCACGATCGCGCCGAGGATGTAGGACTCGGTGAAGCGCTTGGAGCCGACCTGCACGGGCTTGGGCTTGGCGGCCAGTGCGCCGCCCCCGAACGTCAGCACGAACGTCAGCACGAGCGCCAGCAGCAACGCCAGCGCGCCCACGCGCATCGCCAAGCCCGGCCGGCATTTCATGCGGCACTCACACAACGCGCAGGACCTGCGGGTTCACCGGTGTTGGCGGTCGGCCGGCCTCGGGCCCCTGCCCGAGTGCGGCGATCAGGTTGTCGGCCGCCAGCTCGGCCATGGCGCGGCGCGTGGCCAGCGAAGCGCTGGCGATGTGCGGCGTGAGCACGACGTTGGGCACTTCGAGCAGGCCCGCGTGCAGCTTCGGCTCGCCTTCATACACGTCGAGCGCCGCGGCGGCGATGCGTCGCTCCTTCAAGGCCACCGCCAGCGCCGCGTCATCGACCACGCCGCCGCGCGCGATGTTGGTGAGCGTGGCGCTGGGCTTCATCTGCGCCAGCTCGGCGGCACCGATCGCGTGGTGCGAGGCGCTGGAGTACGGCAGCACCAGCACCAGGTGGTCGGCCTCGCGCAGCAAGGTGGCCTTGTCGACGTAGCGCGCATGCAGGCCGCGCTCGATGTCGCCCGCGAGCCGCGAGCGGTTGTGATAGACCAGCTTCATGCCAAAGCCATGCACGCCGCGCCGCGCGATCGCCTGGCCGATGCGGCCCATGCCCAGGATACCCAAGGTGGCGCCATGCACGTCGCCGCTCATGAACTGGTCGTAGTGCCACTTCTTCCAGTCGCCGCGCCGCAGGTAGTGCTCGGACTCAGTCATGCGCCGCGCCGCGGCCATCATCAGCGCGAAGCCGAAGTCGGCCGTCGTCTCGGTGACGACGTCGGGCGTGTTGGTGACGACGACGCCGCGCGCGGTGCAGGCCTCGACGTCGATGTTGTTGTAGCCCGCCGCCATGCTGCACACCGCGCGCAGCTCGGGGCAAGCCGCCAGCACCGCGGCGTCGATGCGCTCGCTGCCGGTGATGTAGGCGCCGGCCTTGCCTTGCAGCCTGGCGATCAGCTCGGGCTTGGTCCACACGCGGTCTTCGGGGTTGTCGTCGACATCGAAGTGCGTGCGCAGGCGCTCGACCACTGCGGGGAACACGGCGCGGGCGACGAGCACGGGGAGACGGAGCTTGTTCATGACGTTCATCTTGCAAAGACCGCAGGTGCGGCAGAAGTCGGTGCGACCGACGCCGCAACGGCCCGGTCATTGATCGGGTGGGGATGCCAGCCGACCAGCGCCAGCATCACCAGGTAGCCCACCACATACCCCAGCGCGATGTGCCAGCCGGCCTTGACCCACGCCCAGACAGAGCGGGCTTCGGGGTAGAGCTTGGACAGCGCCACGCCGGCCGAGGAGCCGCGTCGAAGACCTGCACCCGAGAAGCCGCCGGGTCAGTCGACGAGAAAGCGCGCGAACCCCGCCACCGGCTCGCGCTCGGTGACCAGGGTGTTCTCGACCGCGCCCGGGTCGGCATGGCCGAGCGCCATGCCGCACACCAGCATGTCGCTCTCGGGCAGCGCCAGCTCGCGTTCGATGACGCGGTGAAACGGCGTGAACGCCGCCTGTGGGCAGGTGTCCAGGCCGCGGCCGCGTGCGGCGACCATGACGTTTTGCAGGAACATGCCGCAGTCCAGCCAGCTGCCTTGCTCGAGCGTGCGGTCGATGGTGAAGACCAGTCCCACCGGCGCATCGAAGAAGGCGTAGTTGCGGCCATGCTGGGCATGCATGCGCGCCTTGTCGGTCTTGCCGATGCCGAGCAGGCCGTAGAGGTCCCAGCCGACCTTGCGGCGCCGGTCGATGTAGGGCGCCTTCCACTGGCGCGGGTAGTAGGCGTATTCCTCGCTGTGCTCGGCCAGCTGCGCCGGGTCGGCGTGCACCGCCAGGATGGCCGCGCAGAGCCGCTGTAGTGCCGGGCCAGAGAGCACCGTCACCTTCCAGGGCTGGGTGTTGGTGCCCGAAGGGGCGCGCGAGGCGACGCGCAAGATGTCTTCGACCGTCGCGCGCGCCACCGGCGTGGGCAGGAAGGCGCGCACCGAGCGGCGCGACTCGATCGCCGCGTCGACCGCGGCCGTGGTGATGTTGGTGACGGGGGGAATGATGGTGTGCATATCGGTCACAGCAGTCCTTGCAGCGCGCTCTTCAGGGTCGGGGGCAATTCGACTGGGCGGCGCGTCGCCCGGTCGACATAGACATGCACGAAGTGGCCGTGCGCTGCGCTCGAGGCCGCGCCCGCAGCGAACAGGCCGACCTCGTAGCGCACGCTCGATCGGCCCAGCCTGGCCACCCGCAGCCCCGCCTCGATGGTTTGAGGAAACGCCAGCGGCGCGAAGTAGCGGCACTGCGTCTGGACCACCAGGCCAATCACGCCGTGCGTGGCCTGCAAGTCGAGCGCGCCGGCCTCGATGAGGTAGCGATTCACCGCGGTGTCGAAGTAGCTGTAATAGACGGCGTTGTTGACGTGGCCGTAGACGTCGTTGTCCATCCAGCGCGTTGCAATCGGCGCGAAGCGGCGGTAGTCGCCCCGTAGCCGCGGCATCGGTCGTTCATCGACGCTTGGATCGCTCATCGGAGCGGATTATGGAAGGCGAGCCAGCCGCGCAGCGCCTCGCGGTAGGTGGCGAGTTGCACCGCCACCGTGTCCTCGATGACGCGGCCGTAGCCGCCGCCCATCGTCAGCACCACCGGGATGCGGCGCGCCGCACAGGCATCGAAGACGCGCCGGTCGCGCTCGGCCAGGCCGGCGGCGCTGAGCGCGAGGCGCCCGAGGCGGTCGCCCTCGTGCGGGTCGGCGCCTGCCAAATAGAACAACAGAGCGGGCGCAGCGTCAGCGTGCCGTGACCAAAGCGTCGCGAGCGCGGCGTCGAGGGCCTGCAGGTAGGCTTGGTCGCGGCAGCCATCGGGCAGCTCGACATCGAGGTCGCTGACCTCCTTGCGAAACGGAAAATTGCGCGCGCCGTGCAGCGACAGCGTGAACACGGTGGGGTCGTCGCGGAAGATCGACGCGGTGCCGTTGCCCTGGTGTACGTCGAGGTCGATCACGGCCACGCGCAGCGGGGCCCGGCGCGGGCGATGACGCTCGGCTTGCATCAAGCGCGCCGCCACCGCGATGTCGTTGAACACGCAGTAGCCCGATCCGCGGTCGGCAAAAGCGTGGTGCGTGCCACCGGCCAGGTTGGCGGCAACGCCTTCGACCAGTGCGTCGCGCGCGGCGCTGATGGTCGCGCCGACCGAGCGACGCGAACGCTCGACCAACGCCTGCGACCACGCAAAGCCGATCTCGCGCTGCAGCGCCGCGCTCAGCCGGCCGCAGGCCACGTCGCTCACGTAGCCGGGCTCATGCGCCAGCGCAAGCTCAGCGTCGCTGGCCGCGGGCGCCTCGAGCAGCTTGACTTGCTGCAGTTCGCCCGCCACCCGCTCGCGCAACAGCCGGTACTTGGCCATCGGAAAGCGGTGCCCCTCGGGCAGCGGCAAGGCGTACTGGTCGCTGTAGTAGGCGTTCACGGCGCGCATTGTCGGCGCGGCGCAGGCAGCCGAGAGCCGCGCCGGGACGTACCGTTTCCAGGGATGGCCGCCTAGATTGTTGCGGCGCAACAAAAAAGGCTTGCACTGCGAAAAACCCTCGATATACTTGCGTTCATGCTGCAGTGCATCAATCGTTGCAGCAAAATCGCAACTAACCCACTGGAGCCTTGAACATGCTGAATACCGAACAACTGATGGCCGCTCATCAAGCCAACGTCGACACCCTTTTCGGTCTGACCACCAAAGCCTTCGAAGGCGTCGAGCAATTCGTCGCCCTGAACCTGCAAGTCGCCAAGGCCGGCATGAGCGAAGCTGCCGACCACGCCAAGGCCTCGCTGTCGGTCAAGGACGCGCAGGAACTGCTCGCCCTGCAAGCCAGCCTGCTGCAACCGGCCGCCGAGAAGGCCGCCGCCTACAGCCGCCACCTGTACGAGATCGCCGCCGGCACCGGCGCCGAAGTGACCAAGATCGCCGAAGGCAAGCTGGCCGAAAGCCAGAAGAGCTTCATGGCGGTGGTCGACTCGGCCGTCAAGAACGCTCCGGCCGGCAGCGAGAACGCCGTCGCCCTGGTGAAGTCTGCCGTTGCCGCTGCCAACAACGCGCTCGAGAGCGTGACCAAGGCCGCCAAGCAAGCGCAAGAAGTTGCCGAAGCCAACTTCCAGGCGATCAACACGTCGGCTGTCAAGGCCACGCAAGCCGCCACCACCAAGGCGCGTCGCTGATCAAACCAGGATAGGGGGACGCACCGGCCACAAGCCTTCGTGTCCCCTTGAACCAGCGAGACCCCCTTCATCTGAAGATTGTCTCCTCGGTACCCCGCGAACCCCCGGGTTCCAGGTACCTTTCGGCCCGAGCTTGTCTCGGGCCGTTTTTATTGGTGCGCCGCTTGGCACCGCGCGCCTTGCCGCGTCTTGGCGGCGATGCGGCGCTTGATGGTCGCCGGCACCGTCATTGCGCGATTCCAGCTTGCTGCGCTTTATGCCCTGGCGCCATAAGCAACGCATTTATCTGTTGTTCGCTTGGGCGTCCGACTTCCCTAGAGTCCGAACTTCAGTAACTTTGCGGCAGCGCAGCATTCGTCATGGACCCCCTTGCGATCCTCACCGGCTTTGGCGTCGGCGCCATCGTCGGCATGACCGGCGTCGGCGGAGGCTCGCTCATGACGCCGCTCATGATCAGCTTGTTCGGCCTGCCGCCGGCCGTGGCAATCGGCACCGATCTATGGTTTGCCGGGTTGACCAAGATCTCGGGCTCGCTGGCTCACTGGCGCCAGCACAACATCGACGCGCGCATCCTGCGGCTACTGCTGGCCGGCAGCATTCCGGCCAGCCTCGCGACCATCGCCAGCATGCACTTGACCGGCATCACCAAGGCCTGGTCCAGCGCGCTGACCCTGGCGTTGGGCATCGCCCTCCTGCTCACCGCGGTGGTGGTGTTCTTTGGTCCTGCATGGCAGCGTATCGGCACGCGCTTGGAGCACTGGATCCCCGAGCAGCGCAAGGCCCCGTGGACCTTGGCTGCGGGCGTGCTGCTCGGCGTGCTGGTGTCGCTCAGCTCGATCGGCGCCGGGGCCGTCGGCGCGACGCTCATCCTGCTGCTGCATCCACGCCTGCCGACCCGCCGGTTGGTGGGCACCGACATCGCGCACGCCGTGCCGCTGACCCTGGTCGCGGGCCTGGGCCACGCAAGCCTTGGCCACGTGGAGTGGTCGCTGCTGGCAACGCTGCTGGTCGGCTCCATTCCCGGCATCTGGATCGGCGCACAGCTCACCCGACGCATGACGGAGCGGCTGGTGCGCGGCCTGCTCTGCGCCGCGCTGCTGATGGCCGGCACGAAGGTCCTGGTCTGAACCCCGCCTGAACTCCGCTTAACTGCACACCCCCCGATGTACCAGTACACCGCCTTCGACCGCAGCTTCGTCCACCAGCGCGCCGCGCAGTTCCGCGACCAGCTCGAGCGCAACCTCGCCGGCACGCTCGGCGAGGACGAATTCCGGCCGCTGCGGCTGCAAAACGGCTGGTACATCCAGCGCCATGCGCCGATGCTGCGCGTGGCGGTGCCTTACGGCGAGCTGTCCAGCCGCCAGCTGCGCCAGCTGGCGAAGATAGCGCGTGTGCACGACCGCGGCTACGGCCACTTCACGACGCGCCAGAACCTGCAATTCAACTGGATCCCGCTGGTCGACGGTGCCGACGTGATGGACCTGCTGGCCGAGGTCGACATGCACGGCATCCAGACCAGCGGCAACTGCATCCGCAACATCACCAGCGATGCGCTGGCGGGCATCGCACCCGACGAGTTCGTCGACCCCCGGCCCTACTGCGAAATCTTGCGCCAGTGGTCGACCTTGCATCCGGAGTTCGCCTTCCTGCCGCGCAAGTTCAAGATCGCGGTGACGGGCGCGGCCGAGGACCGCGCCGCGACCTACTGGCACGACATCGGCCTGCACCTCTACAAGAACGCGGCCGGCGAGGTGGGCTTTCGCGTGCTGGCCGGCGGCGGCATGGGCCGCACGCCTATCCCGGGCATCGTGGTGCGCGAGTTCCTGCCGTGGCAGCAGATCCTCGTCTTCATCGAGGCGATCGTGCGCGTCTACAACCGCTACGGCCGGCGCGACAACCTGTACAAGGCGCGCATCAAGATCCTCGTCAAGGCCGAGGGCGAGCGCTTCGTCAAATCGGTCGAGGACGAGTTCGACGCGATCCTGCACCACGATGTGGACGGCGACGCCCAACTCGTGACGCAGGCCGAGTTCGACCGCGTTTCGGCCGGCTTTCGTCTGCCCGAGGGCGTGCGCGAAACCGCCTTGACCGCAGGCGGCTTGGCCACGCCGGCAGGCGGTGATACCGAAGGCCGACCGTTGGCGTTTCGCAAATGGCTCGAGCGCAATGTCCATGCTCATCGCCTTGCCGGCTACCGGGCCGTCACGCTCTCGCTCAAGCGCGCCGGCCAGGCGCCCGGCGACGTGACCGACACGCAGATGCAGGCGGCTGCCGACGTGGCCGATCTCTACTCGTGCGGCGAGTTGCGCGTGACGCACGACCAGAACCTGCTGCTGCCCTGGGTGCGTGAGGCCGATCTCTACGCGCTGTGGCAGGTGGCGCGCGACGCCAGTTTCGCCACGCCCAACATCGGCCTGCTCACCGACATGATCGCCTGCCCGGGCGGTGACTTTTGCGCGCTGGCCAACGCGCGCTCGATACCGATTGCAGCCGCCATCGGCGAGCGCTTCAACGACCTCGACGAGCTCTACGACATCGGCGACATCGACCTGCACATGAGCGGCTGCATCAACTCCTGCGGTCACCACCACAGCGGCCACATCGGCATCCTCGGCGTCGACAAGGACGGCATGGAGTGGTACCAGGTGTCGCTTGCCGGCACCGACGGCTCCACGCT
>NZ_JANMWL010000042.1:0-13883 GCF_031393925.1 Methylibium sp. | reverse complement strand
GAGTTGATGCACCACGCGCCCTACCTGCGGGCGCTCGATCGTTTGCCGTGAATGCACGCTGCCGGCATCGATTGGCAACGCCGCCGATGTGCGGTATTGCGCCGGTTCAGTGGACACGGGTTCGACACCGCCCCGAATTGCGCGTGGCCTTGAGCGGCTCGGCGCGCAACGCCACGCAGGGGGCGCTGCTGTTCGTCGATCTCGATCGTTTCAAGCAGATCAACGATGACCATGGCCATGCGGCCGGCGACGTCGTGCTCAAGGCCGTGGCGGTTCGCATGCTCCGTGCGGTGCGCGGCAACGACACGGTGGCACGCATCGGCGGCGACGAGTTCATCGTGTTGCTGCCGGTGATTGCGCACAACGCCGACAGCGAAACCGTGGCGCGCAAACTGCTGCGCGTGCTGTGCGAGCCGGTGCGGGTCGGCGGCTTCGAAGTGACCGTGAGCGCGAGCATCGGCACGGTCGAGTTTTGCGACCAGTCCGATACCGCCGAGGGTTTGATTGCGCGGGCCGACCAGGCGATGTACCTTGCCAAACGCGACGGTCGCTCCACCATGCGCGCGGCCTTGGACGGCCCCGGCGGCGGCGCAAACGACGACGCCCCGGGCCTGGCGGCAGGGGGCGTTGCGTAGCGCGCCGGTGTCCCGGCTGGTCGGTCAGCGGCCTTCGAACGGCAGCTTGATCTGCGACAGGTTCTTGCGCGTTTCAACCAGCACCAGCGGGCCATCGTCGCTGACTATGGACTGTTTTGGCTCGCGCGGCACATGCACGGGCTGGGGCGCATTGGCCATCGCCGCCTGCACCGCGCGCACCTTGTCGGTGTCGGTATTGACCCACTCGAGGCCGGCGCCTTCGGCCACGGCCGAGAGTTCCCCCAGCGGCAGGGCGTAGGGCCGCGGCGGCGGTGCGGGACGAGGTTCTGGCGTCGGCTCGGGTGCTGCGCTCGCCACCATGATCGGATCGGCGGCGCGAACCGGCGAGGCGACGGGCGGCCGTGCCGCGATCGCGTCCTGCGGGGGGTGCCGCGACGCGTCGTGCAACGCGGGGTGCGGCGCGTCCTGCCACACGTCGGCTATGGCCGGTGTCGCCTCGACTGCGGCACCTCCCTCGGCCGGCGCGGCCGCGGCAACTTGCTCGACGGCTTCGGCGTTGGCGTTGATCACCACTTCGCCCTCGGTGCGCTCGCGGCGACCCCGGCCGCCCCGACGACGGCGGCGTGCTTCACCGCCGTCACCGTGCTCGCTGTGCTCGTCCGTGTCGGTGCGCGGCGCGTCGGCGTCGCCGCGCTCATCGGCTGGAGCTTCATTGCTCGGCGGCAGCAGATGCTCGGTGTTGTCGCCCGACACGGTGTCATCCGCCTCGGCGCGCAACTCGTCGCCGGCCTGCGCGGGCGAGGGCGCATCACCGCGCGCTTCGTCACGCTCGCCGCGGCCCCGGCCACCGCGACGGCGACGCCGACGCGCGCCTTCGCGTTCGCTGGTGTCCCCGGCTTGCATTGAGTCGTCCGGCGGCATGGCATCGCCCAGACCTTCGGCGGACGCAGCGGCCAGCGGCCTGGCGAGTTCGTCGCCTGCGGCCTGTGGCGGGGGCGCCGTGCGCCGACCCTCTGGGCGAGGCTCGCGCTCACCGCGCTCCGCAGCCGACGCTGCTTCGCCGGCAACGCCTTCCGGGCGTTCGCCACGGCGGCCACGGCCATCGCGACCCTCGCGGTCGCCTTCACGGCCTTCTCGACCTTCGCGGCGCGGTTGCTCCTCACCCCGCTCGCTGCGTGCTTCGCGGTTTTCCGGGCGTTCGCTGCGTTCGCCTCGTTGACCGTCACGGTCGCCACGACCACCGCGGCGACCGCGGCCATCGCGCCCTCCCTCGCGAGCACCATCGCGCGCCGGCCTGCCAGCCGGGGCCGGCGTCGTCGCAGCGGGCTGGGCAACGGGCTTGGGCGCGAGCGCGGGTGCGCCGCCGAATACCTTCTTGATCCAGCCGAAGAAACCGCCGCCCTGCGGCGCCGCGGCACCCGTTGACGCCACCGTCGCGGCGGCCACCGGGACCGGCTCGGCCTTCGGCACAGGCGTCGGTCGTGCGACGGGCGACGGCGCCGGCATGTCCGGCAGCACGCCCTTGATCACCGGTTCCTGCTTGGCCTTGGTCTTCTCGCGCCGGGTGATGCCGACCTCGTCGTCCGGCTCCTCGATCATGGTGTAGCTGGCCTGCAGGTTCTCCAGGCGCGGGTCGTCGTGGCGCAGGCGCTCGAGCTTGTAGTTGGGCGTTTCCAGGTGCTTGTTGGGCACCAGCAGGACCGTGGTGCGCTGGCGCAGTTCGATCTTGGTGATCTCGGTGCGCTTCTCGTTGAGCAGGAAGCTCGTCACTTCCACCGGCACCTGCACATGCACGGCAGCGGTGTTCTCCTTCATCGACTCTTCCTGGATGATGCGCAGGATCTGCAGCGCCGACGACTCGGTGTCGCGGATGTGGCCGGTGCCGTTGCAGCGCGGGCAGGTGATGTGCGAGCCCTCGCTCAAGGCCGGGCGCAGGCGCTGGCGGCTCAGTTCGAGCAGGCCGAACTTGGAAATCGAGCTGAACTGCACCCGCGCACGGTCGCTGCGCAGCGCGTCGCGCAGGCGCGTCTCGACCTCGCGGCGGTTCTTGCTTTCTTCCATGTCGATGAAGTCGACGACGATCAGGCCGCCGAGGTCGCGCAGGCGCATCTGGCGCGCGATCTCGTCGGCCGCCTCGAGGTTGGTGCGCGTGGCGGTTTCCTCGATGTCGCTGCCGCGCGTGGAGCGCGCCGAATTCACGTCCACCGAGACCAGCGCCTCGGTGTGGTCGATCACGATCGCGCCGCCCGAGGGCAGGTTCACGGTGCGCGAGAACGCGGTCTCGATCTGGTGCTCGATCTGAAAGCGACTGAACAGCGGCGCGTCGTCCTTGTAGCGCTTCACGCGATTGGCCGTTTCGGGCATCACGTGGTTCATGAACTGCTGTGCCTGCTCGAAGATGTCGTCGGTGTCGATCAGGATCTCACCGACTTCGGCGGTGAAGTAGTCGCGGATCGCGCGAATCACCAGCGAGCTTTCCTGGTAGATCAGGAACGCGCCCTTGCCCGCCTTGGCCGCGCCGTCGATCGCGTCCCACAGCTTGAGCATGTAGTTGAGGTCCCACTGCAGCTCGGGCGCCGAGCGGCCGATGCCGGCGGTGCGCGCGATCAGGCTCATGCCCTTGGGGTATTCGAGCTGGTCGAGGTTTTCTTTCAGCTCCTCGCGGTCCTCGCCCTCGATGCGCCGCGACACGCCGCCGCCGCGCGGGTTGTTGGGCATGAGCACGAGGTAGCGCCCGGCCAGGCTCACGAAGGTCGTGAGCGCCGCGCCCTTGTTGCCGCGTTCCTCTTTTTCCACCTGCACCAGCAGTTCGGTGCCGTTGCCGATCACATCCTGGATCTTGGCCTCGCGCACGGACGCGCCCGGCTTGAAGAACTCCTTGGCGATTTCCTTGAACGGCAAGAAGCCGTGGCGGTCTTCGCCGTAATCGACGAAGCAGGCTTCGAGCGAGGGCTCGACGCGCGTGACCACCGCCTTGTAGATGTTGCCCTTGCGCTGTTCGCGCCCCTCGATCTCGGTTTCAAAGTCGAGCAGCTTCTGCCCCTCGACGATGGCCAGGCGCCGTTCTTCCGGCTGCGTGGCGTTGATCAACATGCGTTTCACGTGTGCACTCCTTCGTGCGGGAGGCGCGTTTTGGCCTGCCCACACACGCTGGCTGCCGTGCCTGTCCTCAGGCACGGCCTGTCGACGCACGAAACAGCGAGGAGGAACCGGAAGGAATCGCCCTGGACTTCGACCGCCGCTCCCGGTAAGGAGCGCGTGGCGGTCAAGCGTTGGCGCGTGTGCTGGCGTGCAACCGGATGCGCTTGCCACCGGCCAAGCCGGGGCGGGTGCGCGCTTGCCTTGCACCCATGCCAATGCGCAGCGCGCAATGCGCTGCCTGCGATCGGGATGCGGTGGGAAGGAAGCGGGCCGAAGACATCAGGGACATCACGCTGCGCGGGCTGCCGGCCGATTGGCGCGCAATGCGCCGTCTCGTCCTGCCGCCTGAAAACCTTGTTCTTGGTTCGATCTACGCTGGCTCTGCCGCCGCCCTGCGCTGCCTGCCGCTCACCTTGGGAGCCGGCCCGGCCGCGCCGTGCGGCGTTGCATCACCGAAGACCTGCGGCCACCAAGGCTGCAGGGCCCACGACGCCCCCGAAGTGACGGGTAAACTCAAACGAATCAATCACTTACGGCGCTCTCATGGTGCAACGCATTATAGGAGGCAAAGGCGCCCCGGCGCGCAAGGCCTCGCCGCTCGCCGCAGCGCCGACGCCCACCGCACCCCCTGCCGTTCGGCATGTCTACGTCGGCGAAGACGGCGCCGGCCAGCGCCTGGACAACTACCTCGTCAAGACGCTCAAGGGCGTGCCCAAGACCCACGTTTACCGCATCATCAGGAGCGGCGAGGTGCGCGTGAACCGCGGTCGTGCGGGCGCTGACACACGGCTGGCGCTGGGCGACGAGTTGCGGCTGCCGCCGGTGCGGGTGGCGCAGCGCGCCGACACCGCGCCAGCCCCGCCGCGCGAGTTTCCGATCGTCTACGAGGACGAGCATCTGCTGGTGCTCGACAAGCCGGCCGGTGTGGCCGTGCATGGCGGCAGCGGCGTGAGCTTCGGCGTGATCGAACAATTGCGCCGCGCGCGGCCCGAGGCGAAGCTGCTCGAGCTGGTGCACCGCCTGGACAAGGAAACCTCCGGCTTGCTGCTCATCGCCAAGAAGCGCAGCGCGCTCACTGCCCTGCAGGACCAGTTTCGCTCGCGCGCAACTGGCAAGACCTATGCAGCGCTGGTGATCGGCGCCTGGCCGGCCAGCAAGAAGGTCATCGACGTGGCGCTGCACAAGTTCCTGACCGACCAGGGCGAGCGCCGTGTGCGCACCGTCGCGCCGGACGACGAGGACGGACGCCGCTCGATCACCCTGGTGCGGCTGGTGCGGCAGTACGAGGGCTACGCTCTGCTCGACGTGACCATCAAGACCGGCCGCACCCACCAGATCCGCGTGCATCTCGCCAGCGAGGGTCATGCGATCGTTGGCGACGACAAGTACGGCGACTTCGCCCTCAACCGCGAACTGGCACGGGGCCAGGCCGGGCTGCGCCTGGAGCGCATGTTCCTGCATGCCCGGCGCCTGGCGTTCGATCATCCGGCCAGCGCCGAACGCCTGGAGCTCGAGGCGCCGTTGCCCGCCGAGTGCGTGCGCTTGCTGGCGTGCCTTTCTTCACCGCATTGAAGCCCGAGCCCCTGACATGACCGCGACCCCAGCGCGCCAGTTCGACCTCATCGTGTTCGACTGGGACGGGACCCTGTTCGACTCGACCGCACTGATCGTGCAGTGCATCCAGGCGGCCGCCGCCGACGTGGGCGCGGACGTGCCGAGCGACGCCCAGGCCGCCTACGTGATCGGCATGGGCCTGGTCGAGGCGCTGAAACTCGCGGTGCCGGGGCTCGCGACCGAGCATTACCCGGCGCTGGTCCAGCGCTACCGTCATCATTACTTCAGGCGCCAGCATGAGCTGAGCCTCTTCGCCGGCACGCTCGACATGCTGCATGCATTGAAGGCCAGGCAGCACCGGCTCGGGGTGGCCACCGGCAAATCGCGTCGCGGCCTCGACGAAGCGCTGCACACGGTGCAGTTGCGTGGCCTGTTCGACGCCACCCGCACCGCCGACGAGACCACCTCGAAGCCGCATCCCCGAATGCTGCTGGAGCTGATGGCCGAACTGGGTTGCGCGGCCGAGCGCACCTTGATGGTCGGCGACACCACGCACGATCTGCAGCTCGCGGCCAATGCGCGCGCGGCGAGCGTGGCGGTGAGCTTTGGCGCCCATGAGCGCGAGGCCTTCGAAGCCTACACGCCGCGCTTCGTCGCGCATTCCACCGTCGAACTGCGCGACTGGCTGCTCGCCCATGCGTGAGGACGCGCTGCCGGCGACGAGCGCGCCCTGCGAGGCGCTGCCGCTGTGTGCCTCGACCGCGCTGGTCGAGCGCGGGCGTGCGCTGGTGTTCGACGTGCTCGAGTACGGCCACCCCGTGCGCGCCTTTGCGCTGCGCCACGGCGGCCGTGTGGTCGCCTACCTCAACCGTTGTGCGCACGTGCCCACCGAAATGGACTGGCAGCCCGGCGAGTTTCTCGACGCCGAGCGCGAGTTCATCCTGTGTTCGATCCACGGCGCCTCCTACGAGCCCTCGAGTGGCCGCTGCGTCGGAGGGCCGTGTGGCCGTGGTCGGCTCACGGCCTTGAGGGTGACGGAGCAGGGCGGCCAGGTCAGTTGGTATCCTTCCCGCGACATCCGGCCGAAAGCGGCCCCGAGAGAATTCCCATGAGCAATCTTGACGATGGCCGACCGGCCGAACCCACGCTCGGCCCTCCGCCCGCGCACCCCACCGTGACCCCCGCCACGCCCGCTCCGCCGAGCGTCGACGCCCGCGTGATCGAGGACTTTGCGCGCGGCTTCTTGCGCGATCGGCGTGACGACCGCCGTTGGCGCGTGTTCTTCCGCCTTGCCTGGCTGTTGCTGTTTGTCGCGCTGGCGTGGGCGCTGGTCGCGCAGCAGCGGGGCGTCTCCGCGCCGAGCGGACCGCACACTGCGCTGATCGACGTGCGTGGCGAGATCGACGCCGAGGGTCACGCCAGCGCCGAGGCCCTGAATGCGGCCCTGCGCACGGCGTTCGACGACGACGGCGCGCAGGCGGTGGTGCTGCGCATCAACTCGCCCGGCGGCAGCCCCGTGCAGGCCGGGCTCATCTACGACGAGCTGCGGCGCCTGAAGACCTTGCACAAGAAGAAGCTCTACGCCGTGTGCGAGGAGCTGTGCGCGTCGGCCGCCTATTACATCGCCGCCGCGGCCGACGAGATCTATGTCGACAAGGCTTCGATCATCGGCTCGATCGGCGTGCTGATGGACGGCTTCGGTTTCACCGGCACGATGCAAAAGCTCGGCGTCGAGCGCCGCCTCATCGCCGCGGGCGAAAACAAGGGCCTGCTCGACCCCTTCTCGCCGCTCTCGGAAGCCCACCGTGCCTATGCGCAGGCCATGGTCAACCAGATTCACCGGCAGTTCATCGCCGTGGTGAAAGAGGGACGCGGCAAGCGCCTGAAAGAAACGCCGGAAACCTTTTCGGGCTTGTTCTGGAGCGGCGAGTCGGCGCTCCAGCAAGGGCTGGCCGACCACCTCGGCAGCCTTGACTACGTCGCGCGCGAGGTCGTCAAGGCCGAAGAGGTGATCGACTACACGCCCAAGGAAAACGTCGCCGAGCGCCTGGCCAAGCGCTTCGGCGCTGCCGTCGGTGCCGGCGCCGCCAAGGCGATCAGCGGCGCGGTCGGCCTGCGCTGAACTCAGCGCCTTGCCGGGCCGCCCCAAGAGGGCTCAGCACCCCGTCGGGGGGCAGCACCGCAGATGCGTGTATGCCGCTGTTGCTTCAGGGTTTGGGCGGGATGCGCAGCACCTGGCCAGGGTAGATCTTGTCGGGGTGGGTGAGCATTGGCTTGTTGGCCTCGAAGATCAGCGGGTACTGGTTGGGCGTGTCGTAGAACTGCTTGGATATTTTCGACAGATTGTCGCCCTTGACCACCGTGTACCACTGCGCCGTGGGCGCGGCCTCGGCCACGGTGAGCATGTCGTTGACGGCGCTCACGCTTTGCACGTTGCCGCAGCACAGCAGCACCTTTTCCTTGGTGGCCTGGTCGGGCGCCTGGCCGCTCACCGTGACGGTGCCGGTGGCGCCGTCGAACTGCACCTCGAGGGCGTCGACCTCGAGCCCCATCGTGTCGATGTAATTCTCGATCGCCTCACCGGCGGCGGTGTTCAGGCGTGCCACGTTTTCGGGGCTCGGTGACTTCGCCGCTGCGTCCTGGGCGGCCTTGGCCTCGCCGTTGCCGAACAGTTTTTCTCCGGCTTCCTTGATGAAACTCATCAGACCCATGGCGTTGTTCCTTTCGTGAGGGGGTGAAGATCGATTCGAGGGCAAATCGTGGGCCGCTGGCCCGCGTGGCGCTCGTCACAGCAGGAGCAAACTGCGTTCCTCCGGGCGTCGGCGCCGCTGCCTGCGAGCCGGCCGCGCCGCTCAAAGCGTCTTCACCACGGCATAGCGCTGCAGGGCGCGCAGCCGTGACTCGTCGTGATCGACGATGCGCGCCGGATAGTCGCGGCCCAGCCGCACGTTGGCGGCGGCCAAATCGGCGGGACGCGCCTGCCAGGGCGCGTGTAGCGAGGCGTCAGGCAGGGCGGCGAGCTGCGGCAGGTAGCGCCGGATGAACTTGCCCTCGGCATCGAACTTCTGGCTCTGACTCACCGGGTTGAAGATGCGGAAGTAGGGCTGGGCGTCGCAGCCGCTCGAGCTGGCCCACTGCCAGCCGCCGTTGTTGGCGGCGAGGTCGTAGTCGTTGAGCCGCTCGGCGAAGTAGTGCTCGCCGCGGCGCCAGTCGATGCCAAGGTCCTTGCACAGGAAGCTGGCGGTGACCATGCGCAGCCGGTTGTGCATGTAGCCGGTCTGGTTGATTTGCTGCATGGCCGCGTCGACCAGCGGGTAGCCGGTGCGGCCCTCGCACCAGGCAGCAAAGCGCGTGTCGGCCGCCTTGCCGTGCTCCCATTTGATGCGGTCGTAGGCCGGCTTGAAGCTGGCGTCGACCACCTGCGGATGGTGATAAAGCACTTGGTGATAGAAGTCGCGCCACACCAGCTCTGAAAGCCAGATGCGCGCGCCGGGTGAGCCGGCCTGCTGGCGCTCCCAAGCGAGCCGCGCCAGCTCGCGCACCGACAGCGTGCCAAAGCGCAGGTGAACGCCGAGGTAGCTCGGCCCCTTGACGGCCGGGAAGTCGCGCGCATGGTCGTAGCGGTCGATGCGCTCGTCCAGAAAATCGTCGAGCAGGGCGCGCCCACCGCGCGTGCCGCCTGCCAGGTGCAGCGCTGCCAGGTTGGTGGCAGAAAAGCCGATCTCGGCCAGACTCGGCATTTCCGTGCGCTCGCCGATGGGCAGCGGTGCCAACGCTGCGGCGTGGCGCTCGATCGGGTAGGCCTGCAGATAGAAGGGCTCGAGCTTCTTCAGCCAGGCTTTCTTGTAAGGCGTGAAGACGCTGTAGGGCTTGCCGGCGCCGGTGAGCACCTCGTCGGTTGCGAACACCACCTGGTCCTTGCTCGCGTGGTAAGCCACGCCCAGCTCGGCCAGCGCGCCGCGCACGCGAGCGTCGCGCAGGGTCGCGGCCGGCTCGTAGTCGGCATTGGCATAGACCGCTTGCACATGCAGCGCTGCGGCCAGGCGCGGCAGCTCCTCGCGCGCTCGGCCCTGGCGCACGATCAGGCCGACGCCTTCAACGCCGTGCGCGCTACCGAGCACGCGCAGCTGCGCGTCGAGGTCCACCAGCGCGTCACGGATGAACTCCACGCGGCGGTCCGCGCGGGGCAGCGCCTCGAGGATGTCGGTGTCGAAAATGAAGGCCACCCACACGCGTCGTGCGCTGCGCAGCGCGTGATGGAGTGCGGCATGGTCATGGGCGCGTAGGTCGCGGCGACACCACACCAGCGCAGCATTCAGGGTCTTGTGCGGGGAATTCGGCATGGGGATCAGTGTGCCGGGTGTCTAGAATCCGCGTCATGGTCGCCGAATCCGCCATCGACCTCACGAACCAGTTTCTCATCGCCATGCCGGGCATGACCGATGACAACTTTGCCGGCTCCGTGATCTACCTCTGCGAGCACACCGAGCGTGGTGCGCTTGGGCTGGTGATCAACAAACCCAGCGACATCAAGCTCGGCAAGCTGTTCGAGAAGGTCGAACTCTCGCTCGACCGCACTGAACTCGCCGAGCAACCGGTCTACCTGGGCGGTCCGGTGCAGACCGAGCGCGGCTTCGTGTTGCACGAGAGCGGCGACGATGATGCGGCCAACATCGACGCCGACGGTGCCCGCTACAACTCGTCGCTGCGCATTCCGGGCGGCATGGCCATGACCACCAGCAAGGACGTGCTCGAAGCCCTGGCCAGCGGCGCCGGTCCCAAGCGGGTGCTGGTCACGCTGGGCTATGCCGGCTGGGGCGCCGGGCAGCTCGAGGACGAGATCGCGCGCAACGGCTGGATCACCGTCGGTGCGAAGCCGGAGCTGATCTTCGAGACGCCGATCGAGCAGCGCTACGACCGTGCGCTCGGCCTGCTCGGGATCGATGCGCGCATGCTCAGCAGCGAAGCGGGTCATGGCTGAGGCGCCGCGTCCGGCCGCCTCCTTCGATACCCTGCTTGCTTTCGATTTCGGCGTGAAACGCACCGGCGTGGCGAGCGGCACCACGCTCATGCGCACCGCCGCGCCGCTCACCACGGTGGTCGCCGGGGGCAACGCGCGCTTCGCGTCGATCGGGCGGCTCATCAAAGAGTGGCAGCCGGCTGCGCTGGTGGTCGGCGTGCCCTTCCATCCCGACGGCGCCGAGCATGACAATACGCGCCGCGCGCGGCGCTTTGCTCGCCAGCTTCAAGGCCGTTTCGGCTTGCCGGTGCACGAGGTCGACGAGCGCTACTCGACCACCGAGGCCTTGGCCGACGGTGCGGCCGAGGCCGACGTCGATGCGGCTGCCGCAGCGATCCTGCTTGAACAGTATTTTCGGGAGCATCCATGAGCGCAGTGCCGGGCCGCCCCAAGCAAGCGAACGCCCCCTCGGGGGGCCGGCGCGCAGCGCCGTGGGGGCGGCCATGACCACGCTTCACCTCGACGCCGAAGCGCTCTACGCGGACCTGCTGGCGCGCGTGCGGCCGCTGGTGCGTCACGACGACAGCGCGGCCAGCGCGCTGGTGGGCATCTGGTCGGGCGGTGCATGGCTGGCCGAGCGCCTGCAGCACGACCTGGGTCTGGCCGGCGCGCACGGCGTGATCTCGAGCACCCTGCACCGCGACGACTTCGGCTCGCGCGGCCTGGCCGCCACCACCGATGCCACCGCGCTGCCGTTCGAGATCGACGGACGCCACATTTTGCTGATCGACGACGTGCTTTACACCGGCCGCACCACGCGCGCAGTCATCAACGAGCTGTTCGACTTCGGCCGCCCGGCCAGCGTCACGCTCGCGGTGCTGGTGGACCGCGGCGGGCGCGAGCTGCCGATCGAGCCGGCCGTTTCTGCCGCGCGCGTGGTGCTGCCGGCCACGCAGCGCCTGGCGCTCACGCGCGACGGCTCGGGGCGCTTCGACTTCGAGATCGAGAACCTCTAGGCCCCGACACGCCATGCTCTCCAAGCGCAACCCGCAACTCAACGCCCACGGCGAGCTCATCCATCTGCTCTCGACCGAGGGCTTGCCCAAGGCGGTGCTGCACCAGATCCTCGACACCGCAGGCACCTTCCTGAGCGTCAACGACCGCGAGGTCAAGAAGGTGCCGCTGCTGCGAGGCAAGAGCGTGTTCAACCTGTTCTTCGAGAACAGCACGCGCACCCGCACCACCTTCGAGATCGCGGCCAAGCGGCTGTCGGCCGACGTCATCAACCTCGACATCGCTCGCAGCTCCACCGCCAAGGGCGAGTCGCTGCTGGACACCATCGCCAACCTCTCGGCCATGCACGCCGACATGTTCGTGGTGCGCCACGCCGAGAGCGGCGCGCCCTACCTGATCGCGCAGCATGTGGCGCCGCACGTCCACGTGGTCAATGCCGGCGACGGCCGCCATGCGCACCCGACGCAGGGCCTGCTCGACATGTACACGATCCGCCACTACAAGCGCGAGTTCTCGGGCCTGGTGGTGGCGATCGTCGGCGACGTCGTGCATTCGCGCGTGGCTCGTTCGGACATCCATGCGCTCACCACGCTCGGGGCCGCCGAGGTGCGCGCGGTCGGCCCGCGCACGCTGGTGCCGGCCGATCTGCAGGCGATGGGCGTGCGCGTCTGCCACGACATGGCCGAGGGTATCAAGGACGCCGACGTGATCATCATGCTGCGCCTGCAGAACGAGCGCATGAGCGGCGCGATGCTGCCCAGCGCCGGCGAGTTCTACAAGAGCTTCGGCCTGAGCGAAGAGAAGCTCGCGCTCGCTAAGCCCGACGCGATCGTGATGCACCCGGGCCCGATCAACCGCGGCGTCGAGATCGACTCCGCCGTGGCCGACGGCAAGCAGAGCGTGATCCTGCCGCAGGTGACGTTCGGCATCGCGGTGCGGATGGCGGTGATGTCGATCATTGCGGGGAATGACGCTTAGGGCGTAGACGGCTTTCGCTTTTGCAGTTCTCGAGGATTAACTATGAAGGCATCTCTTGCTCGGCATTGGTGGTCCGGGTTGTGTCTCCTTGCCACGTCCGGCTGTGCGTTGCCGCCTCCGACTACTGCCCAAGCGAAGCTTGAGGCTCAGGGCATGTTCAGCTTCGAGACTCAGCACGCTTTCTCGAAGGTGTACAGAGCATTACGAACCGGCTTGAAGGCTTGTGAAGAGTCTGGCGGCATTCCTCTGTTGGGTGCTCCATTTATCGTGGACAGCGACATTGATGAGAGCGGAAGGTCTGGTGAGGTCTCAGTCTCGTACGTGCCGTTCTCGGGCCGGCAGGTATTCACCGTCGTTACCGTAAAGACGATCACCGAATTGCGCTCCGTTGTTGAGATAAGCACCAGATATCAGTTGTCGGAGAACAGGCAGAAGGAGATGGAGGCGCTCTACCTGTACTGGATCAAAGGGGGAAGCGCATGCAAGGTGTCTGCGTGAGACGGACTAAACAAAGGCTCTATCGGTTGGGTCTGGGCTTGGCCAACTACTGAAGCAGCTTCACGTACCATGAAGATTCTCATCACAAACGGCCGCGTCATCGACCCCGCCTCGGGCCGCGACGAGCGCGCCGATATCGCAATCGCCGCCGGCCGGATCGTCAGCATCGGCACGGCCCTGCCCGATTTCGGCGCCGAGCGCACGATCGACGCCGGTGGCCTGATCGTCGCCCCCGGCCTGGTCGACCTGGCCGCGCGGCTGCGCGAACCCGGCCACGAGCACGAAGGCATGCTGGAGAGCGAGCTGGCCGCCGCCGCCGCAGGCGGCGTGACCAGCCTGGTCTGCCTGCCCGACACCGACCCCACGCTCGACGAGCCGGGCCTGGTCGAGATGCTCAAGTTCCGCGCCCGCAAGCTCAGCCGCTGCCGGCTCTTCCCGCTCGGGGCGCTGACGCGCGGCCTGGCCGGTGAGGTGCTGACCGAGATGGCCGAGTTGACGGAGGCCGGCTGCGTCGGCTTCTCGCAGGCCGACGCGCCGGTGCGCGACACCCAGGTGCTGGCGCGCGCGCTGCAGTACGCGGCGACCTTCGGCTACAGCACCTGGCTGCAGCCCAACGATCCGTGGCTCGGCGGCGGCGTGGCCGCCAGCGGCGCGGTCGCGACGCGGCTGGGCCTTTCCAGCGTGCCGGTCGGCGCCGAGACGATCGCGCTGCACACCATCTTCGAACTGGTGCGCGCCAGCGGTGCGCGCGTGCACTTGTGCCGGCTGTCGAGCGCCGCTGGCGTCGAGCTGCTGCGTGCGGCCAAGGCCGAAGGCCTGCCGGTCACGGCCGACGTCAGCATCAATTCGCTGCACTTGACCGACATGGACATCGGCTATTTCAACTCCGCCATGCGCCTGATCCCGCCGCTGCGCCAGCAGCGCGACCGCGACGCGCTGCGCGCTGCACTGGCCGACGGCACGATCGACGCGCTGGTGTCGGACCACACGCCGGTCGCGCCGGACGCCAAGACGCTGCCCTTCGCCGAGGCCGAGCCCGGCGCGACGGGCCTGGAGCTGTTGCTGAGCCTGGCGCTCAAGTGGGGCGAGGAGGGCGGCGCTGGCCTCAGGCGCGCACTCGCTGCGGTGAGCTGCGGGCCGGT
>NZ_JANMWL010000025.1:0-2010 GCF_031393925.1 Methylibium sp. | reverse complement strand
GCGATCGTGCCTTTTCTCTACGGCGGGGTGGTGACCGAACATCACTGGCTCAACGACCGTCAATTTGTCGACGCGGTGGCCGTCGCGATGATCACGCCGGGTCCGGTCGTCATCACCACCGGCTTCATCGGCTACCTGATTGCTGGCTTCTGGGGTGCCGTCGTTGCCGCGCTGGCCACCTTCGCGCCGTGTTACCTGCTGACCGTATTGCCTGCGCCCTGGTTCAAGAAGCACGGCAAGCACCCGGGCATCGTCGCCTTCGTCGATGGCGTGACGGCCGCCGCGGTCGGAGCGTTGGCAGGTGCAGTGATCGTGATCGCCCAGCGCTCGATCTCCGACTGGGTCACTGCCGCGCTGGCCATCACCACGGCGACGCTGCTGTGGCGCTTCAAGAAGCTGCCCGAGCCGCTCATCGTTGTCGTGGCCGCACTGCTCGGCCTGGTGCTGCACCCCTTGATGACGCACACCTGAACGCCACCCACGACCCGGCTCTACAAGACCGATGCGTTTCTTCACGCGCATCCCTTCGGTGACGTGCCCGCCGCCTTCAGCCCCGACGGCCGCATCGGCATCTTCGAGTCCAACAGCATCATGCGTGCGGTCGCCCGGCTCGGCGCCGCGCGCATGCAGTTGTACGGCAGCGACCCCTACACCGCGTCGCGGATCGACGGCTTTCTCGATGCCGGCCTGCTGTTTGCCCGCGACACCCAGATGATGCAGTCGCGGCGGGGTCTTCACGGGCGCTGACGCACTTCAATCGCCTGCGCGCCCACGAGGCGATTGCGCCGGACATCGAGCCGTACTTGCAGGGCCTGTGGCCGGCGAACGCGTGAGGACGCGCCAGCGCCGGGCGATGTTGCGGCCGGCTCACGCCGTCCCGGCTGCTGTCAAGGGGTCGTAGCCCGGGCTCATCAAGAGGCCGTGCAACTGGCGCCGGCGCACGCCCATGTTGCCGCCGTCGAACAGCGGCAACACGATGGCGTCTTGCAGCAGGCCGGCCAGCGGCAGTGCGTGGTCGTAGCTGTCGATGCCGACCACGCGCATCAGGTCGGTGATCACCTTGACGGCCGCTTCGGAGCCAAAGATCTTGGACTGCAGCGCCAGCTCGAAGGCACCCGGCGCCTGCACGTCCATCGCGTGGCAGGCCTTCCAGCCCAGGTAGCGCGCGGCCTCGATGCTGGTCTTGGCGTCAGCCAGCGCGTAGCCGACGGCCTGGTGCTCGATGATCGGCACCACGCCGCCGCGCTTTTCGGTCTTGGCAAAGTTCAAAGCGAAATCGAAGGCCGCGCGCATCAGGCCCACACCCATGATGCCCACCAGTGCCGCGGTGCCGGTGAAGCTGGCATCGACGATGTCTTTTCCGCCGCCGACGGCGCCGATGATGTTGCCGCGGGGCACGCGGATGCCTTCGAAGCGAAGCTGCGGGCTCAGGTGGGCGCGGCTGCCGAGGGTGTCGATGCAGGGGAGCGCGACCAGCCCGCGCTCGGGACGCGGCACTGCCAGCACCGAGATGCCGCGCTCCGGCGGTGCCGCGCGGTCGGTGCGGCAGACCACGCACAGCAAGTCGGCGCCACGCCCGTCCCAGCCCACGGCGCCCGACACCCACTTCTTCTCGCCGTTCAGCACCCACGCGTCGCCGTCGAGCGTGGCGGTGGTGCGCACGCCTTCGCCGGGCGCAGGCGAGGCGAAGTTGGCGCTGCCGCCGGGCTCGCTGTAGGCCAGCGCAGCCAGCGGCGTGCCGCGCGGCTCGAGAAACGGCGCGATGAAGCTCGAGCGCTGCTCAGTCGAGCCGGCGATGAACAGCGGCATCAGGCCGAGCAGGGTGGCCAGCAAGGTGAGCGAGACGTTGACGTCGACCGCATGGAATTCTTCGGTGACGATGGCCATGTCCATGAGGCCCGTGCCTTGCCCGCCGAAGGGCTGCGGAATCAGGCGCCGCATGAACCCGGCCTTGATCGTCGCTTCGTAGATGGGCCGCGTGGCCAGAAAGCGCTGCTCGGGCGTGGTGAG
>NZ_JANMWL010000008.1:0-3470 GCF_031393925.1 Methylibium sp. | reverse complement strand
CGCTGGATGCCCCCGCGCAGCACCACGCGTGCGTCGCCGAGCGTCCAGGCCACGCCATCGCTGGCGTAGAGCACCGCCGCTTCCTTGGCGGTGATCCAGGCCTGCGGGCGACCGGACACATCGAGCTGTAGCACGTCCATGCATGCACTCCTTGCCTTCAAGCATAGATCACGCCAGGGTGCGGGCGGAAGCGGGGCAACGCTCGGGAGCGCCTCTGCGTCGGCCAGCTGAGGGCGTGGCGCGACAGATCACAGCGGCCGCTGCGCGGCGGATGCCAAGTGGCACCTGCCTAGAATGCGCCGCATGACGCGACCCAGCAGTTGGCGCTGTCGCACGGTGCCGCTGCTGTTCGCCATGTTCGCGATCGCGAGCAGCGCAGTCCGCGCCCAGACGCCCATCTCTCCACCGTTACCGCCACCGCCACCGCATGCCGCCGAAGCGGCCGCGTCGGCGCCCCCCGCGCCGGTGTCGGTGTCGGCCCAGCGGCTCTACGAGCGCGCCCGCGGCCAGCTGCTGCAGGTGCGCACCCTCCTCAAGGACCAGGACAGCCAGGCGTCGGTCGGCTCGGGCTTCCTGGTCAGCGACGACGGGCTGATCCTCACCAACTACCACGTCGTGAGCCAGGTGGCGCTGCAGCCCGAGCGCTACCGCCTGACCTACACGCGCGTCGACGGCCGCGAGGGCTCGCTGCAGTTGCTGGGCTTCGACGCGATCCATGACCTGGCGCTGGTCAAGGCGTTGCCGGCGAGCGGCGCCGGCAAGGCCGGTGCGCCCGCCCTGTCGATCGGCACGCCGCTCGCGTTTCGCCCGACCAGCGAGCCGCTGTCGCGGGGCGAGCGCATCTACTCGCTCGGCAATCCGCTGGACGTCGGCTTCGCGGTGCTCGAGGGCACCTACAACGGACTGGTCGAGCGCAGCTTCTACCCGAGCATCTTCTTTGGCGGCGCGCTCAACTCGGGCATGAGTGGCGGCCCGGCGCTCGACGAGCAGGGCCGCGTGATGGGCATCAACGTGGCGACGCGGCGCGACGGCCAGCAGGTGAGCTTTCTGGTGCCGTCCGCATTTGCCCAGGCTCTGCTCGAGCGCGCGCGCAACGCCGCGCCGATCACCGCGCCGGTTTATCCGCAACTGACGGCGCAGTTGCTCGCCCACCAGGACGCGGTGACGCAGCGCTTCATGCAGCAGCCATGGCGCAGCGCCGGCCATGCGCTCTACCGCATCCCGGTGCCGCAGGAGACCTTCATGCGTTGCTGGGGGCGCAGCACGCCGGCTGATTCGAAGGGCCTGGAATTCGAGCGCTCCGACTGCGCAATGGACAGCCAGGTGTTCGTGAGCGGCTCGCTCATCACCGGCTCGCTGGGCGTGCGCCACGAGGCCTACGACGGTCGCAAGCTCGGCATGCTGCGCTTCACCGAGCGCTACGGCGCGAGCTTTCGCAACGAGAGCTTCGATCGCCGCGACAGCAAGGAATTCACCGCCCCGCGTTGCAGCGAACGCTTCATCAGCCAAGAAGGCCTGCCGCTGCGCGCGGTGCTGTGTTTGTCGGCCTACAAGCGGCTCACCGGCCTTTATGACCTGGGCGTGCTGGTCGCCACCCTGGACCAGGCCACCATCGGCGCGCAAGGCCGGCTCGACGCGCGCGGCGTGAGCTTCGACAACGCCATGAAGCTGGCCGAGCACTACCTCGGCGGCTTTGCGCGCAAGGACAAGCCATGAGCCCGCACGCGCCACGCCTGGGCCTGGTCGAACTGCTCGACCGCGACGGCGCGGTGGCGCACCGCGTGCCGGTGACGCGCTGGCCGGTCACGATCGGTCGCGCGCTCGACTGCGACGTCGTGCTCGACGATCCGCATGCCGCCGCCCACCACGCCACGCTCGATGGCGGCGTGGCAAGCGAAGCCGGCACGCCGGCCACGCTCACCGTCGGCGCCAGCCGCAACGGCCTGCGCCTGAAGGGTGCGCTGCTGGCCGCCGGTGCCACGGCCCAGGTCGCCAGCGGCGCCGAGTGGCAAATCGGCCGCACGCGGCTGCGCCTGCGGCTGGCCGGCGAGGCGCTGCCCGCCGAGCTGCCGTGGGCCGCGCTGCCACCCGTTCAGCTACGCTGGCTCGCGCTCGGCCTGGCGCTGCTCGTGGCCTGGCTGCTCGGCGAGCGCTGGCTGCAAAGCGACCCCGGCGACCCGCTGAGCGGCTACCTGCCGGTGCTCGTGGGCCTGCCGTTCGTGCTGGGCGTGTGGTGCTTCCTGTGGGCGGTGGGCTCCAAGCTGTTTGCGCGCCACTTCGACTTTCTCGCGCATCTGCGCTGGGCGCTGATCGTCGTGCTGGTCTTGCAGGCGCAGGACGCGCTGCTGCCACTGCTGGCGTTTGCGCTGTCTTGGGAGTGGCTTGCGCGCAGCGGCGAACTGCTCAACCTGGCGCTCGCCTCTGTGCTCGTGTACGGCCACCTGAGCCTCGTGCTGCCGGCGCGCCGGCAGGCGCTCGCGGTCGGTTTCATGATCCTGTTGGTGGTCGGCAGCTCGCTCAAGCTCGCGCTCAACCACCAGCGCAACGACCGCTGGTTCGCACCGCTCTACCTCAGCACGCTCGGGCCGCCCGTGCTGCGGCTGGTGCCACCGGTCAGCGCCGAGCAGTTCATCGACGAGGCCCGCGCCTTGCGCGAGCCGCTCGAAAAGCGCGCCAAAGATCCCGATTCGCCGCCCGGCTGGCTGCCGCTCGAAGAGGCCGACTGAGGTCGAGCCGGGGCCAGGGCCAGGGCCAGGGCCAGGGCCAGGGCCAGGGCCAGGGCCAGGGAGAGGGTGCGGCCACGCTGCGACCGACCGCGCAACGACGTCACCACGTCAGGCAGTCAAAGGCGAGATCCAAAGGTCCGAACCCAATGGACGTAGGCCTGCGCGGTACGTAAGCTGCAGTGCAGATAACGAATCCGCTCGCGCATCTGGTGCAACAGACGAGGCGACTGCAGCGCCGGCAAGGGGAGGACTGGACATGCTGCGTAACAAGGAAGCAGAAGACTGTTGTTTTGTACAGTATGAAGGCGTGCAAGCCAGAGCGCAAGCACCTTGGCGGGCGGCCGGCCGGTCCTGGATACGCAGCAGCGGGCCGTGTTACGCAGCAGATTTGCTGTGCGAACCGCCGTGTTACGCAGCAGAACTGCGCCCGATATCTGGTTGAACTAAACCGCTGGCGCGGTGGTTGGCATTCGCGATCAGAGCGCACCGGGAGTGGAAGTCTTACCTTGATCGACGCGGGCACGTGCCCGCGCAACGATCGAGGAGACGCAGATGAGCCCACTTCGGCAACGCATGCTCGACGCGCTGGTGCTGCGCGGGATGGCCGAGCGCACCCAGGAGGCTTACATCGACGCTGTGGCGCGGCTGGCGCGCCACTATCGTCGCAGTCCCGATAGCCTGACGGCCGGGGAAGTGCAGCGGTATCTGCTGCACCTCCTGCGCGAGCGACACCTGTCGCGCTCC
>NZ_JANMWL010000287.1:0-2636 GCF_031393925.1 Methylibium sp. | reverse complement strand
GGCCTTGAAGCCGCGCTCGGGCAAGGTCGCGCTCGATGGCACCGACCCGTGGATGCAACCGGTGCGCGCCTTGCAGCGCCTGCGCGGGCATCTGTTCCTTGCGCCGCAGACGCCGCCGCTGCCGCCGCGCCAGCGTGTCATCACCGCCGTGCTGGCCGCGCGCCTGCCGGCGCTCAGCCTGGCGGCCAGCCTGCGCTCGCTGTTCTATCCGATCGACATCGAAGGCGCGCATGCCGCGCTCGAGCGTTTTGGCCTGGCCGACAAGCTGTTCGAGCGCGTCGACCGGCTCTCCGGCGGCGAGCGCCAGCGGGTCGGCCTGGCGCGCGCGCTGCTCGCGCCCGCCTCGCTGTGGCTGATCGACGAGCCGCTGTCGGCGCTCGACCCGACGCGCGCTCAGCAGGCGCTGGCAACGCTCATCGAAGAGGCGCGCGCGCGCGGCGTGAGCTTGCTTGCATCCATGCACCAGGTCGACATCACCTTGGCGAGCTTCCCGCGCATCGTCGGCCTGCGCGAAGGCGTGGTGGCGTTCGACCTGCCGGCGCGCGAAGTCACCCGTGAGCGCCTGATGCGCCTCTATGCGCAGCACGAGGACGAACTCGAAGGCGCGCCCGCGCCGGCGCTCGACCGGCCGAGCCCGGCCTTGCCGGCCGGCCTGCATTGCCGATGAGCCCGCACGGCCGCGCGGGCCACGAAGGGGCCACTTGCGTGGCTCTTGGCGAATGCTCCCGCCTGGCGGGACAGCGCGCAGCGCGAAGGCTGCTCGAGTGAGCGCGGCGCCGCCGCTGCGCGACCCGGCCTGGCACGGCCGCGTGTTCTGGCTGGTGGCCGCGGCGCTGCTGATGTGGCCGCTGCTGGTGGCCACCGAGTTCCGCCCCTGGCTGTTGTTCGGTGGCCCGAGCAGCGAGGCGACCTTGCGCTTCCTCGGCGCCTTTATTCCGCCCGCGCACGGCGCCGACTTCCTGCTGATGGTGGCGCGCGAGAGCTGGCGCACCGTGGCCATCGCCACCGCCGGCATCGCGCTCGGCCTCGTGATCGCGCTGCCGGCCACCTTGCTGTCGGCGCGCGTGTTGTCGATCTCGGCGTTGTCGGGGCGCATGTCGACGCACTCGGCGCTGCTGCGCCAGGCGCTGCGCTGGGGGCTGATCGCGCTGCGCAGCATTCCCGAGCTGGTGTGGGCGCTCGTGTTCGTGCGCGTGGTCGGCCTCGGCCCGACCGCCGGCGTGCTGGCGATCGCGCTCACCTACGGCGGCATGCTCGGCAAGGTCTACGGCGACATCCTCGAAAGCGGCGACGCCGCGGTCAGCGTCAACCTGCTGCGCAACGGCTGCGGTCGCCTGCAGGCGTTTTTCTACGGCCTGCTGCCGCAAAACGCCGCCGAGCTGTCCTCGTACACGGTGTACCGCTGGGAATGTGCGATCCGCTCGTCGGTGGTGCTCGGCTTCGTCGGCGCGGGCGGCTTGGGCCAGCAGCTCGACAGTTCGATGAAGATGTTTGCCGGCGGCGAGGTCGCGACCATGCTGCTGGTGTTCGTGGCGCTGGTGTGGCTGGCCGATCGCACCAGCAGCTTCCTGCGCCGCGCGCTCGGTTGAGGCGGCGTCGCACGACATGAGACATCCTGTGTCAACACTTGCTGCGCGGACCGAGCGCCGGGCCGCTCCCAAGCCGGCCCGCATCCCCTCGGGGGATCGGCCGACGTACCCGGCGCGCGAGCGGCGCCATTGAGCATGGACCCGCGCCCCGCCGCCAACCCGCCTTACCGTTTGCCGGCGCGCCTGTTCGACGCGCGCTGCAAGGCCTGCTGGTTCACGCTCGGCGTGCTGCTGCTGGTGGTCGCCAGCTTCTGGAGCCTCGACCTGCAATGGCACGCCTTTTTCTCGCTGCAGGCGCTGTCCGACATGGGCCGCTTTGTCGGCGAGTTCTTCCCGCCCGACCTGTCGCCGCCGTTCCTGCGCCGCTTGCTGGCCGGCTCGATCGAGACCTTGGCGATGTCGGCACTCGGCACCGTGCTGGCGGCCGTGTTCGGCCTCTTGCTGGCGCTGCCGGCCAGCCGCACGCACGCCGCAGACCGTGCCCTCTGGCGCGCGCCGACGCGCCTCTTGCTCAATGCGCTGCGCGCCATTCCCGAGCTGGTGTGGGCCGCGCTGTTGCTCATCTCGGCCGGCCTCGGCCCGTTTGCCGGCACCTTGGCGCTGGCGGTACACACCAGCGGCGTGCTCGGGCGGTTGTTCGCCGAGGCAATCGAGAACGCCAGCGATGGCCCGGCCTATGCATTGCGCGCCCAGGGCATCGGCCCGGTGCGCGTCCTTCTCTACGCCACCTTGCCGCAGATCGCGCCGCAGCTCATGAGCTACACGCTTTACCGCTGGGAGAACAACATCCGCGCCGCCGCCGTGATGGGCGTGGTCGGTGCCGGCGGCCTGGGCCAGATGCTGGCCTTTCACATGGGCCTGTTCCAGATGGGCAAGACCGCCAGCGTGCTCGGCGCCATGCTGCTGCTGGTGGCGCTGGTGGACGCGGCGAGTTACGCCATCCGGCGTGCCATGACGCGCTGAATCAACGACGGAGAGGAAACCGCAAGCGCGCCGGCCATCGGCAACTCCATCAGCCTTGCCGATGGCGCCATTGCAGCCATTGCA